>NZ_CYTY01000002.1:258159-290515 GCF_001298995.1 Achromobacter sp. 2789STDY5608615
AAGCGCCAATGGCGGTTGCGACTTTTTTGACTTCCTCGGGCGGCGGCAGCACCGCCGGAAAGCCCAGTGCTTCGATCCACAACTCCCGCGTCCACCCTTTCGAGTGATACAGGTGGTGGTCTTCGTCCTGTTCCACCGCGTCGTGGGCCTTCTTCAGGATCTGCGCCACCTTTCCCGTCAGCTTTTCCGCCACCAGGCCGATCAGCTCCCAATTCTGGTGATCTTTGGTTTCGGCAAGCACGACGCATTCGCCCGCCGCGATCTGCGCGGCCGCGGGATCGCTCCCGCTTTTCGCCAGCGCGATGGCCGTGACCAGCGATTCCCCGTGGTGCCGGACCACGTGGCGGCTCGGCACGTACGCCATGGCGTCCAGGCCCAATTCTTCAAAAACGGTAAGCAGGACCTGCTTGTGGGTTTTGGTTTCCTCGAGATAGCCACGCCATTCCTTGGCCAGGTCCTCGTTGCTCGCGCAGGCGATTGCCGCGGTGTAGACATTGATGCCGCCTAGTTCGGTCTCCAGGGCCTGATACAGCAAGTCATGGATCATCTCCATGTTTCCCTTCGCGTTTGCAGCCATTTGTGGCTCCTCGGTGTAATGCGTGGGCGCGCGTCCAGGAACAGGACGCGCGCGCTGTCCCGGCGTCAATCCGTCCGCTGGTTGGCGGCCGGATCGCCGACAGGCTCCTCGGGCTCGAGGTCCTCCAGGTCCTGCTGCGCGTCTTCGTCCGCGTCGGGCGCGAGCGGCGTCGTGCCGGGTTGCTGTCCCGGCGGCTGGGTCGAATCGGACCGCGGGTCCGTGGGGGGCCGGTTGGTCTCCGGCAACGTGGATTGCGATTGCGATTGCGTCATGGCATCACCTTTAGACGGCCACCTGGCCGCCTCCCCCTACCGCAAGTGCCGCTCCCAAAACAGCGCCCGATCCAGGCACCGCGCGGCGTCCGCCCCGCGGCGGCGCGGCCGCGCCGGCAAGCAGCCTGCGGGGGGTGGCGGCGCACGGGTGCGCCTGGTATGGCCACACTATTGCGGCGCCCGCGCACGCGCCGCATACTGGTTCGACCAAAACCTTCCGGAGTCGCCATGCGAGAAGACCTGCGCAAACTCGGCGCCGACGCCGCCCGCCAGGGGCTCGGTCTGCTTGATTGCCCCCTATTTCCGGGCAGGGGCCATGCCGGCACACACCGGTGAATCCATCTCAGAATGGTCGCGATGCGTCCAGGCCTGGGAAATGGGCTGGCGCGAAGCCACCGCCCAACGCCTGGCTCGCTGCGATCGCGCGGCAATGCTGGGCGCGCTGACACACAACCACTGACGTTCCGCCTGCATCCAGTCGCGCCGATGGCGCCGACGCGACGGATGCCCCTTTGCCGCCCGCGCCATCGGCCCGCCGAAACCGTCCGGTCGTTCCCCGCCGGGCGCCCCGCCCCCGCCCCGGCCCGATACAATCACGGGCATGAATTCCGCAACACAGACCACCGCCGCCGAGGCCCACGCCGGCCACACCCCCATGATGCAGCAATACCTCCGCCTGAAGGCGGAGGCCGGCCCCTTGCTGCTGTTCTACCGCATGGGCGACTTCTATGAAATGTTCTATGAAGACGCGGAACGCGGCGCGCGGCTGCTCAACCTGACGCTGACCAAGCGCGGCTCGTCCAACGGCACGCCGATCCCGATGGCCGGGCTGCCGGTGCACGCGATGGAGCAGTACCTGGCGCGGCTGGTGGCGATGGGCGAGTCCGTCGCCATCTGCGAACAGATCGGCGATCCCGCGGCCTCCAAGGGCCCGGTCGAACGCCGCATCGTGCGCATCGTCACGCCCGGCACGCTGACCGACGACGCGCTGCTGCCGGCCAAGGCCGACCGCGCGCTGGACGCCGTGTTCGTGTCCGGCAATGCGCGCGCGCCGCGCGCCGGGCTGGCCTGGCTGAACCTGGCCAGCGGCGACTTCCGCGTCACCGAATGCGCGCCGGCGCAGCTCGAATCCGAGCTACATCGCGTCGCGCCGGCCGAGATCGTCTGCGCCGACAGCGCCGAATTCGACTTCCCGTTCGAAGGCGCCCGTTCGCGCGTGCCGGACTGGCACTTCGAAAGCGACGGCGCCCGCGCGCACCTGCTGGCGCATTTCAAGACCGACACGCTGGCCGGCTTCGACATCGAAGACATGCCGGCCGGCATCTGCGCCGCCGGCGCGCTGCTGCGCTACGCCGCCCGCACCCAGTCGCAGGCGCTGGCGCACGTGCAGAGCCTGTCGGCCGAGCGTCCCGGCCAGTTCGTGCTGCTCGATCCCGTCACGCGCCGCAACCTCGAACTGACGCAGACGCTGTCGGGCGAGGATTCGCCCACGCTGTTCTCGCTGCTGGACGGCTGCCGCACGCCGATGGGCAGCCGCCTGCTGCGCCGCTGGCTGCACCATCCGCTGCGCGAGAACGAACAGGCCCACGCCCGCCAGCAGGCCATCTCGACGTTGCTGGCCGGCCGCATGGACGTCGAACAGACCTTCGGCTCCGCGGGCCTGCTGGAAACGCTGCGCGGCGCGCTCAACGCCTTCCCCGACATCGAACGCATCGCCGCGCGGCTGGCGCTGCGCTCGGTGCGTCCGCGCGAACTGGCCAGCCTGCGCGACGCGCTGGCCGCCCTGCCCGCGCTGCGCGACCTGGTCGCGCCGATGGCCGCCTCGCCGCGCCTGAACGACCTGATCTCGCACCTGTCGGTGGACCCGGCGCTGGCGGCCCTGCTGGTGCGCGCCATCGCCGCCGAGCCGGCCGTGGCGATCCGCGACGGCGGCGTGCTGGCCGCCGGCTTTGACGCCGAACTCGACGAACTGCGCGGCCTGGCCGCCGACGGCGGCGACTTCCTGGTGCAGCTGGAAGCGCGCGAACGCGAGCGCACCGGCATCAGCAACCTGCGCGTCGAATTCAACCGCGTGCACGGTTTCTACATCGAGGTCACCAAGGGCCAGACCGCCAAGGTGCCCGAAGACTACCGCCGCCGCCAGACGCTCAAGAACGCCGAACGCTACATCACCCCGGAACTCAAGACCTGGGAAGACAAGGTGCTGTCGGCGCAGGACCGCTCGCTGGCGCGCGAGAAGTGGCTGTTCGAGCAGTTGCTGGACGTGCTGGCCGAACACGTGCGCCCGCTGTCCGACTGCGCCGGCGCGCTGGCCGAACTCGACACGCTGGCGGCGTTGGCCGAACACGCGCGGCGCCACGACTGGATCGCCCCCGAACTGTCCGAGCAGGCCGACATCGATATCGACGCCGGCCGCCACCCGGTGGTCGAGCAGGCCATCGAACGCTTCACGCCCAACGGCTGCCGCCTCGATCCGGCGCGCCGCATGCTGCTCATCACCGGCCCCAGCATGGGCGGTAAATCGACCTACATGCGGCAGGTGGCCTTGATCGTGCTGCTGGCGCGCATCGGCAGCTTCGTGCCGGCGGCGCGCGCGCGCATCGGCCGCATCGACCGCATCTTCACCCGCATCGGCGCCGCCGACGACCTGGCGGGCGGACGCTCGACCTTCATGATGGAGATGACCGAGGCCGCCGCCATTCTCGCGGCCAGCACGCCCAACAGCCTGGTGCTGATGGACGAGATCGGCCGCGGCACCTCCACCTACGACGGCCTGGCGCTGGCCTGGGCCATCGCCTGCCGCCTGCTGGCGCACAACCGCGCCCTGACGCTGTTCGCCACCCACTACTTCGAACTGACGCGCCTGCCGGCCGAGCAGCCCGCCTCGGCCAACGTGCACCTGGCCGCGGCTGAATCCGCCGGCGGCATCGTATTCCTGCACGAAGTGCGCGAAGGCCCGGCCAGCCGCAGCTACGGGATCCAGGTGGCGCAGCGCGCCGGCGTGCCCGCCGCCGTCATCCGCCAGGCCACCCGCGAACTCGAACGGCTCGAAGCGCAAGGCGCGCCCACGCCGCAGCTGGGCCTGTTCTCGGCCGCGGCCGACGCCGACGCGCAGGCCTACGCCGCAGCCGATCGCGCCGACGCCATCGAGGCGCTGGACACGCTGCGCGAGGAACTCGCCGGCATCGACCCCGACAGCCTGACCCCGCGCGAAGCGCTGGACGCCCTCTACCGCCTGAAAAAGCACCTGCAATGAACCTCGACCATCCCCTGCCGCTGTTGGGCGACCAGAGCCCCAACGACTTCATGCGCCGCTACTGGCAGAAGAAGCCGCTGCTGATCCGCCAGGCCATCCCGAACTTCAAGCCGCCGGTGACCATCGCCGCGATCAAGAAGCTGGCGCGCCGCGACGACGTCGAATCACGCCTGATCTGGCGCGAGAACGGCGAATGGCAGATGGAGAACGGCCCCTTCGCCCGCCTGCCCAAGGACAACGAAGGCGACTGGACCCTGCTGGTGCAAAGCGTCGACCTGCACAGCGACGCCGCGGCCGAGCTGATGCAGCAGTTCCGCTTCATCCCCGACGCGCGCCTGGACGACGTGATGATCAGCATCGCCAGCCACGGCGGCGGCGTCGGCCCGCACTTCGACAGCTACGACGTGTTCCTGCTGCAGGCCGCCGGCGAGCGCGAATGGCGCTACGGCCGCCAGAAGGACCTGTCGCTCGAGCCCGGCCTGCCGCTCAAGATCCTCAGCCACTTCCAGCCCGAGGAACAGGCCGTGCTGGCGCCGGGCGACATGCCCTACCTGCCGCCACAGGCCGCGCACGACGGCATCGCGGCGGGCGACGGCTGCATGACCATCTCCATCGGTTTCCGCGCCCCCACGCAGGCCACGCTGGCGCGCGGCCTGCTCGAAGCCGCCGCCGACCAGGTGATGGCGCGCGTCGGCCTGCTGGGCGGCCCCTATGGCGAACCGGCGCTGCCCGGCCCCAAGCTGTCGGCCGTCTACCGCGACCCCGCGCAGGCCGCCGTGGCCACGCCGGCGCAGGTGCCGGACGCGCTGGTCGAGGCCACGCTGGAGACGGTCAGCAAGCTGCGTTTCGACGACGCGCTGGCCTCGCGCTTCCTGGGCTGCTGGCTGACCGAGCCCAGCAACCTCAGCGTGTTCGACGGCCCTGAAGGCCTGGACGTGGACCTGGAAGAGGACTGGCCCGCCCACGGCAAGCTGGTGCTGGACCGCCGCAGCCGCATACTCTATCGCGGCAAGCAGCTCTTCATCAACGGCGAGACCGCCATGACGCCGGCCTCGCCCGCCCTGTGCAAGCTGGCCGACGCGCGCAGCCTGGACTGCGCCGATCCCGCCTGCGCGCGCCTGTCCGATGAGGCGCGCTCATGCCTGGCCGACTGGCTCGACTCCGGCTGGATCCATTACGTCGCCTCGTAGTATCCCGACACCTGCGCGTATCCAACTTGCACAGAACGCAATGAGGTCTATGCGCAGGGTCACATAAAGCAAGACATCACACCGCGCGGAAAGGTTTGTTGCCGTTGGGATGCGACCTTTTTAATTTCCACACTCGCATCGCTGACGGGTTCCTGTAGCCTGGGTTCTGGTTTCCCCTGAAGGGGTTTCAAGAGTCGTCATCTACAGGAGTCCAAAAATGATGAGCAAAACCTTGATTATTGCGTCGGTGCTGGCCGTCTCGCTCAGCGCCTGCAACAAGAAGGAAGATGCCCCGGCGCCCGCGAACAACCCCACGCCGGGCGCCAGCACGCCCGCGCCTTCGAGCACGCCGCCGGCCACCTCGCCGGCGCCCGCGCCCACCCCTGGCACCACGCCCGGCGGCGGTTCCACCACCCCCGGCGGTTCGACCACGCCGGCATCCTGATCGCATCGTCATCAGCGAATCCCCCCGCCGCTGATCACGAAAAAAAGCCCTGGCCTCGCGCCAGGGCTTTTTGTTTGCGCGCGTGCCGGCGCAAAAAGAAAAAGGCCCCGTGGGGGCCTTTTCGTACTGTCGCGAAGCGCCGGGAGGCGCCTCGCGGCGGACACCTTACATCTTGTCCTTCAGCACGCTCAGCAGGCGCTGGGCGGTGGCGCTGTTGTCGCGCTCGCCCTTGGCGTCGAGCACCGTCACCGTGGTCTGCTCGCCGCTGGCGGTCAGGTGGATGCGGTACTGCGGCGCCTCGGCCTTCTTGTCGCCCGAGAACATGCGGCTGAAGAAGCCCGGCTGGTCGATCTTCTCGCCGGTGTCGGTGTCGACGTAGCGCACGAAGTAGTCGCCGGCCGAACGATCGCGATCGTCCACCGAGAAGCCGCCGCCGTCCAGCGCCACGCCGACACGGCGCCAGGCGCGGTCGAACGATTCGCTGACGATCAGGGCGGCGCCCTGCGCACGGACATCCTGCTGCACCGCGGGCTTCTGCGGCGCGGCTTCCGCCTGCTGCACCAGCTTGCGGGCGTTGTCGACGTCGGTGCCCAGATAGACCATCATGCGCGCCAGCATGGCGGCGTTCAGGCCCGGATCTTCCTTGCCGTTCTGCCACTGCACTTGCGAGCCGTCGCCGCCGACGCGCTTTTCGAGCATCTGGCGGTGGCTGACGTAGATTTCGGTGTGGCCGTTGACGCGTTCGACGCGGGTGCGGAATTTCTCGCGCTCACCGCTGTCCCAGGCCGATTCCAACACCGCGCCCAGGGCCTGGCGCAGCCAGCTTTCCGGGATCTTGGCGCGGTTTTCCGCCCAGTCGGTTTCGATCAGGCCGGCGCCGGGGTTGTTGCTGGCGACCGTGAAGCCGTTTTCGGTCCAGAAGTCGACCAGGCGCGGGAACACGTCCTCGGGCGCGCGGTCGACCACCAGCCAGCGCAGGTCGCCGTCGCGTTCGACGCGCATGTCCTGGCGGCCGGGCAGCACGTTGCTGGCCTTGGGCGCGGTGGCCAGGGCCTGGCCCTGCTGCTGGAATTGCGAATAGGTGGTCGAGCCCGACGCCGGCGCGCGGTAGCGCGGATCGCTGGCGGCCTGGGTCAGGTCGGGCGGAATGCTCAACGGCTCGCCACGTTGCGTGACGGCGCTCTTGTAATTGACGGATTCTTCATTGCCCAGGAATTGGTTGACCTCGCTGCAGCCGGCCAACAACACCAGAGACATCAATGCCGACAAACCGGCATGACGCTTGTTCATACGTATCCTCACGATATTTAGAGCAGGCCCGTTTCCTGGAGCACGCGACGCACCGTTTCGTGGTGCTGCGCGCCCAGTTCCACCAGCGGCAACCGGTAGCCCAGTGCGGTGCGGCCCATTTCGGCCAGCGCCCACTTGACGGGAATAGGATTGGCTTCAACGAACAAAGCCTTGTTCAGACGGGCCAGGTGCGCATTAAGTTCACGCACCTTCGGCACGTTGCCCGCCAGGGCGGCGGCACACAAGTCGCGCATCAGCTTGGGCGCGACGTTGGCGGTCACGGAGATGTTGCCGCGCGCGCCCAGCAGGATCAGGGCGGCCGCGGTGGGATCATCGCCGCTGAAGACCTGGAAGCTGGCCGGCGCTTCGCGCAGCAGCAGGCCGCCGCGCGCGATGTCGCCGGTGGCGTCCTTGATACCGATGATGCCCGGCACCTGCGCCAGGCGCAGCACCGTTTCGTTGCTCATGTCGGCCACGGTGCGGCCCGGCACGTTGTACAGGATGGTCGGCAGGTCGACGGCTTCCGCGATGGTGCGGAAGTGGCGATACAGGCCTTCCTGCGACGGCTTGTTGTAGTACGGCACCACCGACAGGCCAGCCTGCGCGCCCACCGCCTTGGCGTGGCGCGTGAGGTGGATGGCTTCGTCGGTGGAGTTGGCGCCCACGCCGGCGATGACCGGAATGCGGCCGGCGGCATGCTCGACCGCCACGCGGATCAGCTCCGCATGCTCTTCCATGGAGACCGTCGGCGATTCCCCGGTGGTGCCCACCACCACCAGTGCATCGGTTCCTTCCTGGATATGCCAGTCGATCAACGACCGGTAGGCAGCGTAGTCAAGGCTGCCATCGGGCTGCATCGGGGTGACGAGGGCCACCATGCTGCCCTGGAAATTAACGCCTGCGGCGGTTGCAGGGGATGCCATAAATGAGGGGCTCCAAAGCCCGGTGGCGGGATGCCTCAGGGCCAGAATCAATGAAACCGCTGAGTTTAACGGATATTGGCCAAAATCCTACAGAAACCACTGAACGATTGCCGTTCCCAACGCCAATACCGGACGCATCAATATCCAGAGTACGTCGGTCACCAGCAGCACCACCACGATCACCAGGCCATACGGCTCGATTTTCGAGTATTGCCAGGCCAGGCGGTTGGGCAGCAGGCTGAAGAGGATGCGTCCCCCGTCCAGCGGCGGAATCGGCAGCAGGTTCAGCGCCATCAGCACCAGGTTGACCTGCACGCCGGCCATCGCCATTTCGAACCAGAAACTCTCCTGCATGCCGGTTTCGAGGAACAGGCGCAGCGAAAACACCCACAGGATCGCCATCAGCAGGTTGGCGGCGGGACCGGCCAGCGCCACCCACAGCATGTCCTTCTTGGGACGGCGCAGCCGGCCGAAATCGACCGGCACCGGCTTGGCCCAGCCGAACAGCATGCCGGGGCTGCCCAGCAGCTTGGACATCAGCAGGATCACCGCCGGCACCAGCAGGGTGCCGACCGGGTCGATGTGGCGCGCCGGGTTCAGGCTGATGCGGCCCGCCTGGTACGCCGTCGGATCGCCGAACATGCGCGCGACATAGCCGTGCGCGGCCTCGTGCAGGGTGATGGCGAAGATAACCGGTATCGCGTAGACCGCGATCGTCTGGATGATGTCATTCATGGCGAAGCGGATTGTAGAGGAGCCGCGTGACGAACAGTGCGGCTAAATGAGGAGCGGCGCCATTGCGGCCGTCGCGGCGGCCGCAATGGCGCCGCCGCGTGAACGGGCGCTCAGCCGCGTCAGGCCAGGCCCAGCGTGGCGGGATCGCCGCGCCCCACCCGCACCACGACAGGGTCGTCGCCGGTCAGGTCGATCACGGTGGTCGGCGAATGCGGGCAGGCGCCCGCGTCGATGATGGCCGCCAGCTCATGGTCGTAGCGCTCGCGGATGGCCTCGGCATCGTTCAGCGCGTCGGTCTCATCCTTCGGGATCAGCGTGGTCGACAGCAGCGGCGCGCCCATCTGTTCGAGCAGCCCCAGCATCACGGCATGGTCCGGCACGCGGATGCCGATGGTCTTGCGCGACGGATGCGACACGCGCCGCGGCACTTCCTTGGTGGCCTCCAGGATGAAAGTCCACGGCCCCGGCGTGGCGGCCTTGAGCAGGCGGTACTGGCGGTTGTCGACGCGCGCGAAGTGGCCGATCTCGGCCAGGTCGCGGCACAGCAGCGTGAGATGGTGGCGATCGTCCAGGCCGCGCAGTCGGCGCAGGCCGTCGGCGGCGTTCTTGTCGTCCAGGCGCGCGACCACCGCGTAGCTGGAATCGGTGGGCACCGCCACCAGGCCCCCGTCGTTCAGCCATTGGGCGGCCTGCTTGAGCAGGCGCGGTTGGGGATTCGCGGGGTGGATATCTAAATGAAGGGCCATGGGATTATCCTAACACTCTTGAAGGCCGCATCGTCAACCGCGGCCGACGCAACACATGGCGGCGCCAGCCGCCCGGAGACACAGTATGCGCCTGGACGATTCCCGCGAAAGCGACAACGTGGAAGACCGCCGCGCCAGCGGTCCGCGCATCGGCGGCCGAGGCACCATCGGCATCGGCACCATCGTGCTGGCCCTGGTGGCCATGTATTTCGGCGTCGACCCCAGCGTGGTGCTGCAGATGGCCGAGGGCCCCGCCACGCAGCAACAGCAGGCTCCCGCCAGCCGCCCGCCCGCCAACGACCCGCAGGCGCGCTTCGTCTCCAAGGTGCTGGGCGAGACCGAGGACACCTGGAGCGCCATCTTCCAGAAAGACCTGAACCGCCCGTACGTGCCGCCCAAGCTGGTGCTGTTCCGCGGCGCCACGCCCACCGCCTGCGGCACCGGCCAGGCGGCGATGGGGCCGTTCTACTGTCCCGGCGACAGCAAGGTCTACATCGACCTGGCGTTCTTCGACGAACTGCAGAACCGCTTCAAGGCCCCCGGCGATTTCGCCCAGGCCTACGTCATCGCGCACGAGGTCGGCCACCACGTCCAGCACCTGCTGGGCATCTCCGATCAGGTCGACAACCTGCGCCGGCGCAACCCGTCGCAGGCCAACGCGCTGTCGGTGCGCATGGAACTGCAGGCCGACTGCTTCGCCGGCCTGTGGGCGCAGCGCGCCAACGCCGCCCGCAACATCCTCGAAAGCGGCGACGTCGAGGAAGCGCTGGCCGCCGCCACCGCCATCGGCGACGACCGGCTGCAGAAGCAGAGCCAGGGCTACGTGGTGCCCGACGCCTTCACCCACGGCTCGTCGGCGCAGCGCGTGCGCTGGTTCAAGCGCGGCCTGGACAGCGGCGATCTCAAGCAATGCGATACTTTCGCCGCCAGCTTGCTGTAGGACGCTGGCCGCGACGCGATGACCGCTGTATATCCATACAGCCAAAAGCCGAGACCGTCTTCATCTTGTAAGATTACGCCCCCGCGCACTCCCGCTGCGCGGGCCAGAGCTCCCCAGCGAGGGGGCTTTTCCCGTTGGCCGGCCCGACGGGAAAAGCGTGCTCCCGCCCCGCGCGCCCTGCCGCGGCGACAGGGGTGGCACGGCGCATTTCCAGTTACTAGATCCGTTCCATGGCCAACAAGTTCGAACCGTTAATCACCGTTGATGAGGTGCAAGAGATCCTTGCGGAGCCCAAGGAAACGGTCAAGCAGATCACCTGGATCCCGAAGCCGGCCGCCACCAGCATCCAATGGATGGAGTTCGCCAGCCCGTGCCGCGTCAAGGGCGAGGTGCGCGACGACGCCATCTTCCGCGCCATCTACCGCGGCGCCCGCACCGTGGTGCACGGCCAGGCCACCATCTTCCTGGCCGAGGCCTTCTGCGCCAGCCTGTTCGTCGGCCCGCACCGCGTGTTCGGCGTCGATACCGACGACTCGTTCCACACCAGCCTGGTGGGCGAAGGCCGGCCGCAGTACCGCAAACCGCTGGCGGACCGCAGCCATGAACACATCTGGGTGGACGAAGGCGAAGGCTATGCCGAGCCCATCGTGCCCGCCCTGCACACGGTCGCCGAGCTGATGCAGTATTTCCTGCCGAGGGCCAACCTGGCCCTGACCGGCGGTTTCGCGCATCCCCTCAAGGGCCGTCAAATCGAACTGATCCTATGAGCAATTTCCTGGAAGCCTCCGGCTGGACCGTCCTGCCGGCGGGCGAACACGCCATCCGCGCCATCTCGCCGATGACGCTGGGCCTGGACGGCCAGCACGCCGCGTTCTTCATCGCCTACCCGGACGACGCCACGTTCTATCTCACCGACGCCTGTGAGACGTCGATGCATGCCTCCAGCTACGGCATCGAGCTGGCGCCCAAGCGCATCGACATCCTCAATGAAACGCCGGGCGTGAGCCTGGCGCACTTCGACAAGTCGGGCGCCATCGTCGCCACGGGCCCCAACGAGCAATTGCAGGAAGCCCTGTGGGACGCGGTCAAGCTGGCCATGGCGCTGTCGTTCCAGTGCGCCAAGTGGATGCCGCGCTTCAGCCAGCTGCGTTTTCGCGCCCAGGTGGGCCGGGCGCTGGCGGCCGGCGTCGGTCCCAACCGCATGGTCAAGGGCGCGCGCGCCAAGGGCAGCAGCGGCCACACCGCCGACTTCGCCTTCGGCGTGCGCGCCGCCGGCAGCACCGCGCTGACGTACATCGAACCGATCGCGCTCAAGGCCGGCAAGAAAATGGACTGGACCCAGGTCTACCAGACCCACGGCAAGATGTCGGACGTGAAAATGGCCGATGCGCGCAACTCGCGCATGGTGATCCTGGAAGACGGCGCGTCGGCCGAGGAACTCAAGAAGGCCGTGGCCATCCTGGAACAGTCGGCCAGCGTGCTGACGCTGGCCAAGACGCGCGACTGGAAGGCCGTGTTCGCGGCCGAGTGAATACGGCCGCCGCCGGGCGGCGCATCATGGCGACCGGCGCGCCGCGGCAGGGGCGCCGTGGAAATTCCCTCGCCGTCAGGCGTCAGGATGGCACGTGGGTCAGGCCGTCGACGATCTCGCGCCCGTGCAGGATGGCGGCATGCACCGCCTCGCGCGGGCTGTAGACGAAGCCGCCTTCGGCAAAGCGTGGCACGGGGTATTCGTCGCCGCCTTCCAGCACGGCGCCCGCCTGGACCACCATGATCGATGCGATGAAAACGGGGCCGCTGGGCAGCGTCTGAACCTCTTCGCCCGCGCCCCGGGACACCTTGGCCGTCAGCCGGTATCCCTTGTAGATCAAGTTGTTCTGATGCACTTCGGATGCCCTCTTTCTGCGGACCAGCATACCCCGGCTGTTCATGACAGTTCGGATAAGTTTTGTAACCTCGGCATTCGATAGAAACATTGTTGCAATGCACGAATTGCGTCCCCGTTTCCGCCGGACGCGGGGTACAGGCCGGACAGGCAGGCGGTGCGCGGCTGACAGCCAGATGACACTCGATGACACTGTCATCTGGCCGCCGCCGCGCTGATCCGTCCCGGGGATTTCCCCTATGACTGTTGCGAAAGCGCACTTTCGGGCGCCTGCATGCCGGTCGCCCGCAGGTAGTCGGGCCGGGTCCAGCCCCGTCCCAGCAGGAACATGCGGGTATGCAGGTCGCCCAGCACCGGCGGCGTCACCGTGGCGCCCAGATAGGTCAGGCGCTTGCGCCGCAGGTCGACGTAGCCCAGCTCGTAGTCGCGGGCCAGCCCCAGCCACAGGCGATGGGCGCCGGCCGACTGGCGCGCGCCGCTCATGATGCACAGGCCGGCCTCCAGCCCCCAGCGATAGACCGCGGTGGCCAGCCCCATGCCCTGGTAGGGCGCGGCGTACTTCGAGTGCGGCGCGCGCACGTAGGGATCGGCGCGCCGCCCCACCTCGATCAGCCGGTTGAACACCGTATAGCCCGCCAGCCGGCCGCGCCGCGCGTCCACCACATACACGTAATACTCGCCATCGGCTTCGCGGTAGCGAAGCACCATGCCAGGGATGTCGGTTTGAACCTCCGGCAATCCATACAAGCGGTCCGAAGGACGATTCATGCGGTCGTGGATGGCATCGAGTTCCGTCTCCACTTCATGCGGAGCATGGTTGACGTCGATGCGCAGTTCCGTCGCGATTGGCAGAGTGCGGCGGAAAGCGTGCAGGGCCAGCGTAGGCAAGGCCACCTCCTGTGCAGGGCAAATGCCCGATGAAAAAAGCGGTGCGTGCGCCGCCCCGGCCTGCCGGCCAAGGGGCGACGCGTGATGTCGATGGGGTCGTGCGGAAACCGCCGCGGCCTCTCGTCCGCGGCAAAGCGATTTCATGACGGGCTAGGCCGCGGCGTGGCCGCCGCTACGGCGCCAGTCCGCGCTATCGCCGGAGGCCTCGTCGGGCATGCCGAAGAACGCCGGAAACTGGCGCGCGCCCTTGCGTGTGACCGACAGCGCGCGCGAATCCAGGTCCTTGTCGATCCAGCCGCGCGCGAGCAGCGCCTCCAGCAACGCGGCGCCGAGCGCGCCGCCCAGATGCGAGCGGCGCTCGCTCCAGTCCAGGCACGGGCAGGCGAAGCGGCGGCGGCGCTGGCGCGCCTGCGCCACGTCGACCCCGACCTGCGCCAGCGAGGCCTCGCCCAGCGGCGTCAGCGCGTAGTCGCGGCCATCGGCCGCCAGCCACTGGCGCGCCAGCATCGCGTCGTGGATGCGCACGGCCAGCGTGCCAGCCATGTGGTCGTAGCAGGTGCGCGCCTCGCGCAGCGCCGACGGCGTGTTGGGCTTGAACGGCGTGCGCTCGGCGCCCGCCACCACCAGCAGCGCCTCCAGCGCGCGCGCGACTTCGGCATTGGCCAGCCGGTAATAGCGGTGCTTGCCCTGCGCCGCCTGCTCCACCAGCCCCTGCTCGCGCAGGCGCTGGAAATGGCTGCTGGCGGTGGAGGCGCCGATCTCGGCGGCCGCGGCCAGTTCGGTGGCGGTGCGGGCGCGGCCGTCCAGCAGCACGCACAGCATGCGCGCCCGCGCCGGATCGGCGATCGCGCCGGCAACGGCCGACAGGTTGATATCGGCGAACTCGGATTCCATGATTCGGTCCCGGCCAAAGTGTTGTCTACAGGGCCAAGCATACTGCGAGTCATCCCAACAAAACAGCCGGCGCCATCGCCAGCCGCTTGCCATGCACACCCCACTGCGTTTTTTCGGCCGGAAAGTCCTTTACGCCACCTTCGTGCTGGCCATCTTCGGCTGGGGCGTCGGCTTCTATGGCCCGCCCGTGTTCCTGCACGCGGTGGTGCAGCGCACCGGCTGGAGCGTGGCGCTGGTGTCGGCCGCGGTCACCCTGCACTTCCTGTGCGGCACGCTGATCGTGGCCAACCTGCCGCGCCTGTACCGGCGCTGGGGCGTGCCGGCGGTCACCCTGGCCGGCGCCATCGCGCTGGCGCTGGGCGTGTCGGGATGGGCCCGCGCGGCCGCGCCATGGCAGCTGTACGCGGCCGCGCTGTTCTCCGGCATGGGCTGGGTCACGCTGGGCGCGGCGGCGGTCAACGCGCTGATCTCGCCCTGGTTCGTCAAGCGCCGGCCGGCCGCGCTGGGCATGGCCTACAACGGCGCCAGCATCGGCGGCGTGGTGTTCTCGCCGCTGTGGGTGTTCCTGATCGCGGGCTACGGCTTCGCGCAGGCGGCCTGGTGGGTCGGCGCGGCGATGGTGCTGGTGATCGCGGTGCTGGCGCGCAAGGTGTTCGCCGTCACGCCGCAACAGCTCGGCCAGCATCCCGACGGCGTGCCGCCGGACGCGCCGGCGCAGGCCGCCGCCGCCGCGCTGGCGCGCGTGCCGCGCCTGTGGCGCGACCGCGCCTTCCTGTCGCTGGGCGCCGGCATGGCGCTGGGGCTGTTCGCGCAGATCGGCCTGATCGCGCACCTGCTGTCGCTGCTGGCGCCGCTATTGGGCGCGCAGACCGCCGGCATCGCGATGGGCCTG
The DNA here is from genome assembly GCF_001298995.1 of Achromobacter sp. 2789STDY5608615. Classification (NCBI taxonomy): domain Bacteria; kingdom Pseudomonadati; phylum Pseudomonadota; class Betaproteobacteria; order Burkholderiales; family Alcaligenaceae; genus Achromobacter; species Achromobacter sp. 2789STDY5608615. The sequence continues at coordinate 273,093 of NZ_CYTY01000002.1, forward strand.
GCCACCGCCAGCGCCATCGCCGGCCGCAGCCTGGTGGGCTGGCTGATGCCGGCCTCGGCCGACCGCCGCCTGATCGCCTGCCTGTCCTATGGCGCGCAGATCGCCGGCTCGCTGGTGCTGATGCTGGCGGTGGACCATGCCTGGGCGGTGTGGGCGGGCGTGCTGCTGTTCGGCGCCGGCATCGGCAACGCCACCTCGCTGCCGCCCTTGATCGCGCAGGCCGAATTCGCGCGCGAGGACGCGGCGCGGGTGGTGCCGCTGATCGTGGCCATGTCGCAGGGCGCCTATGCCTTCGCGCCCGCCGTGTTCGGCGTGCTGCGCACGCTGTCCGGCCAGGAGCAGCATCCGCTGTTCTGGTTCCTCGCGGTGGCGGCGGCGCTGCAGGCGGCGGCCATCGCCTGCCTGGCGTGGGGCCGCGGCGCCGCGCGCCAGCGGCGCCTGCAGGCGGCTAGCGCGGCCTGATCGGGCCGCCTGCAGGCCTCGATCGGTGTCGGTCAACCCGTGTGATTCCAGCCGTGGCGTGCAACCGCCATGCTTCATCCGCCGCAATGCAGCGCCCGCCGGTCACGCCAGCCCGCCGCGACGCGCCACCAGTCCGGCCATCACGGCGTCGCCCTGTTCATCGGCCAGCCCCGCCGCCACGCCCTGGCGGTCGGCCACGGTGCGGTTCTGGCTGACCTTCCATTTGCCCTCGATGCGCGTGATCGCGATTTCGACGCCGACGATGGCGCGCATCTGCGCCGCGATGAAATCCTCGGGCGCATCCTCGACGCGCCAGGGCTGCACCCGCGCCTTTTCCTGCGCTTCGGTCAGCGCGCCGATCTGCGCGCGCACCCAGACGGGATCGTCGTGCACCGTCGGCGTGCCCCACACATGCACGGCGACGAAATTCCAGGTCGGCACGACCTTGTGCGTCTCGGCCTTGGTGGCGTACCAGGACGGCGTGATGTAGGCCTGCGCGCCATGGAACACCAGCAGGCAGTCGCCGCCGGCGGCCAGTTCCTTCCATTGCGGATTGGCGCGCGCCATGTGCAGCCGCAGCACCCCGTGCGGCCCTTCCGGATACAGCAGACAGGGAATGTGGTTGGCCATCAGCCCGCCCTCCCCGCTGGTCATCAGCACCCCCAGGGGATGCGCGCGGATGAAATCGTGCTGGACCTCGAGGGAATCTTCACGGAAGGCGGACGGCAGGTACATGGCGGAATAGGCGCGGGAAAGGGAAACACACACCATAGCGCCGCGCTGGCTCCATTGCCAGAGCCATATAACCCTCAATTCATGGAGCCACAATGCGCGTGGCTCCCCGGCAACGGCGCCGCCGGCAGCCGATCACATCAACGGATCGCACCCGCGCATCCCGCCACCGCCCGCCGGATCACGCCAGCGCTTTCACCAGCAGCACCGTCGTGAAACCGCTGTCCCATTCCTCGTCGGGATAGGTGTCGACCTCGGCATAGCCATGCTTGGCGTAGAACGCGCGGCTCTGCGTATTGAAGGTGTCGGTCTCCAGCCGCGCCTCGCCGAAGCCGGCGGCGCGCATGCCATCCTCGGCCAGCGCCAGCAGCGCCGCGCCGACCCCGCGCCGCTGCAACGCCGGATGCACGTGCAGGGCCCAGATGAAGTTCTTCTCCCAGTCCACCATGCCCGCCACGCGGCCGCCGGCCTCGCACACCTGGAAGCGCGCGCCGCGCTCGGCGACGTATTGCGGGATCTTGCCGCTATCCAGGAAGTGCTGGTACTTCTGCGGCGTCATCTGCGGCCGCCAGGTGCCTTCATAGGTTTGCGTCAATATGTCCTCCAGCGCCGCCACATCGTCGGGGCGCGCCGGTCGGATCGTCAGGGAAGTCCGGGTTTGCGTCATGCGCGGCAGTGTAGCAACCGCGCGCGCGCCCTATCGTCGGACGCGTTCGTAGGCCTGGTTCATGCGCTCGCGCGCGGCCGTTTCATGCGCATAGGCGCGGTCGTAAGTGGCCAGGCAGGCCGCCGTCGGATCGGGCCATTTGATCGCGGCGACGGCCGCGGTCAATTCGTCGCGCGCGCGCTGCCATTCCTTGACGGCGGCGTACCATTCCTTGGTCGTGTCCATAGTTCCCTCCCTATGTGCACGGCCCCATCGTAGTCCCGCCCGCGCCGGCCGCGACTACTGCTTTCAGCGACGCAAATGGATGAGTCCGACCCCGCGCCGGATGGCGACTTTGCGCCGCATCGAGCGCGCTGTTCGCCCGCCAGGCCAGGGCGCCGCGCGGCCAAGGTAAAATGATCGGATGCAACCGGGACCAGCATCGCGGCAGGCGCCGCGGCGGTCCCTTGCATGGATGCCGCGGACGCGGCTTCCCGCCAGCGCCGCCATGACGCCGCGGCTCGCACGGGCCATTCACGCAATGCGCTCATGCGGCGAAATCCAGACACAACGCCTCCAGAAATGAACGCTGCGCCGCCGCGGTGGTCGTAGGGTAGCCGGCCCGCCGCGCCATCGCCCGCCGCACCGCACCCGCGGCGCCGCGCCCTCCGCTTTCCTCATATCACGATGTGATGAATATTGACGTCAACCCTCACTTACTCACGGCCACGGCAAATGCTACTGTTCCGCCTGTGCAAGGAGTACAAGCAATGGATCAGAAAACGAAACCCTGGGCCTTTCCCAAACCCCATCCGGAAAACACCCCGCGGGGCGAACGAAACAAACAGGAGTTCGACACGCCGCCGGTGAGCGAAACGCCCGCGGCCAAGCCGCGCGGCAAGAAAAGCGCCACCACGGCCGCCGCCGCCAAATCATGACGCGTCATTGACGGCCGTCCACCCATGCGCCCGCCCGCCACCGCGCCGATCCCCGCCGCCTTCGCGCGGCCGGTGCGCGGCCCGCGAGGCCTGAATCCGCCGCGCGCCCCGGGACGCCGGCCGCATCAATCATGAACGCGTTCATGAATCCGGCGCTGCGGGGCGCCGGCCGGATCACCGGCGTGTTCTTCCACCCGGCCGGCGACATCGTCGCCGTGGCCTCCGCCTTTCCCCTCCTGATCAATCCGCCTGCGCGCGCCGCCTATGGCGGCGCCGCGCTGCGCTACCGCGTCGGCCTCTACCGCCGCGGCGATCCCGTGCCGTTCGCGGCCTGCGACGCGGCGCGCCTGCCAATCAACGACGTCGCCTTCCATCCGGACCAGCCCGTCATCGCCATCGGCGCGGGCAGCTACGACGGCGGCTATCTGTTCGAGGGCGAACTGATCGCCTGGAATTGGCAAAGCGGCGCCAGCCGCCGCCCCTTCCTCAACGTGCCCGAAGTGGTGCGTTGCCGCTACCTCGACGACGGCCGCATCCAAGCCTGGGTGCGCCCCTGGGATGAATCGTGGGACGAGCAGGACGGCGACGTCCCGCCCGCTTTCGAAACGCTGCTGCCGGTATGGGCCGAGGCCGACGCCGCGCCCGTCACGCCGGACCTGGACCCCGCCGCCGCCGTCCTCGACCCGGCCATGCCACGCGATGACGGCGACCCGGCCTCGCGCCTGGCGCAATGGCTGGACCTGCCCGACCTGGGCCTGCGCGGCGCCATCTGGGACCTGGCGTGGCTCGACGCCGACACGCTCGCCGCGGTCCACGACGGCTGCCTGCTCGAGCGCTACCGCGCCGACGGCGCGTTGCTCGCGCGTCACGACGGCGGCGGCCGCGGCGCCGAGATCCTGCGCACCACGCCGCTCGTCGTGCACGCGATCGCCCCGCCCGATCCCGCCGACCGCTTCCGCCGCGACTCGCGCTTGTACGCGCTGCGCGACGGCGAGCTGACGACGCTGCGCGACGAGGATGGCCAATACACCTTCTGCGCCAGCGCCGACGGCCGCCTGCTCGGCCGCCGCGACCGCATCGATGCGCGCCGCCGCGGCGCCGGCGACGTCCTGCTCGATGCCACCCTGACCGACGCGCGGCGCCTCGATCTCGGCCACTACGACTGCTTCAACCACTACATCGGCATCAACGGCGCGCCCGATCTGTTCACGGTGCAGGGCACGCCGCCCGATTCGCACGAAGGCAAGCACCTGTGCCGGGTCCACGCCGATGGTCGCCTCGAACGCCTGTGGCCATTGCTCAAGCCGGACGGCACGCCCGCCAGCCACGCCATGGAATGCCGCGGCGCCTACGTCGATGACGCGCTCGGCGCCGGCCTGGTGATCGCCGGCAAGCACTACTCGCCCACGGTCGGCAACGCCTATCGCGGCTTCATCTACCGCAAGTCGCTGGCGCGCGGCCAGGAACGCTGGCGCCATGCCACCCCGGCCTCGGCCAGCGCCATCGTCGTGGCCGACGGCCTGGTGCTGGCGGCCTTCCTCGACGGCACCCTGATGCTGATCGACGCGGACAGCGGCGACCTGCTGCTGGCGTCCCGGGTCCGCATCGGCGGCATCGCCACCGTGCTCTACGCCCTCGCCGCGCGCGGCGGCAGACTGGCCGTCGGCGCCATCGACGGCCGCATCGCGCGGGTCGAGCTGGCCGCGCTGGCCGCCCTGCGCCCGACCCGCGGCGGCATCGATCTGGCATGATGGGGCCATCGCGGGCATCGCCGCCCGCCCCCCCTTGAACCGATCCCCCACGCCCATGCACTACACCCAGGACCCCGCCACCCCGCCCGCCCCCACCGTCAGCTTCGACGACTTCATGAAGGTCGACATCCGCGTCGGCACCATCATCGCCGCCGATCCATTTCCCGAGGCGCGCAAGCCGGCCTACAAGCTGACCATTGATTTCGGCGCCGGCGTCGGCGTCAAGAAAAGCTCGGCGCAGATCACCGGCCGCTACACGCTCGAACAACTGCCGGGCAAGCGCGTGCTCGGCATCGTCAACTTCCCGCCGCGCCAGGTCGGCCCGGTGCGCTCCGAAGTGCTGGTGCTGGGGCTGGCCGACGCCGCCGACCAGACCGTGCTGGTCACGCCCGAGCTGGACGTGCCCAACGGCGCCCGGCTGACCTGAACCTGAAAATTTCGCCCCGGCGCCCCGCGCCCTTTGCTACACTGCAAGCCTCCCTGGGGAGTAGCCTCTTCCGGCCCCGTCCGGAAGCGCCCGCGTCAACACTCTTGGCCCTTCTGGCCATGGCGCCGGCAACCGACACGGTTTGGCGAGACCACGGACTTTTCCATAGCTTCTGACCGGGCGATATGGAAAGTCTGTGTGTTTCGCCCGGTCGGAGCCTCTCCCGCATGAACGCCCTTTCCACCCTCATCCTGGCCTTCGCCATGTCCACCGACGCCTTCGCCGCGGCGGTCGGCAAAGGCGCCGCCCTGCACAAGCCACGGCTGTCCGAAGCGCTGCGCACCGGCGTGATCTTCGGCGTGATCGAAGCCATCACGCCCGTGATCGGCTGGGCGCTCGGCTCCATGGCCGCCCGCTTCGTGCAGGACTGGGACCATTGGATCGCCTTCGGCATGCTCTGTATCCTGGGCGCGATGATGATCCGCAACGGCCTGGGCGCCGACCACGAAGAAGCCGCGCCGGTCGGCCGTCATTCGTTCTGGCTGCTGGCCGCCACCGGCTTCGCCACCAGCATCGACGCCATGGCCGTCGGCGTCAGCCTGGCCTTCATCGACAACAACATCGCCGTCACCGCGCTGGCCATCGGCCTGGCGACCATGCTGATGGTGACCCTGGGCGTCATGATCGGCCGGCTGGTCGGCAACGTCGCCGGCAAGCGCGCCGAGGTGCTGGGCGGCCTGGCGCTGATCGGCATCGGCGCCACCATCCTGTACGAGCACTTGAAGGCGTAAGACGCGCGCCCGCCACACGCGTGGCGGACGCGCCGATCCCTCGGAAAATAGCGGACGGAATGACCCCGATCGCGCCGTGGGATCGGGCTATCCTGACACGCTTGTTGCAGCGCATATGCATGATCCGCCCCTGCCCGGGCGCATCGGCGCGCCGCAGCTCCCGCCCGCGCGCCGGGCCGGGAACGACGCGAACAGGATGCTCTCCCCATGGCCTTGAAACACTACCGCGACCTCGACGTCCACGAAGCCGCGAAGGCCCGCATCCGGCTGGTGTTCCAGCACTTCGAGCGGGTCTGCGTGGCGTTCTCCGGCGGCAAGGACAGCTCCGTCACCCTGCACCTGGCGCTCGAGGTCGCGCGCGAAATGCGGCGCGGCCCGGTGCACGCGGTCTTCATCGACCTCGAAGGCCAATACCAGGCCACCATCGACCACGTCACCGCCATGTTCGATCGCGCCGACGTCCACCCCTGGTGGATCTGCCTGCCGATCAACCTGCGCAACGCCTCGAGCCTGCGCGAACCCTACTGGTGCGCCTGGGAGCCCGGCCGCGAGGCCGACTGGATCCGGCCGCTGCCGCGGCATCCGTCCGTCATCAGCGATCCCGGCTATTTCCCGTTCTACCGCCATCGCATGGAATTCGAGGAATTCGTGCCCGAATTCAACCAATGGCTGGCGCGCGACGCGACCACCGCGTTCCTGGTCGGAATCCGTTCCGACGAATCGCTCAACCGCTATCTCGCCGTCAAGCGCCGCACCAAGAAATGCGCCTGGACGCCGCCCGGCGCGCACAAGCCGCTGGCCTGGAGCACCCGCGACAAGCAGCGCGACAACGCCGTCACCTTCTTCCCGATCTACGACTGGAAGTTCGAAGACCTGTGGCGCTACACCGGCGAAAACGGCCACGCCTACAACCGCCTCTACGACCAGATGCTGCGCGCCGGCGTGCCGTATTCGCAGATGCGCATCTGCCAGCCCTACGGCGACGACCAGCGCAAGGGGCTGGACCTGTTCCACAAGCTCGAACCCGCCACCTGGTTCCGCACGGTCAAGCGCGTACAGGGCGCCAACTACGCGGCGCGCTATTGCCGCCAGCGCTTCCTCGGCTATCGCGGCGGGCTGGGCCTGCCGCCCACCTTCGACACCTGGCGCCAGTACAGCCAGTTCCTGCTCGACAGCATGCCCGTTGCGCTGCGCCAGGTGTACACGCGGCGCATCGACGTCTTCATCGCCTGGTGGGAACAGCGCGGCCATCCGCTGGCGATGTGGCCCGACGCCGGCATCCCCGACCTCGAGAATCGCAAGGTGCAGCCCTCCTGGCGCCGCATCGGCCTGTCGCTGCTCAAGCAGGACATGGCGCGCTCGCTGTCCTTCGGCCCGGCGCGCCGCGACATCGACAGCCTGCTTCCCGACCCGCACCGCTCCGCGCCATGACGCATCCCCTGAAGCACTACGATTTCCTGCTGCTGCGCTCATACGACGACGAGCCCGCCTTCTTCGCGCAGATGGGCCGGTTCTTCGCCAGCGCCACGGTGCGCCGCGACTGCGGCGGTTATCCCCTGAACGACAGTCCCCGGCACCGCTGGTTCATCGTCCGGCGGCATAACCATGCGCGCGTGCTCGGCTTCATCAGCATCGAACTGCAAAGCGGCACGGTGCGCATCCGCGACGGCTACATCCGCCCCGAAGCGCGCCAGCTCGGCCTGTTCCGGGCGCTGCGCCAGCGCGTGCTCGACTACATCGACGACCTAGACCAGCCCTGCACCCTGCGCGTGCCCTGGCTCAGCGCCGCGCTGCTGCAACCATACGGCTTCCAGCCCCACACCAGCCGCGGCAACTGGACCACCTTGAAAAGGAATGCGCATGCCACTTCTCGACAGCCTGGAGAACCGGGCCAGGATGCTGTTCAACGAACTGGACAGCCTGCCGATCCGGCAACGGATCGAAGCCATCAACCGGATCCGCCTGTGCCTGCATGAACACAGCCCCTTCGCCGCCGAGCCGGTCGACTGCGTGCAATGGATCCCCGGCGAAGCCGTCGAAGCCAACGACTACAACCCCAACAGCGTCGCGCCGCCGGAAATGCGGCTGCTGGAGCTGTCGATCGAGGCCGACGGCTACACCCAGCCGATCGTCGCGCACCAGGCCGGCCCCGACCGCTACGTCGTCGTCGACGGCTTCCACCGCCAGCGCGTGGGCAAGAAGAAGGGCCCCATCCGCCAGCGCCTGCAGGGCTATCTGCCCATCGTGGCGATCCGCCCCGGGCGCGCCGGCGCCGCCGACCGCATCGCCGCCACCATCCGCCACAACCGCGCCCGCGGCGTGCACGGCGTGATGCCCATGACCGACATCGTCGTGCGCCTGCTCCGTGCCGGCTGGAACGAGGCCGACATCGCCCGCCAGCTCGGCATGGACGACGACGAGGTCCTGCGCTTCAAACAGGTGTCGGGCCTGCCCGAGCTGTTTCTCGATCATCGCTATTCGCGCTCCTGGGACTGACGCCGGCGGCCAGCGGCACGCTCAGGCGGCAGCGCAGGCCCGCGCCCGGCGCCGACTCCAGCGCCAGCGTGCCGCCGTGGCGTCGCGCGATGGCGGCCACGATCGACAGCCCCAGCCCCGCGCCCTCGCCCTGGCGCCCGCCGCGCCAGAAAGGTTCCACCGCCTGCGCGCATTGCGCCGGGGTCAGCCCCGGCCCGCGGTCGCGCACCGTCACCACCAGGTCGGCCGCCACGACCGAGACGCGGACCTCGACCTCGGCCTGCGCCGGCGAATACTTGAGCGCGTTGTCCACCAGATTGCGCACCGCGCAATCCAGCAGCGCATCCGGCAGCGCCGCCCAGGGCTGGCCGGCGGGCAGGTGCCAGCGCACCCGCGCGGGCTTGCGGCTGGCCACCCGCGCCAGCACCGCGAGCGCGTCGCAGGCCGCGTCGGCGCCGTCATCGTCGGCGCGCGCCAGCATCAGCAGTTGCTCGATCAGGCGCTCCAGCCGCGCGGTGCCCTGCAGCGCATGGGCCACCGCCTGGCGGCTGGCCGCGTCCCCGACGGTCGCCGGCAAGCGTTCCAGCACCTGCAGGTGCGCCTTGATGGCCGTCACCGGCGAACGCATCTCGTGCGCCGCGTGGTCCGAGAAATGCCGTTCGCGCAGCAGCATGTCCGCCATGCGCCGCGACAGGCGCGCCAGGCCCTGGCCGACGCCGAACCACAGCAGCCCGACCCCCACCAGCAGGCCGGCCACGCCGGGCAGCAGCGCCATCCAGGCCATCTGCCGGTGCAAGGCCGCGCGGATGTCCATGCGGCCGGCCGTGGCGATGCGCACCCCGTCGCGTTCGATGGCGTAGGTGCGCCACGGGCCGCCAGCGTGCGCGAGCAGGCCGAACCCCAGCGGCGCGCCATCCAGCGCCGGCCCGCCCGGCGCCCGCGCCCGCGCCGGCGCGTCGCCGGCAGGTCCGCTGACTTCGCAAGCCAGGCCATCGCACAACGGCAGGCCGACCGCGGCCGCCATCTCCACGGCGTCTTCCCGCGGCGCGCGCGGCCATTGCGTCATCAGCCGCGCCACCATCACCGCCGATGCCGCCAGCCGCGAATCCAGGGCCGCGTCCAGCTCGGCGCTGGCATGCTGGAACGCCCACAGCGTGACGGCGCCGCCGAACACCAGCCAGACCGCGCCCAGCAGCAGCAACAGGCGGGCGCGCAGGCTCATGGCGCCGGCATCCCCAGGCGGTAGCCCCAGCCGCGCACCGTCTCGATCAGGTCGGCGCCCAGCTTGCGGCGCAGCTTGTGGATGTGCACGTTGACCGCGTTGCTCTCGACCCGGTCGTCAAAGCCATACAGGCTGTCGCGCAGCTGGTCCATGGTGAGGATCTGCCCGGGATGCTGCAGCAGGGTCTTGAGCAGCGCCAGCTCGCGCCGCTGCAGCGTGACGCGCCGGCCGTCGCACAGCACTTCGCCGCGCGACAGGAACAGGGTCAGGCGGCCGTGGTCGATGCGGTCGGCGCCATGGCCGGCGGCGCGCCGTATCAGCGCCTGCAGCCGCGCGCCCAGTTCGTCCAGGTCGAACGGCTTGAGGACGTAGTCGTCGGCGCCCGCGCGCAGGGCGCCGACGCGCTGCGCCACCCCCGACCGGGCGCTGAGCACCAGCACCGGCAGGTTCTGGCGCCGCGCGCGCCATTTCGCCAGCAGCGTCACGCCATCGCCGTCGGGCAGGCCCAGGTCCAGCACACAGGCGCTGACGTGGGAGGTCTGCACCGCCAGGTCGGCCTGCCGCAGATCGCCGACCGCATCGACCACGAAGCCCTGCAACCCCAGGCCGGCCTGCACCGCCAGGGCGATGGAGGCGTCATCCTCGACCAACAAAATCCGCATGGCGGGCTCTCCGTTCCGGCGCGCTATACTTATTTGAAGTAATAAGCTAATTGCCAAAAGTAATTAATCATGATGACCGCGACCCTGCTGGGACTGTGCATCGGTGTCTCCCTGGGCCTGACGGGCGCCGGCGGCGGCATCCTGGCCGTGCCCGCGCTGATGTTCGGACTGGGCCTGACGCTGACGCAGGCGGCGCCTGTGGCGTTGATCGCCGTGGGCATCGCGTCGGCGGTCGGCGCCCTGCAGGGCCTGATGCGCGGACTGGTGCGCTACAAGGCCGCCCTGTTGATGGCCGCGGTGGGCGCGCTGACCGCACCGGTGGGATTGTCGCTGGCGCGCCGCTTGCCGGCGCATTGGCTTAGTCTGACTTTTGCGGCGGTGATGCTGCTGGTGGCCGCGCGCATGGTGCAGCAGTCGCGCCGCCAGGCGCCGGCCCCGGGCGCGGCCGACGCCCCGCCCAAGGCCTGCCGCCTCTCGCCCGAGACCGGCCGCTTCGTCTGGAACCGCCTGACGGCCGCCACGCTCGGCGGCATCGGCGCCGTATCCGGCCTGTGCACCGGCATGCTCGGCGTGGGCGGCGGCTTCATCATCGTGCCGGCGCTGACCCACTTCAGCGACGCGCGCATGATCAGCATCGTCTCGACCTCGCTCATGGTGATCGCGCTGGTATCGGCCGCCACGGTCAGTTCCGCGCTGCTGCACGGCCTGACGCTCTCGGCCGCGCAATGGGCCTTCGTGGCGGCGGCCATCGCCGGCATGGCGGCCGGCCGCACGCTGGCGCCGCGCGTGCCGCAAGCGGTGCTGCAACGGGTGTTCGCCGCGGTCTGCGTGGTGGTCGCCGCCGTGCTCGCCTGGCGCGCCTGACGCCCGTCCGGCGCCCCACCCGGGCGCCCTGCGGCGCCCCGGGATCGCCCGCGCTTTCCTGACACCGCTTCCCCGAGCGCCCCGCCTGGGCGCCGCGCCCCGGCGCCGCCGCGGCTTCCGATCTGATGCGAGTTAACGCTCAGATAATCCGGACCATGCAAGATGGCCAGCATGACGGAAATATCTCATATCCCTCTGCACGCGTGGCGCTCGAGCGCGGCCCCGCCCGCCTGGCCTGGCTTCATGCTCGCCTCGCCGCATCCGCGCCCGCCGCCCGCGTTCACGCCACCCTTGGCCGACCCTTGTTCCGCCGCGTGAACAAGCGCCCCCACGCCGCGAGCGGCACATCCGCATCGCCGTCCCCGACGAACCGCGAAACGCCTCGACATTCCATGCGAATGAAATAGATCCCCTTTCGGGCGGAAGAAAAACCGGCGCCAAGCCGACCCATAATTTTCTGCGCCCGGCGCATCCGTTTTTTTCAACCACTGCGCGGCATCCAGCGCAGGCAAGCCCCCCCCTCGGATATCAATAAGGACTATCCATGTTTAAGAAGACGCTCCTCGCCACCGCAACCACCGCCGCCCTCCTGGGCCCGGTCGCGGCGTTCGCCGCTGGTGATTTCGGCCAAGGCACCATCACGTTCACCGGCTCGGTCACCGAAGCGCCTTGCAGCATCACGGCCGCGGATTCCAACCTGGCCATCGATCTGGGCCAGGTCTCCAAGAAAGACCTGACCGCCACAGGCAAGTTCTCCACCTCGGTGCCGATCAACGTCCACCTGATGGGGTGCACGTTTGACACGGATACCAACACTAACCCGAACCCGAACGGCAAGCTGTCGAAGATTGGCGTGACGTTCACTGGCGCCTCGACCACCCCGGCGTCGGGCTATCTCACCAACACCGGCAATGCCGCCAACGTCGTGGTCCAGCTGCTCGACAAGGACAACAACACGCCGATCAAGATCGGCACCGCCCCGACGGCGACGACCGCACAGCAGATGACGACTGGCAACGGCAACGTGCTGAACTTCTTCGCCCGCCTGATGGCGACCGGCGCGGGCGCCGCCGGCTCGGTCAACAGCTCGGTGACCTATACGTTGACGTATTTCTAAGCGGCCCGCCGCCGCGACTCCCCGCGCCCGAGAACCCCGCCGCCCACGCGGCGGGGGTATCCGACGCCCTCCATTCCGTACCGAGGTGGCCGCGCCGCCACATCGCTGCCGAGGTTTTCCGGCAATCCCTGAGGCCGGAGATACGGCAAAAGACATCATGATCCTGGCCCGCTTGGCATCACTCATGGCAATCAGTACCTTTGTGCTGTCGGCACAGGCCACGGAATTCAGCAGCGGCTTTCTCAATACCAAAGACAAGCGCAACATCGACCTGTCGAGCTTCAGCCGCGACGGCTACCTCGCGCCCGGCAGCTATCTGGTCGACTTCTACCTGAATCAGCGCCTGATCCAGGGCCAGTACCTGGTCAGGGTGGTGCCGGTGATCGACGACGGCAGTGTGTTCTGTATCACTCCGGCGATGCTCGACATGCTGACGCTCAAGGACGACGCCGTGGCGCGGCTGGCCAACGTCAACACCGAGGCCGGCCCCTGCATCGACCTGGACACGCCCGACAGCAAGGTCGAGTACCGGCCCGACAACCAGACGCTGACCGTGACGCTGCCGCAGGCCTGGCTGCAATACCAGGATCCCGACTGGGTGCCGCCGGCGCGCTGGAGCCCGGGCGTGAACGGCGTGATCCTGGACTACAACCTGCTGGCCAACCGCTACACGGCGCGGCAGGGCGGCAACACGGCCAGCTACACCCTGTACGGCACCGCCGGCGTGAACCTGGGCGCATGGCGCCTGCGCAGCGACTACCAGTACAACCGCTACGACAGCCGCGGCGTCTCGCAGTCCAGCTTCACCCTGCCCCAGACCTACCTGTTCCGGCCGCTGCCGCAATGGGGCGCGAAACTGACGCTGGGCCAGACCTACCTCTCGTCCTCCATCTTCGACTCATTCCGCTTCGCCGGCGTCACGCTGGCCAGCGACGAGCGCATGCTGCCGCCGTCGCTGCAGGGCTATGCGCCACAGGTGACCGGCATCGCCAACAGCAACGCGCAGGTGACGGTCAGCCAGAACGGCCGCCTGCTGTACCAGACGCGGGTGTCGCCGGGGCCCTTCGCGCTGCCGGCGCTGAACCGGAACATCAGCGGCAACCTGGACGTGACACTGCGGGAAAGCGACGGCAGCACCCGCAGCTGGCAGATCACGACGGCCAGCGTGCCGTTCATGACGCGCAAGGGCAACCTGCGCTACCAGGTGTCGGCCGGACGGCCGCTGTTCGGCGGCCGCGCCAACAACCAGATGGCGGCCCCCGGCTTCGTGATGAGCGAGGCCACCTGGGGCGCGTTCAACGATACCTCGCTGTATGGCGGCCTGATCGCCACCAACGGCAACTACCACGCGCTGGCGCTGGGCGCGGGCCAGAACCTGGGGGTGCTGGGCGCGCTGTCCGCCGACGTCACCCGCTCGGATGCAAAGCTGCCGTTCTCGAATGCGCCGCGCCGCATCGGCTACAGCTACCGCGTCAACTACGCCAAGACCTTCGACAGCCTGGGCAGCACCATCGCCTTCGTGGGCTACCGGTTCTCGGGGCGGCACTTCCTGTCGCTGCAGGAATACATCTCGCGCGCGGCCTTGCGCGGCGAATACTTCCGCGACGAAAAGCAGAGCTACACGGTGGCGTACAGCCAGTACATCCGCCCGCTGGAGATGAGCGTGTCGCTGTCGCTGAGCCGGCTGAACTACTGGAACGACGGCGCCACCAACAACCACTACATGCTGTCGCTCAACAAGAACGCCAGTTTCGGCAGGCTGCGCAACGTCAACCTGTCGTTGTCGTTCGCCCGCACCCAGAGCTTCTACGGCCAGACCGAGAACCAGGTCTACGCCACCGTCAGCATCCCCCTGGGCGACAACCGCCAGGCCAGCTACGGCTACCAGAGCAGCGACAACGGCCGCATGCAGCACACCGCCGGTTACACCGACTTCAGCAGTCCGGACACCACCTGGAACCTGAGCGCAAGCGACGAGCGCAACGACAACGCGCAGCGCCAGAGCCTGAGCGGCAACATCCAGACCCGCACCCCCTACGGCCGCGCCGGCGCCGACTTCACCATGCAACCCGGCCAATACCGCAACGTCGGCCTGAACTGGTATGGCTCGCTGACGGCAACGGCCGCCGGCGCGGCCTTCGGCCAGCCAGCCGCGGGCAACGAACCGCGCCTGATGGTCGACACCGACGGCATCGGCGGCGTGCCGGTGGACAACGGCAACGGCGTCACCAACCGCTTCGGCATCGCCGTGGTCAACGGCGTGTCGAGCTATCACGAAAGCAGCGTGGCGGTGGATGTGAACGCCCTGCCCGACGACGTGGACGTGATCGACTCGATCATCAGCCAGGTCCTGACCGAGGGCGCCATCGGCTACTCGCGCGTCCGCGCCAGCCACGGCGAACAGGTGCTGGGCCACGTGCGGCTGGCCGACGGCCATAGTCCGCCGCTGGGCGCCCTGGTGCTGTCCACCCGCACCGGCAGGACGGCCGGCATGGTGGGCGACAACGGGCTGGTCTACCTGACCGGCGTGGAGGCGCAAGACCGCGACGCGCTCACCGTCACCTGGGCCGGCGAAAAGGAATGCCGCCTGACCCTGCCCGACTCCACGGCGCTGGCCGAAGGCCCGCAACCGCTGCCCTGCCGCTGAGGCAAGGCATCCCCGCATACCACAACGGTTCCCTTGAAAGCACAGACATGAAACTCAGACAGATGGCCCCGGCGCTTCTTGGCGCCTTGCTGGCATTGCCCACCGCCGGCCAGGCCGCGGTCAACGTGGACCGCACCCGCATCATCATGGGCCTCGAACAGAAATCGGTGTCGATCGTCCTGACCAATGAAAGCGCCGATACGCCTTACCTGGCGCAGTCCTGGATCGAGGACCACGAAGGCAAGATGACCAACGACCTGCTGGCGCTGCCCCCGCTGCAACGCATCGACGCCGGCAAGAAGGCGCAGGTGCGGATCATGCAGATGAGCGCTGCCGCCAGGGCGCGCCTGCCACAGGACCGAGAAACGCTGTTCTATTTCAATGTGCGCGAAATCCCGCCGGCGCCGAAGGACAAGAACGCCAGCATCCTGCAACTGACCACACAGAGCCAGCTCAAGCTGTTCCTGCGGCCGGGCAAGCTGGCCGAACGCGGCGAGGCCGCGCCGGAGCAGGTCTTGCAGATACGGACGAACGGCCAGGCGTTGACGCTCAAGAATGCCTCGCCCTACTACGCCACCGTGATCTGGCTGGGCCAGACCGTCAAGCAACGGCTGCCCGGCTTCGATGCCCCCATCATGCTGGCGCCGTTCTCCGAGCAGACGCTGAAAGCGCAACTGCCCGCGAGCGCCACGGAACTGATGCTGGGCAATGTGGACGACTACGGCGGCCTGCGCATGAACCGCTACCGCTGCGCGGCGGGGGAATGCGTGTTCAAGGAGCGGATAAGTGAATAGGCGAAGACGGCGTGGCCCCGCCTGCCCGCCGCCTCGCCTTCAGCGTCGACAGACCCAGTAGGCGATGGCCAGCATCCCGACCAGGGTCCAGCCGATGGCCATCGCGGCGTGTTCGCCCTGATGCGAGCCATGGCGGTACAGGCCGCAGGCTGCCGCGGCGGTGAACACGATCAGCACCCCAAGCACGAAGGGGCGCCAATGCGTGCGTGCGGCGCGTAAGCGCCCGCTCGATGCAACTCGGGGTTTGCGCATGGACTGGGAAATTGTTTTGCCGGAGTTACATTCTGCCAAATTTCCCATGAACGGAACAGTGTGTTCCGTTATTCGCACTAATGAGACGATTCACTCTCATTTCGCCGCCGGCAGCGCGGGCAGCGGACGCACCGCCAGGACCCGCGCGCCGACGGTCGCATCGACCTGGAAGCGCCGGACCAGTTGCGTCAAGCGGCCGGTCTGCTCGCGCAGGCTGGCGGCCGCGGCGGCGGCCTGTTCCACCAGCGCGGCGTTCTGCTGGGTGACGCCATCCATCTGCGCCACGGCCTGGTTGACCTGGCCGATGCCGGTGGATTGTTCGGCCGAGGCGCCGGCGATTTCGCGCACCAGCGTCACGGCCTGGCCGACGCTGGCCACCACTTCGCGCATGGTGCGGCCGGCGGCGTCGGCCTGGCGCGCGCCGTCCTCGACGCGGCTGGCGGACTCGTTGATGAGGGCGTTGATCTCCTTGGCGGCCACGGCCGAGCGCTGCGCCAGGGTGCGCACCTCGCCCGCCACCACGGCAAAGCCGCGGCCCTGCTCGCCCGCGCGCGCGGCCTCGACCGCGGCATTCAGGGCCAGGATGTTGGTCTGGAACGCGATGCCGTCGATCACGTTCGTGATATCGGCGATGCGGCGCGAGCTGTCGGAGATGGCCTCCATGGTGCGCACCACGCCGTCGACCTCGTTGCCGCCGCGCACCGCCACGGCCGAGGCCTGGGTGACGAGCTGCTCGGCCTGGCCGGCATGGCTGGCGTTCAGTTGCACGGTGCCGGTCAGTTGCTCCATCGAGGCGGCGGTTTCCTCCAGTGAGGCGGCCTGTTCCTCGGTGCGTTGCGACAGGTCGGCGTTGCCCTGGGCGATCTCGGAGGAGGCCGAGGCGATGCCTTCGCAGCCATCGCGCACGTCGCGCACGATGCCCGCCAGGTTGTGGTTCATGGCCTGCAGCGCGGCCATCAGGTCGCCGGTCTCGTCGCGGGTAGCGACGCGGATGTCGCCGGTCAGGTCGCCGGCGGCCACTCGCCGGGCGGCGTCGACGGCCTGGCCAAGCGGGCGCACGATACCGCGCGTCATGAGCCAGCCCAGCAGAAGACCGAGCACGACGCCGGCGATCGACAGCGCGATCATGAAATCGCTCACGCGCTGGTACAGGCCAGACGCTTGCGCGACCGATTCCGCCGTGACCTCTTCCTTGTTGGCCGCCAGTTCGCTCAAGAGCGCATCCAGCTTCTCCGAAGACGCGATCACGTGTTGCTCGATCTCGGCGGCGCGCGGGTCCTTCTGTATCGGCGGCAGGGCGCTGGCGGCGGAGAAGAAGGCCTCGGCGTCACGCTTCCAGGCGTCTTCAAGCTGCTTGAAGCGGCTCAGCAACTGGCGCCCCCGCGGGGTGTGGTAATAGCCGTCGGCGCGTTCGCGCAGCCTGTCCAGGGCTTGCACGGCATCGTCGAACTGTTTGCGCACGGCCTGGCGTTCGCGCTCGGTGGAGGCCGCCAGGTAGCTGTTGCGGGCGCGGCCGGCGTAGACCAGTTGTATGTTGGCCTCCCTCATTTCGGACAATCCGCGCAGCTCGACGTCATAGAGTTCGCTGTTCATGGCGTTGATATGGGCCATGCCCCAGACGCCGAAGGCGCCGATCGCCCCCC
>NZ_CYTY01000003.1:0-4517 GCF_001298995.1 Achromobacter sp. 2789STDY5608615
GGCCGGCGCGCGTTCCTGGGCGCCAGCCTGGGCGGCGCGGCCGCCGCGGCGGTGGCCGCCGTGGTGGCGCCGCCGTTCCGCCTGTGGCCGGCCTGGGACGAATGGTCGGCCGACTACCGCACCGACACCGGCGACCGGCGCCAGTTCGGGCTGGGCGAGCGGGTGCAGGTGGACATGAACACCCAGACCAGCATCGCGCTGCGTTCGGAACAGCCGGGCGCGGTGCGGGTCGAGCTGATCGCCGGCGAAGCCGCGTTCGACGGCCTGGCCTCGCCGACCGCCGTGACGGTGATGGCGGGCCAGGGCCGCGCCGAGGCCCGCGGCGCGCGCTTCGAACTGCGCAACCTGGGCGGCACGGTCTGCGTCACCTGCATCGCCGGCTCGGTGCGCGTGGCGCTGGGCGGTGGCGCCACCTTGCTCGGCCCCAGCGAGCGCCTGTTCTACGACGGGCAGGGACTGGGCCAGGTGCAGCGCATCGACCCGGCCGAGACCTCGGCCTGGCGCCAGGGCTCGCTGGTGTTCCGGCAGACGCCGCTGGCCGAGGTGGTGGCCGAGATCAACCGCTACCGCCGTGGCCGCGTGGTGCTGCTGGACGGCGCGCGCGGCGCCAGCGCGCTCAGCGGCCGCTTCGAGATCCGCGACACCGACAAGGTGCTGGTGCAGATCGAAAAGGCCTTCGGCCTGACCGCCACGCATCTGCCGGGCAACGTGGTGCTGCTCGGCTGAGGGCCGCGTGGCGGGTTTGGCCCGCCCATCTCGTCCTATACAGGCAGGCCGCGCATGACCGCCATCGAGGGCGCATGCCGCGTCCGCGCGATGGGGAGCAGTCGTGTCGCGTAAACCGAATATCGGTATTCGAGAGTTGAAGGAGAATCTGTCGGCCGTGGTGGATTCGGCGTGGGAGCATCCCGTGTCGGTGCATCGTTACGGCTCGCCCTGGGTCTGGATCGTGTCGCACGAGGTCTGGTCCCGCAACACCCGCCGGGTCGAGTTCAATCCGGCCGGCCA
Organism: Achromobacter sp. 2789STDY5608615; assembly: GCF_001298995.1. NCBI lineage: Bacteria > Pseudomonadati > Pseudomonadota > Betaproteobacteria > Burkholderiales > Alcaligenaceae > Achromobacter > Achromobacter sp. 2789STDY5608615. The sequence goes on from NZ_CYTY01000003.1 coordinate 1,009, forward strand.
TCCGCTGGCCGCGCTGCGCGAGCACCTGGACCGGGCGGTGGCCGCCAGCCAGCCGCGGCTGCACGCGGCCGCGATCCGCGCCATGCTGCGCATCGAGGCGCAGCCGCTGCTGCGGGCGCTGGCGATCCAGCTGCTCTATGGCGTCGAGACCGAGGCCGGCCTGCACGAGCAGATTTCCTGCAACCTGCTGTTCCGCTGGTTCGTCGGCCTGTCGCTGGACCAGGAAATCTGGAGCCCGCACGAGTTCGGCCAGGCGCTGGAGCGAGTGCTGGCCAGCGCCGACATGATCGACATCCTGGCGCAGTCGCTGGATGGGGCGCCGGTCGCGCCGATCGAGCAGGCCACCGGCATCGCGCTGAACCGCGCGCTGCTGCAGGCCTGGCGCGCGCGGGCGATCCGTCCTGAATAAAAAAGCTGGCGGGTTCCGCCGCGCCGAGTCGTCTTAGGGGTACAGGCCGCGCCATACGTAGCGCGGCCATACCGGACGTGGGCCTACCCGGCCCCTAGGAGCGCGTGATGTCGGCGACCGTCAACGTAGGCATGCTCGAGCTGGACCGCAAGCTGTCCAAGGTGCTCGATTGCGCCAGGCAGCAACCCGTATCGGTATCCCGCTACGGCTCCCCCTGGGTCTGGGTCGTGTCGCACGAAACCTGGATCGGCCAGATCCAGCTGACCCGCTACGTGCCGCCGCGCCATCCGCTGGTGGCCCTGCGCGAACACATCGACGACACGCTGCGGGCGCACGCCGCGCTGCTGCGCCAGGCCAGCCTGGACTGCGGGCTGACGCTGGATCCGGCGATCCTGTGCCGCACCCACATTCTGCAACTGCTGTATCCCGCCGGCAGCAAGCCGTACTTCCATGAACAGATCGCCTACAACCTGCTGTTCCGCTGGTTCGCCGGCCTGTCGGAAGGCGGTGGCTGCGAGTGCGCGCCGACCTTCGACGACGAGCTCGACGCGGTCGCGGGCCACGCCGGCATTGCCGAGCTGTTGCGCCAGGCGCTGGACGACGGCCTGCTGACGCCGGCCAATTGGGCAATGCGCAAGCGGGCCGCCCAGCGTCCGGCCGGCACCGGACGGCGCCCGCTTGCGCCCGGGGGGGCAGGCCCGTCACGGAGAGCCGACATGTCCCTGTGTCTTGAACCGGCGCCGCCGGCGCGACGGCGCCGCGACGAGTTCGCCGCGGGCGGCGCGCAGGCGGCGCGTCCGCGCCCGCTCTGCCTGGGCGAATTCGTGGCGGCGAACTATGGGCGCCTGATGCAGGCGCTGCGCGGCCACCTCGGTTGCCCGGACCTGGCCGCGGACAGCCTGCACGACGCCTGGCTGCGCGTGGCCGAGGGCGGGGCGGCGCCGGCGCCCGCCGTCCTCAATCCCGGCGCCTACGTGTTCCGCATGGCCTGCAACATCGCCATCGACCGCCTGCGCGCGGAACGGCTGCCGGGCGCGGCCGAGGTGATCTGGGACGACATCGAGGACACGGCGCCGGGGCCGCAGCGGATCGCGCAGGCCCGTTCCTCGATGCGCGGCGTGCTGCGCCTGATCGAGGCGATGCCGCGGCAGCAGCGCGAGATCTTCATCGGCGTGCGCATCGAAGGCATGCTGCAGAGCGAGGTGGCGGCGCGCTATGGCGTGTCCGGACGCATCGTCCGGCGCCACCTGCGCGACGCCTGTCGCCACGTCGAGAGCCAGGCGGCGCGGTTGCGGGCATGACACGGCGCGCGGCCGCAACCTCGTCTTCGCCCCGGGCCCCGCATGCCCGGGCCGGCCGCCGCGCGGCGCCTCAGCGCGGCTTCACGCTGATCGAACTGATGGTGGTGCTGGTGATCGTGGGCATCGCCACGGCCGCGCTGGGGTTGAGCATCCGCAGCGATCCGGCGCGCCGCCTGCGCGACGACGCGCAGCGGCTGGCCGAGAGTTTCGCCGCCGCGCAGGGCGAAGCGCGCGGCGATGGCCGCGTCATTGCGTGGCAGGCCGACGCGGACGGCTACCGTTTCGTGCGCGGCGCCTGGGCGCTGGACGGTGCGGTGCCGCTGCTGGACGCCACGAGGATCGAGGACTTCGCGCGGGATCAGGCGCTGCGGCCGCGTCCCTGGCAGGCCGGCCCGGTGCGGGTATCGCCCGCCGGCCCGGTGCTGCTGACGGCCGAGTGGTTCGGCCCGCCGTGGCGGCTGACGCTGTCCAACGCGGCGGGCCAGGTCGACGTGCAGCGCGATGCCAGCGGCCGCTTCCTGGTGCGCTGACGTGCGGCGTGCGCGCCAGCCGTCCCGCCCGCCGCCGCGCCGCCCGGCGCGCGCGGCCGGCTTCACGTTGCTGGAGATCCTCATCGCGCTGGCCATCGTCAGCGTGGCGCTGGCGGCCGTCATGCGAACCACCGGCATGCTGACGACCAACAACGGCGTGTTGCGCGAACGGGCGCTGGCGTTGCTGTCGGCGCAGAACCGGCTGATCGAGCTGCAGCTGGCGCCGCCGGCGCTGACCGCCAGCGGCGACAAGGCCGCCTGCCCGCAGGGGCCGCTGGCCCTGGTGTGCGACAGCCGCTACACCGACGCCCGCGAGGGCGCGCGCACGGTCACCGTCGAGGTCTATCTCGACCATCGCCCGACGCCGCGCCTGGCCACGCTGTCCGGCATCGTCGAGAACCGCTCTCCATGACGCCGCGACGCCAGGCCGGGTTCACGTTGATCGAGGTGATCATCGCCATCATGATCATGGCCATCATCAGCCTGATCTCCTGGCGCGCCATCGACAGCGTGGCGCTGACCAGCCGCAAGCTCGATCAGCACACCGACGACGCGCTGGCGCTGCAGCGCGCCTTCGACCAGTTCGAACGCGATGTCGCCGCGCGCAGCCTGGTGCTGGCCGAGCCGCCGGCGGCCGAGGCCCCGGCCGCGCCCGGGGCCGAAGACGCCGAACCGGCGGTCATCGCGCCGCAACTGCTGCCCGACGCGATCCATGTCAGCGGCATGAAGACGCCGGCGCCGCGCATCGACATCGTGCGCGGCGCGCCCGGGCAGCCGCAGGCGCGCCAGCGCGTGATCTGGGAACGCCAGGGCGGCCGCCTGCTGCGCACGGCGGGACGGCCGACCGACGCCATGCCGCTGCCCATGCCCGCGCCGGATACCGGCACGCCGGTGCTGGACGAATTGCTGGACTTCAGCGTGCGGGCCTGGGCGCCCGGACGCGGCTGGGTGGCGCTGCCGGGGCGGGGCGAGCAGCCGGCCACGGCGCTGGAGCTGGTGATCTCGCGCGGCGTGCTGGGGCAGACGCCGCTGCGCTATCGCCGCGTGCTGCTGTTGCATTGACCCATGACCTGGAGCCTGCCGCCATGGCGCTGAATTTCCGAATCGACTCGAGCGCGGGCACGTCCTGGCCGCGCCTGGCCAGCCTGGCGGGCGCCGCGGCGCTGATCGCTGGGCTGGCCTGGTGGGGCCTGCGCCTGACCGAACCGCTGTCGCGCCCGCCCGCCGCGCCGGTGGCCGCGCCGGCCCCGGGCGACAACGGCGCGGCCG
>NZ_CYTY01000003.1:4805-39066 GCF_001298995.1 Achromobacter sp. 2789STDY5608615
TGCCGTAGCGCCGCGGGTCAGAGGCCGAGCTCGGACAGTCCCGGATGATCGTCGGGGCGCCGGCCCAGGGGCCAGCGGAACTTGCGGTCGGCCTCCTGGATCGGCAGGTCGTTGATGCAGGCGTAGCGGCGCGTCATCAGGCCGTCCTCGCCGAACTCCCAGTTCTCGTTGCCGTACGACCGGAACCAGTTGCCGGAATCGTCGTGCCACTCATAGGCATAGCGCACCGCGATGCGGTTGCCGTCGTGGGCCCACAGTTCCTTGATGAGGCGGTAGTCCAGTTCCCTGGCCCATTTGCGGGCCAGGAAGGCGCGCGCTTCCTCGCGGCTGTTGACGAACTCGGCGCGGTTGCGCCAGCGCGTATCCAGGCTGTAGGCCAGCGCCACCTTGTCGGGGTCGCGGCTGTTCCAGCCGTCTTCGGCCAGGCGCACTTTCTGTATCGCGCTGTCGCGGGTGAAGGGAGGAAGAGGAGGGCGGGTGGTGGGGGGGGGCGATGTCATCGCGCAGGCCTCGCAGGCGGGTGGGAAAAACGGGAACGCCACGGGCATGGCCGGGCGCTAGGGTCGGGCGGCGCCATCGCCTCAGTCGCCGGGACCCAGCAGCGTGGCGGCGGCGCGGCGCGCGCTGTCGGCGATGGCCGGATCGCGCGAGACCAGCGCCACGGCGATGGCGCCGTCGACCAGCACCAGCAGCTGCGCGGCGGCTTCGTCGGATTCGGGCAGCGCGGCCGCCCGGACCAGCGCGCGGATGTGATCGAGCAGCCGCGCCTTGTGTTCGCGCGCCACCGCCAGCACCGGGCTGGCCTCGTCGCCGATCTCGCCGGCGGCGTTCAGGAAGGCGCAGCCGCGGAAGTCCGCGCTGGCGAACCATTCGCGCAAGGCGTCGAACATGGACAGCAGCCGCGCCCTGGGCGTGGCCGCCCGCGACGTGGCGTCGATGAACCAGCGCATCCAGCGTTCGTCGCGCGCCCGCAGCGCCGCGGCCACCAGCGCGTCCTTGTTCGGGTAGTACTGGTACACGCGCTTGCGCGCCACGCCGGAGGTCTTGACGATGAGATCCATGCCGGTGGCGTGGATGCCGCCGGCGTAGACCAGCCGTTCGGTCGCCTGCAGCAGGCGTTGACGGGCGTCGTCGGCGGAGAGGTCGGGCGTGTCGGACATGATTGAGAATGATCGTTCTACCTGGATTGAGGGCAATCGTAGAACGATCGTTCTCCGCAGTCAAGCGGGTGTGTGACGCAGGCAGCATCTCCGCACCATTCAGATACATAAGCAAAACTCAAGATGCTTGCTTTATCTGTTAATTAATACTAAAATCATTAGATCGTCACGCAAAGATCCGGAAACTATTTCGGATGCCTGCCAAGGCGTTGGCCGCCAAGCCAACCCAGTCCGCCAGGACCAAGACCGCTCTGGTCCTGGCCTTCCCCCAGGCGGTTCCATTGAAGCTCCATGCTTGGCCGCCGGCTTTTACCCGTCGACGACCCCAGGGCCATGCCCTGGCGCCCGTTCCTGATGCCTCCCTCGCATTGCCACCAGAGCATCCCGGGCGCGCTGGATATCCGAGTCGTTCCCTGCGCAGGGCAGGCCGACATCGCACACAGGAGTACGCACATGTCCCAACTGATCGCCAAGAAACCGCGCTTTGAAGTTCCGCCGCTGAACTGGAAGGCGCCAGGCTCGCGCCCGGACCCCGAAACCTCCTCCCGCCCGGAAACCACCGAGGCCACCCAGGACAAGAACGCGACCCGCGTCCCTGACTGACCCGCTTCAAGGCAAAAACGCCGCGTCGAATCCGACGCGGCGTTTTTTTTGGGCGGCGCGAAGGCGGCTGTCCGCCGTCAGCCGGTGTCTCCGGGCACCACCCGGTTCTTGCCATCCATCTTGGCGCGATAAAGCAGTTCGTCGGCGCGGCGGAACAAGGTGTCGGCCGTGCCGGCTTCGGGCCCGCGCGCCAGGGCCACGCCGAAGCTGGCGGTCAGCCCGAACACCGTGCCGTTCTCCGCCGTCACCCGGGCCTGGGCGATGCGCTGGCGCATGCGTTCGGCCATCTCCACCGCCTGGTCGGCCGTGCCGACGTGGCACAGCACGGCGAATTCCTCGCCGCCCACCCGCGCCACCACGTCCGCCTGCCGCAAGGTCTGCCGGCACAGCTCGGCGACCGTTTTCAGGGCTTCGTCGCCGCTGGCATGGCCGTAGGTGTCGTTGATGCCCTTGAAATCGTCGATGTCGAACAGGATGAAGGCCAGCGCCGCGCCGGCGCCGCGCCATTGCGACAGGGCCTGATCCAGGCGGCTCTCGAAGGCGCGGCGGTTGAGCAGGCCAGTCAGGAAGTCGGTCTCGGCCATGACCGCCAGGTCGACGATCAGGCGGTCGCGTTCCAGTTCGGCGCGCTTGCGCGCGGCGGCGTTGTCCTTGAGCACGCTCAGCGCCTCGAACATGCCGTCGACCTCGCCGCGGTACTTGCCCACCGGAATCGCGGCGGCTGGCGTGCCGTTGGCGATGGCGCCGATGATGCGGGTGGCCTGCACGAACGGCCGGATCACGCGCAGGCGGAATTGCCGCAGCGACAGCATCAGCGCCACCGCCAGCGCGGCGGCGGCCACCAGGGTGATGACCAGCAGCCGGATCGCATGGCGCCGATGCTCGCGCATGCTCGCCTCCATCTGGTCCAGCATCAGGTCGCGGAACTGGCTGATGGCATGCATCAGCGGCACGTAGGTCGCGGCCAGCTCGCGCGCGCTGATGGTGGCGCCGCCGGGTTGCAGCGCCGCCATGTCGCGCACCTCCGCCAGATAGCGCATGCCCTCGCCGAAATAGAAGTGCCGCAGGTCGCCATAGGCCAGCGACGCGCGCAGGTCCGGCCGCGCCGCCAGCCGCATTTCCAGCAGGTCGTGCAACTGGTCGATGCGCCCCAATACCCGCTCCATGCGGTATTCGTCGGATTCGGTCAGTTGGCGGTGCTTGGCCAGCGCCGGCGTGAAGGTCGAACCCAGCAGGCCCGCCTGTTCGCGCAGCTCGCTCGCCAGCAGCGCCAGGGTCAGCAGATTGGGCGCGTCGGCCTCGTTCTGCATCACCACGCCGGCGCTCTCGGCCATCGCCGCCTGCAGCTCGGGCACCAGCGCCACCATGCCGTTCACCGCCGCCAGCACGCGCTGGCCCGAGATGTCGGCGCGCGGCGTGGCGATCAGCGCGTCGGCGTTGTCGCGGGCCTTGATCAGCGCGTAGCGGATGCGCTGGATGTTGGTGAATTCCCGCGCGCTGTTCGGATTGAGCGGGGCGCGGTACAGCGCCAGCAGGTCGGCGATGCGGGTATCGCTGCGCTCGCGCGCCGCCCGCAGCTCATCCAGCAGCGATTCGGCGACCGGGTAGTCGGCGCCCAGGGCGGCATTCATGGGGCCGCGCTCGGCGGACACCGTTTCCATGGCCGTGATGGTGGTGCGGACGATGGCGAAGGCGCGCAGCGCGTCGCCGGTGGCGAGATAGGCGGCGCGGCTCTGGAGCAGCAGGATCCCCGTCAGCACCGACATCGGCAGCAGCACGCCCGCCGCCAATATCAGGAAATAGCGTTCCAGTGACTTGATCGAGAATCTACTGCGCAGCATACGGGTGGGCCGGCCTGATGCGATGTGACTGTGCGCGCAGGATACTGTAATTGCGCGGCCCCCAGGCCCGCCGCGATACATGGCATTGCGTTATCGCCGCTGCCGGCGCAACAGTCTTGCAATTGAATGCAGCCGATTACGCCATGGCGCGAAATTCACGCAATCCGGCTGCCCGCGCGGGTAAAACACGCGCTCGGCGGCCCGCCCGACGGTTCATGGCCGTTCGAGGATGCGCGGCCCCGGTCCGTCGCGGCCCAGCACGTCGTCCGGATTGCGCAGCGGACAGTCCGTGAGCGACAGGCAGCCGCAGCCGATGCAGCTGTCCAGCTCGTCGCGCAGCCGGGTCAGCTTGCGGATGCGTTCATCCAGGTTGGCCCGCCATTGCGACGACAGCGCTTTCCATTGTGCCGGCGTCAGCTTGTTGCCGTCCTGCGGGAAGCGCGACATGGCCTCGCGGATTTCCTCCAGCGGAATGCCGGTGCGTTGCGCCACCTTGATGATGGCGATGTAGCGCAGCACGATGCCGGGAAAGCGGCGCTGGTTGCCGCCGCTGCGCGAGCTCTGGATCAAGCCCTTGGCTTCGTAGAAGTGGATCGTCGAGACCGGCACGCCGCTGCGCCGGGCGACTTCGCCCACCGTCATGAGCCGCGTGATGTCGATCGGCTTGTCGCCCGCCATGGAAGTTGACCTCAAGTTAGGTTGAGGTCTTATAGTCCGTCGCGCCGGATTTGGCAACCCGCCGGATCCGCATGCCGCCCCGTCCGCCGGGCGGGGCAGCGCCGACCATCAGGAACAGGACCCATGCAGACGCCGCAGTACATCGAATCCCTGCTTCAGAGCTCTTGGCTCTGGTTCATCGCCCGGCTGTGCCTGGCGGTGGTGTTCATCGCCTCGGGCGCCGCCAAGCTGATCGACTTTCCGGGCGGGGTGGCGGAAATGCGTGGCGCCGGGCTGGAGCCGGCGCGGCTGTTCAATATCGCGGTGGCGGCGCTGATGCTGGCCGGTTCGATCCTGATCCTGGCGGACCGCGCGGTCTGGCTGGCCGCCGCCGCGCTGGCGGTGTTCCTGGCGCTGACGATCTTCATCGTGCACGCCTTCTGGCGCCTGCCCGAACCGCAGGCCAAGCTGGCCCTGTTTTTCGCGCTGGAGCACGTGTCGGTCATCGGCGGCCTGTTCGCGGCCGCCATCGCCAGCCACTACCGGGCGCTGGCGACGGCCTAGGGGGTGCCGTGCAGCACCACGCGGTTGCGGCCCTGCTGCTTGGCGGCATACAGGGCGGCGTCGGCCGCGTGGAACACCTGCACCACGTCCGGCCCGCTGGTCGGCCACTGCGCCACGCCCGCCGACATCGTGATGCCGCCCACCTGCGGGAATTCGCGTTCGGCGGTGCGCTGGCGCAGCCGCTCGGCCACGATCACCGCTTCCGTCGGCGCCACCCCCGGCAGCAGGATCAGGAATTCCTCGCCGCCGTTGCGGCACAGGATGTCGCCGGGGCGGGAGCAGTCGCGCATCAGCTGGGCGACGTCCTGGATCACCTTGTCGCCCGCGGTGTGGCCGTAGGTGTCGTTGACCTGCTTGAAGTGGTCGATGTCCAGCGCCAGCACCGAGAACGGCGTGCCCGAGGCCTGCAGGTGGTCGACCGCGTCCTGCGTGCCGCGCCGGTTGCGCAGCCCGGTCAGCGGGTCGGTGATGCTGGCCAGGTTCAGCTTGCCGATCTTCTCCTGCAGGGTGGTGAAGCTCCAGATCACCGCGCGCTTGAGGCGTTCGGCCTCGAAATACCAGGCGCGCACCGATTTGACCCGTTGCATCGCCACCGCCACGTCATGGTGCTCGACGTTGGTGGCCAGTTGCGACAGCGGCAGCGAGATCTGCCGCGCGCACCACCAGATCGCCAGCAGGAACACCAGCGCCAGCGGCGCGGCGTAGCCCAGCAGCGCCCACAGCAGTTCGCGGATCGGTTCCAGGGTCACGGCGGTGGGGCGCTGGGCCACCACGCCCCAGCCGCTGGCGGGCACTGGCGCGTAGCCGGCCAGCATGTCCACCCCGCGTGAATTGACCACCCGGCGCGCGCCGGCCTGGCCCTCGATCACCGCCTCGATCACCGGATTGCCGCTCACCACCTCGCCGACCCGGCTCGCATCGGTGTGATAGATCAGCCGTCCGTCGCCATCCACCACGTAGAGGTAGGAGCCGTCTTTGTAGTGGTGCAGGCCCAGCAGGTCGTCCAGCGCGCTTTCCTTGCGCAGGTGCAGGGTGCCGGCGATATAGCCCAGGAAGCGGCCATCGGCGGCCAGTATGGGGTAGGACGGGTTGATCAGCAGATTGCCGGCGATCGAGACGTAGGGCTTGGTGATGACCGGATGGCGGCTTTGCAGCGCGGCGCGGCTGCCCGGGCTGTCGATGCGGGTGCCGAGAAAGCTGCGGAAGTCCTGGGTGGTGGCCAGGATCACGCCGTCGGGGCCGACCACGCCGACCGAATTGAAGGTGTCGCTCTGCTCCTGCACCCGCCGCACCTCGGCCGCCAGCATGTCCGGGGCGTCCATGTGCGCCGCGATCTGGCGCGCGCTGTAGCCCAGCTGGCGCTCGGCCGCCTTGAGGAAGCCGCCGGCGCTCTGCGCCAGCTTGGCGGCGTAGACGCGGTTCGCTTCCAGGGTGGTGGTGATGAGCTGTTCGCGCTGCAGCCGGTAGCTGGCGTACAGGGCATTGGCGGTAGCGGCGATGGCGCTGAATATCGTAAGCGCGAGCACCAGGCCGCGTAGATTGATTCGCATGGGGAGCACAGCAGGCATGGGTCTCGTTATGGGCGCGGCGCTGCGGTGTGCCGGCAGGCGCCATTGTATGCAAGCGCGCGCCGGGTCTCCCCGGGATCGAGCGGGTGTGGCTGGCGCGCTACGGTGTTTCGTCCCCGGATGGCGTGTCCAGCAGGCGCGCCGCGCGCGACCGGGGCGCGGCGCCGGCCCGGAAATACCCCATGACGGTGGCCACGCTGGCATGGCCGGTCATGGCCATGGCGTCGCCCAGCGGCACATTCTGGCGTCCGGCCTCGGTCACGAAGCCCGAGCGCAGGCTGTGGGCCGAGAAATCGCCCTCGATGCCCGCCAGGCGGCAGCGCTCCTGGACGATGGCGCGCACCGCGGCGGCGGCCAGCGGCTCGCCGATCACGTCGCCGCGGCGGATGCGGCGGAACAGCGCGCCCTGGCGGATGCCGCTGGCGGCCAGCCAGGCGTCCAGGGCCCGCGCCGCCGCGCCGGCGATCGGCTTGCGGTCCTGGGCGCGGTCGGCGCCGGACTGGTTGGTTTTGGAGTGCGACAGCAGATAGAGGTAGTCCTCGCCCACCTTGCGGGTGTTCTCGACGGTGGCCCCGATGACCTCGGAGCGCCGCCGGCCGCCGCTGGACCAGGCGAACAGCAGCAACGCCCGGTCGCGCAGGCCGCGCAGGGAGTCGTCGCAGGTGTCCAGCAGGGCCTGCAGCGGCTCGCGCGTCAGGGCGTCCTTGCGGGCCGGCGTCGCGCCGCGGCGGGCGTAGGCGCGGCGGGTACGGGCCAGCAGCTCGCGCACGGCGGCGGCGCGGCAGGGGTTGGGCAGTCCGGCCAGTTCATGGGCCTTGGACAGCACCGACAGCCGCTGCAGCAGCGTGTTCAGGCTGGGCGGCCCGAGCCGGCCCTTGGCCTTGAGCCGCACCAGCTCGCTGTCCAGCGCCGGCGGCAGTTCCGAGGTCAGCCCGTGGGCGCCGGTGCGCTGGGCGTGGTCCACCACGAACTGGATCACCGCCGCCTCGGACAGGGGCAGGGCCAGCGGCTGGCCATAGCGCAGGCCGAACCAGGCTGACCAGTAGCGGATCGCGGCGCGATAGCTGGCGGCCGTATTGGGCGAACTGCCTTCGCGCAGCAGGTCGCGCATGGCGGCGTCGGCCTGGCGGTCGAGCGCGCGGGGGTCCAGCAGGGGCAGCGGGGCCGGGGAGGAGGGCAGCATGCGGGGCGGGAAATGACCGGGATCGCGGAGCCTGGCGTGGCAACGCCCGTGGATACTATCATTCCGCTACGTCGCTACCCGCCCCGAAGGTGCCGCCCAGATGCATGATTCCACCTACCGCATGATCGCCGCGCTGCGGATGCGCCAGTTCGAATTGCTGACGGTGCTGGCGGACACCGGCAGCATGCGCGCCGCGGGCGAGAAGCTCTGCGTGAGCACCGCCGCGGTCAGCAAGGGCCTGGGAGAAATCGAGACGCTGCTGGGCATCACCGTGTTCGAGCGCCATGGCCGCGGCGTGAGCCTGACGCGCGACGGCGACATCCTGGTGCACCGCGCCCGCCTGCTGCTGTCCGAGGTGGCCAATCTGGCCGATGACCTGCGCGACCGCAAGCTGGGACACGATGCGGTCCTGCGCATCGGCGCGCCGCCCTTCATCGCCTGGTCGCTGCTGCCCGACGTGCTGCGCGGCATGGCGGGCGACGCGGGATTGCCGCCGGTGCAGATCGTCGAAGGCCGCCTGGACGACACGCAGCGCAAGCTCGAAAGCGGCGAGATCGACGTCCTGCTGACCATGAACACCTCGTCCGAGCTGGGCGGGCTGTGCCAGGAGGGGCTGATGATCCGGCCGGTGGGGCGGGAACAGTGGATCGTGGTGTGCGCCGGCGATCACCCGCTGGCGCTGGCGCCGCGCGCGGCGCCGTGGACCTGGCGCGAACTGAAACAGCAGGCCTGGGTATTGCCGGCCCGGCCGACGCAGGCCCGGCTGATGATCGAGCAGTTGCTGCTGGACCACAACCTGCCGCCCATCGCGCCCGCCATCGAGTCCATGAACGCCATCACCAATCTCAAGCTGGTCGAGCGCCGGCTGGGCCTGAGCCTGCTGGCCCGGCGCACGGTGGAGGAGCGCCTGGCCCGCGGCAGCTTGGTGGCGCTACCGGTCGAGGCGCTGCCGGAGCCGATCCCGATCGTGATGGTGTACCGGACGCCGTGGCACCAGGACGACATCATCGAGCGCTTTCACGATGCCGCGCACGCGCTCCTGCAGGCCGCCACCAGCGCCTCGGCCGACATGCCGTCGGGCAGCACCGACGCCAGCAGGTCATTGCGGTCGCGGAACGATTCGGCGTAGACCGCCTCCAGCAGGGTGATGCAGGCGGACAGCAGCGGGCAGTCGATGCCCAAGAGGCGCGCCAGCCGTTCCTGGAACACCAGGCCGAACGGCACGTCCTCCAGCACGTAGCGATGCGCCAGCCGGGCCGGGCCGAGCGGGCCGGCGCCGCGTGCGTCGATGGCCCGCGCGATGTCCTCGAGCGGGCCCAGCGGCACGTGGTACGAGCGCGAGTAATGCTGCGCCAGGGTCGGCAGCGTGAATCCCAGCGCCCCGGCCAGCGCCAGCCGTTCCCCATCCAGCGCCTGCGCCATGTTGGCGACCACGCCGGTGAAGTGGCCGAACAGCGGCCAGGCCTCGCCACGGTCCATCCGGGTGAGGTTGGGGATCACCTCCGCCGCATGCGCGATCGGGTTGATGTTGGCCAGGGTGCTGGCCAGCAGGTTGTCGACCGGCGTGAACCGGTCGCCGAACAGGGTCCGGCAATCGGCCAGCGCGTCGCCGCCGCCCTCGGACGGGGCCAGCCAGGCCATGCCGATCTGGCCGCGCGGCGCGTTCAGGTGCAGGCGGCCGTCAGGCAGGAAGTGGGCGGTGGTGAGGGTCGTGCTCCAGCCGACCGCGGTGACGTCGGCGCCATGCGCCGCCGCCGTCCGCCGCAGCCACAGAGGCAGCAGCGACAGGGCGCCGCTGACGATCAGGGTCTGGCCGTCGCGCCAGTAGGGCGCCGCGTCTTGCAGGACCTGCCGGTACTGGGACGCGGGCAGGCAGATGAAGACATGGCTGTAGTCCGACAGGTCGGCCAGCCGCGCCAGCCGTTCCACCGCCACGGCGCCCTCCAGCGCGCCGACGCAGTCGAAGCGCGCCCGGCCGGGCTCGGCATGCGGCCGCAGGCGCCGCCCGGTGGGCGACCACATCGCCACCGGCAGGCCGCTGGCCCGCAGATAGGCCGCCGTGGCGCAGCCGATGCCGCCGGCCCCGACGATCGCGATACGGAAATCGTTGCGCGGCATGTCATTTCACCGAGATGTGGCGGTCGCTGATGATCTTGCCCCAGCGCTGGTTTTCACGCGTGGTGTAGTCGCGCAGCTCGGCCGGACTGGTGCCCATCACGATCACGCCCTGGTGGATCAGCTTCTGCCGCAGGTCGGCGTCGCCGAGCGCCTTGACCAGGGCGCCGTGGAGCCGGTCGATCACCGGGGCGGGAGTGCGCGCCGGCACGAACAGGGCGAAGGCGGTGGCGATCTCGAAGTCCTTGACGCCGGATTCGGCCACGGTCGGCGCCTCGGGCAGCAATGGCGAGCGCTGATCGCTGGAGACGGCCAGGGGCAGCAGCCGGCCCGACTTCAGGAACGGCAGCGAGACGCCCAGGTCCAGGAAGGCCATGTCGACTTCGCCGCTCATTACCGCCGTGGCGGCCGGCCCGCCGCCCTGGTAGGGAATGTGGGTCATCTCGATGCCGGTCAGGGCCATCAGCTGTTCGGCCGCCAGGTGGCTGGTGGACCCCTGGCCGCCCGAGGCGAAGGTCAGCCGGCCCGGCTTTTCGCGCGCCAGCGCCAGCAGTTGCGCCAGGGTCTTGACCTTCAGCGCGGGGTTGACGGTCAGCACCAGCGGGCTGGCGCCCAGCAGCGACACCGGCGCCAGGTCGCGTTCATGCTGGTACGGCAGCTGCTTGTACAGGTGCGGGCCGATCACGAAGGTGCTGTTGGTGGCCAGCAGGGTGGTGTAGCCGTCCGGCGCCGCGCGCACCGCCTGGGCGTGGCCGATCGAGCCGTTGGCGCCCGATTTGTTCTCGATCACGATGGGCTGGCCCAGCTCCTTGGCCAGGACGGTGCCCAGCTGGCGCGCCAGCAGATCCACCGCGCCGCCCGGCGGCCACGGCACGATCAGGTTGACGGGCCGTTGCGGGTAGGCGCCCGCGGCCGTGGCGGACTGGGCGCCGGCGTTGCCGCCCCATAGCAGGCAGAACGGAAGCAGCAAGGTTGCCAGGCGGATACTGCGCGGGAGGATCATGGCCATCTCCAGGGATTGACGGCCACAGTGTAGGAAGGCGGCGCGGGGCCGGCCATCGACAAATGGTCAACGCGCCTTAACGGGACGTTGAGCGTGCGGCGACGACGCTATACCGGGGTGACCGGCCCCCGTCCGAAGAACACGCCCTCCAGATTCAGCATGAAGATCCCGAACTGGGCGTCGATCGCCTCCGGCGACCAGCCGCCCACGTGCGGGGTCAGCAGCAGGCGGTCCTGCGCGATCAGTGCCGGGGGCGGGGCGGGTTCGCTTTCATAGACATCCAGCGCCGCCCCGGCGATGCCGCCGGACGCCAGCGCGGCGGCCAGGGCCTGCGTATCCACGATGCTGCCCCGGCCGACATTGACCAGATAGCCGCCCGGGCCGAGCTCCCGCAGCACGGCCGCATTGACCATGTGCCGCGTCGCCGCGCCGCCGGGCATGGCGCAGACCAGCACGTCGCACCAGTGCGCCAGCGCCAGCGCGTCATCGAAGTACTGATAGTCGAATTCCCGCCGCGCGCGGCGGTTGTGGTAGCCGACCGCCATCCTGAAAGCCTGGGCGCGGCCGGCGATGCGTTCGCCCACCGAGCCCAGGCCCAGGATGCCGAGGCGCTTGCCCGAGACGTTGGTGGGCAGGGCGATGGCCGTGCGCCAGACGCCTGCGCGGCACAGTCGGTCCAGGGTGCGGAAATCGCGCATCGCCGCGATTACCATGCCCATGGCGTGGTCCGCGACGCATTCGTCGTTGGCGCCGCGCCCGTTGGTCACCCAGATGCCGCGGGCCTGGGCCGCCGCCACATCGATGTTCTCGTAGCCGGCGCCCATGCTGGCGACCAGCCTGAGGCGGGGCAGCCGGTCCATTTCATCGGCGCGCAGCCCCAGCAGGCCGATGGTCAGCACCGCCTCGAATTCGGCGCCGCGGGTCTGCACGACGCGGGCCCGCTCTTCGGGCGTCAGCGCGAAGGTGGGTTGATGGCGCTGCCGCAGGGCCGCCTCTTGCGCGGGACCCAGCTCGCAGAGCACCAGAACGGAAATGCTCATAGACGGATTGCTCTCTCTGAAACTGCCACGATCTGCTCCTTGCTGTGCGTGTCGGGGTGCGACTGTAGTGGCCCGCTCAATGAAGAACAATCGCTAAAATCAACCGGAATTATTCAAAAAAACTGATCAATGACTTCCGACATCAATTTCAATCTGCTCCGCGCCTTTCTCCTGATCGCGGAGACCAGGAGCTTTCGCGGCGCGTCCGAACAGGCGCATCGCTCGCAGTCGGCGATCAGCGCGCAGATCAAATTGCTCGAGGCGCAGGTGGGCGCCGAGCTGTTCCACCGCACCACGCGCAGCGTCCAGCTGACGGCGGCCGGCAAGCAGCTGTTCGACGCCGCCCGGCGCGGCGTGCGCGAGGTCGAGGCGGGGGTGAGGGAGGTGCGGGAGACGCTGGCCCTGCAGGCCGGCCACGTGGCGGTCGCGGCCACGCCGATTGCCGCCGCCGCGTTGCTGCCGCCCGTGCTGGCCCGCTTCGAGACCCTGTATCCCGGCGTCCGGATGTCGGTGCGCGAGCGGCAGTCGGCGGACGTGCAGGCCCAGGTGCTGCAGGGCGAGGTGGATTTCGGCGTGGTGCCCGGTCCGATGGGCGCCGAATGCGAGTTCGAGCCGCTGGTGACCGAAGAGATCTGCGCGCTGATGGCGCCCCGTCTGTGCCCGGACGCGGCGGACCTGATGCCGTTGAAGGACGTCGCCCGCTTGCCCTTGCTGCTGCTCAGCGACGCCACGTCGCTGCGCATCCTGCTGGACCAGGCGGCGGCGCGGGCGCGCATCCGCCTGACGCCGAAGTACGAATGCATACAGGCCCATACCTTGATCGCGATGGCCGCGGCCGGGCTGGGCGTGGCCATTCTTCCGCGGCTGGCTTTGCCCGCCAGGCCCCCCAAGGGGCTGCGGATCTGCCGGTTGTCGCCATCGCTGACGCGCCAGATGGGGCTCCTGACCCTGCGGGGGCGCCGGCTGGCGCCCGCCGCCGACAAGCTGGCCGCCCTGGTTCGGGAGGCCGCGGCGAAGGTGGTCGCGCGCTAGGGTTGCCGCCGGGTCGTCGCCGCGCCGCGATGCTCGTCTCGCAACCGATGATTGCTTCCCCAAGGCCGCCATCGTCGCATCGTGGGGCGGCGGCAACGGATCGCCTTTAAACTGTGTCTCTTTGCCAGATGCCGGAATCGTTGCCCATGAAAGTCCCCCGAGTCGATGACAAGCCGCCGCGCCCGCCGCGTACCAAACCCGCGGAGGTCCGGCTGGAGGAATTGATGGCCGCCGCCGAAAAGCTGTTCCTGGCCAACGGGGTCGAAGCCACCACCATCAATGCGATCGTGGAAGAGGCCCAGGTCGCCAAGGGCACGTTCTACCACTACTTCTCCGCCAAGACCGACATGCTGGCGGCGTTGGCCCAGCGTTACACGCGCCAGTACCTGGAAGCGCTCGAACGCGCCGTGGATGCCTGTGCGGCGGATGACTGGGTGGGCAAACTGGGGGCGTGGGTGCATGCCAGCGTCCAGACCTACGCCGACACCTACCGCACGCACGACATCGTCTATAGCAATCACCACCACCACGACCGCCAGAACCGCGACAAGAATGCCATCCTGGACCAGCTGCTCGGCATCCTGGAAGGGGGCAGGGTCGCCGGGGTGTGGGCGCTGCCCCGACCCCGGATCACGGCGCTGCTGATCTATTCGGGCGTGCATGGCGTGACGGACGACGCCATCGCGGCACGCCTGGAGGATTGCTCGGAATTCGCCCGTGACGTTGCCGCGGACTGCCTGTGCATGCTGGGCGTGCCGCCGCCAGCCATGTCTATGCGCTCCCCGCCAGCGCGTTGACCAGCGGGGCGACGCAGGGCGCCTGCGCCAGATCGTTGATCCGCGCGGCGACAAGGGGGGCGGCGCGGCGCATGGCGGCGCTGGCGGACAGGCTGCAGCACAGCATGAATTTGCGTTCGAGCGCGGCCTGGTCGAGCGGGTTTTCCGGCCATCCCCGTCCATACGCGGCCGCCACCACGACCGGCGCGGCATCGGCAGGCCGGATCTCCAGGCGGCAGGCATCGAAGCGCGCCAGCGAGGGATCTTCGATGATCTCCACCCGTTGCGCCAACGCCTGCACGGCCGGTTCCCGGGCCGCCCTGGCGGTGAACTGCGCCGGGGTGGCGGCGCCGCGCAGCAGGGCATTGGCCACGATATAGCGGGCGCTGAACTGCGCATCGATTTCGGCGGTTTCCGCCGGGGCATAGGGCGCGCCGCACACCATGCGCATGGTGGGCGACACATGCAGCCGCAAGGTGCTGCCAGCCAGCCGCGGTCGCGGCAGTTCATGGCGACGCGCCAGCAATGCGTCCGTCAGCGCCAGCAGGATGCTGCAATGCGGGTAGGGCTTGAAGCAAGTCGCCTCGCGCCCCAGGTAGCGGTGCCCCAGATCGGCCGTCAAGGCGCTCAAGTCCGGCTCACCCGGCGCGTAGAGCCGGAAAAAGCCGTTTTCGCCGCCCAGGATGCGGCGGGGGGCGGTCAGGCCGGCCTGCGCCATTTGCGCGGCTTCGATCGCGTGGCGCGCCACCATGGCCTGGCCGATGCGGACCGCAAGGACCTTGTCCTGATAGTGCTGGAAGGTGCCGATGCCGGAATCGAACGCCAGCCCCACCGCCGACGTGAAGGATTCGCGCGGCAGGCGCAACAGCCTGGCCGCGATGACGGCGCCGGAGAACAGGCCCAGGACATTGGAATCGAAGCCGCGGTAGAAGAAACCGTGGGCCTGCGCGGCCAGATTGATACGCTGGCCGACATCCTGGCCGATGGCCAGCGCCGCGAGCAATTCGCGCCCGGAGGCGCCGCAGTGCTCCGCCATGGCCAGCGCGACCGGAATATCCGAGGAGCTTGGATGCCAGCCCGGAGAGATCACGTCGCAGAAATCCAGCGCCCGCGCGCGCACGGCATTGACGAAGGCCGCCTGGCCCGCGGCCAGGCGGGTGTCGGTGCCCAGCACGGTGGCTTCCTCGGCGCCGCTCCAGCGCCGCGCCAGCGACAGGGCGGCGTCGACCCCGGAGGCGTCGTAACCCGCGGCCAGGCAGGCCAGGTGGTCGAGCAGGCGCAGGCGCTGGAACGCCAGGGTGGCAGGCGGGATATGGTCGCTGTGGACCGCGTGGGCGGCGTCGAGCAAGGGGGAGATCGGATCCTGGGCGTACATGGGGTTCTTCCGGTTCAAGGCATGAAGGCTGGGCGCGCGCCGACGGTGGCGCTGGCGTGGTCGCGGGCATGGCTCAGGCACAACGCATTCAGTCCGGCGTCCAGGCCCGAGTACCAGGCGCCGCCCGCCAGCATCATGCGTTCGCCGTAGTTGCGCAGATAGGCCTGCGCGCGCTCGGCGGCATGGCCAACGGGATAAAGCGCCAAGGTCTTGAGCAAGGCCGGCGCCTGGACGCCGGCCGCCGGGCGGATGGCGCCGAACGGCGCGTCCATGAGCCCGGCCGTGTTGGCGTTGCTGCCCGCCTGGCCGGCAAAGCAGTGGATGACCGCGCAGAGCAGCGGCGCGCCCGCGTTACCCTCGGGCGCGTGGCGCGGGCAATCGAACTTGGCCGTCCCGGCGGCGCCCGGGGGCACCAGCGCCCCGTCCGCCAGCCGGATCGCCCGCCAGGCGCCGGCGCGCGCGGACAGGTCGGCCTGCACGGCGTCGTTGTCGGGGATGATCTGGATTTCACCGTCCAGCAGCCGCAGGCCGGCGGTCCATTCCCACAGGTTGCCGCACAGGTCGGCAATGCCGTGCGCCGTGCCGTCGTGCCGCCAGCGGTCGGGCCCGGAGCCGGTCAGGGTGGCGGGGTTGCCCTGGGCGCAGCCGGGCGCGCGGCCATCGACCCGCACGCCATGCTGCCCGGGCGCCACGGCGTCCCGGCCTTGGTCGGTATTGCCGCGCGGGAGGTGGCCGCGTTCGCGGCACCATTGCGCCAGCGCGGCCCGTTCGGCATTGGTGGCCAGGTGCCAGCCGGGGCCGCAGGCCCGCGCGGCCCGATGGGCTTGATCGAAATCCATGCCGCTGCCGGGCGCCTGGCCGGGCAGGCTGAGCAGTTCGCCGGCGCGTATCACGCCGCCATAGGTGCCGTAGAAGAACACCTGCTGCTGCCGTCCGGCCAGAACGAATGCGGGGTGTTCGCCGCCGGGAAAATCCTGCCGCAGGATCAGGTTCATGTAGCTGGCCTGTCCGCGGCGGGTATACAGCACGGTGCGCCGTCCGCCCGAGGCGCGTTCCACGCGGGCGCGCAGCGCGTCCTGTTTCCAGTAGGTGATCATGGCGATGGCTCCGGTGAATTCTGGCGTAGCGAACCGTCGACAATGACCTGCCAGTGCCCTTGGGAGCAGGGCTCGACCCGCGCGTCGACGCCATAGACCCGCGCGAGCAAGGCCGGGGTGATGACCTGTCGCGGCGCGCCCTGGGCGAACACGCCTGTCTGGTGCAGCACCACGGCATGGTCGGCAAAGCGCAGCGCGTGATTGAGGTCATGGATCGCCATGACGATGCATAGCGACCGCTGGCGCGACAGCCCGCGCAGCAGGGCCAGCACCTCGTATTGGCGTTGCAGGTCGAGCGCGCTGGTGGGCTCGTCCAGCAGCAGGATGCGGGGCGATCGGATCAACGCCTGGGCGATCGACACCAGCTGGCGCTGCCCGCCGCTCAACGCCGCCAGTTCACGCCCGGCCAGGTCGCCGATCCGCAGGGCTTTCAGCAGATGCGTCACGGCGTCGAGTTCGGTCTCATCGACCGACCAGCCCGCCCCTTGCTTGGCCGCGAGCAGTACGGCCTCGAACACCCGCAGCGACGATCCGCTGGAGATGTCCTGCGGCACGTGGGCGGGGCGATTGGGGTGCTGCGGCGGCCACGACACGACCGACCGGCCCGCCACCGCGACCGCCCCCGGACCGGACAACTCCCCCGCGATGCGGCGCAACAGCGTCGACTTGCCCGCCGCGTTCGACCCCAGCAAGGCGGTCACGCTGCCCGGCATCAACCCGGGCAGGTCGATCCCGTGCAGCACGCGTCGGGCGCCGTATGACGCGCCCACGCCGCGCACGTCGAGCAGGGGCGCGCTCATGGCCGCCTCCGGCGCAGGATCAGGGTGAAGAACAGCGGCACTCCCACCAGCGAGGTGACAATGCCGATCGGCAAGGTCTGGCCGGGCAGCACCGACTTGCTGAGCACCGAGGCGGCGGACAGCAGCAGCGCGCCGCACAGCGCGGCGGCCGGCAGCAGGAAGCGCTGGTCTTCGCCCACCACCATCCGCGCGATATGCGGTCCCACCAGCCCGATGAACCCGATGGTGCCGACAAACGACACGCAGACCGAGGCCAGCAGGCTGCCCAGCAGGATGCTGCTCAGGCGCAGCCGGGCGACGGGAATGCCCAGGCTGGCCGCGCGCGCCTCGCCCAGCCGCAGCGCCGTCAGGGCCCATGCCTGGCGCGCAAAGACCAGCCAGACCCCGGCAAGCACGCCGCCCATGATGGCCAGCTTGAGCCAGTTCGCGCGCGACAGGCTGCCCATGGTCCAGAACACGACGGCCGATAACGCCTGGTCCGGCGCGACATACTGCAGGGCTTCGAGCAGGGCGGTAAACGAGAACACGAGTGTCGTGCCCAGCAGCACGATCATCTCGCTGCTGATGCCCGGTTTGCGGCTCAGGCGGTGGATGAACAGCGCGGCGCCCATGGAAACGAGAAAGGCATTGGCCGGGATGGCATACGCCACGGCCGCAGCGGGCAACAGCGTCACGCCCAGCACCAGGCCGATGGCGGCGCCGAAACTGGCGGCGGCGGACAGGCCCAGCGTAAAGGGGCTGGCCAGCGGATTGTTCAGCACGGTCTGCATCTGCACGCCGGCCACCGCCAGGCTGGCGCCGACCACCAGCGCGGACAGGGCGACCGGCAGGCGCAATTCCCAGAAAATGACTTGCACCGCCAGGGGCGCATCCGGCCGCCACAAGGCGGCCAGGACTTGCCCGGGCGGATAGACCGCCTGGCCGGTCGAGAGATCCAGGCCCAGGCAAGCCAGCGTCAACAGGGCGATGCCGAGCAGGATCAGGCGCCGGCGCCGGACCAGTCGCCGGTAGGCCCGCCGGCCTTGTTCGCGTTCGGCCGGCGAGGCGGGGTGCGGGGCGGACAGCGCAGAGCGTTCGTGTGTCATGAGTCGGTGTTCAGGCTGAGCCAGTAGCCTGGTTGATAGGCAACGGGCAGGAATCGCGCATGCAGTTCGCGAAAGGTGGCGTCGGGATCGAGCGTGGCGAAACGCTCGGGATGCAGCCACTTGGCGACCTTCTGCAAGGCGACGAAGTAGTAGGGGTTGTCATAGAAGGGGTGCCAGATGGCGTGTACCCGCCCCCGCCGCACGGCGGCGAGCGTGCGATAGGCCGGCCGCTGCATCAGGCGCCGCAGGCGCGCATGGCCTTCGGACGGATCGGCGCCCGGGCCGAGATTGACCCAGTCGCCCGTCGGCGAATACAGCCTCCAGTCGGCCCCGGTCACCAGAATGACTTCCGGATCGGCGGCGATCACCTGCTCGGGGTGCAACGTGCCAAAGGTGCCGTGCAACCAGTGCGATCCCAGGTTGTCGCCGCCGGCGGCCGTGACCAGTTCGCCGAAATTGCCATCGCCATAGGAAAGGCAGCAATCGTCATACAGGCCGGCCGCCCGCTCGACCATGACGCTGGGGCGATGGCCGAGGTCCCGCAACGGCGCCATGACACGGTCGATCTGTCGCTGGCGAAACCGCAGGAAGGACTGGGCGCGGACAGGCTCGCCCAGCACCTCGCCCATGATTTCGATGCTGCGTCGGGTGTTCTCGAACATGCGCGTGCGGAAGTCGACGTAGGCCAGGGGCACGCCGGCCCGCGCCAGCCGCGCCGCCAGGCCGGACGATTCGGCGGCGGCGCGCGAGCTCAGGTTCAACACCACCACGTCCGGTTCCAGCGAAATCGCCAGTTCGATGTCGATGGCGCCCACATTGGAGCCGCGAAACGTGGGAATGCGGTCGATCGTGGGAAAACGCTGGCGATAAGCCTGGTAGCCCCCCAGGTCGGCGGAACGGAAGTTGTCGCCCCAGCCCACGATGGGCGTGAATGGATCGTCCGGACGCAGTAGCGCGACCACGTAGGCCAGCGGGCCGTCGCCCAGCACGATACGGCGGGCCGGCAGGCGCGCCCGCACCGGGCGGCCGGCGATATCGGTCAGCGTGGCGGTGCCCTGCGCGGTGCCGCCCGCCGTGGCCAGAGGCAGCAGCGCGGCGCCGGCCATGCCGCGCAGGATCGCCCGGCGGGGGCGGGAGGGTGTCACGGGCACGGCGTCACCAGCGGTAGCTCAGGGTCGCGACGGCGCTGCGGTCCTGGCCAATGAAGCAGTACATCGCCGATACGCAACTGGCGACGTAATGCTTGTTGGTCAGGTTGCTGACGTTCAGCCCCAGGCTGGCGCCGCGCAGGCCGGGCGAGAGCCGGGCCAGGTCATAGCTGACGGCCATGTCCAGCAGCGTGACGGCGGGCACCTTGAAGGTGTTGGCCGGGTCGCCGTAGGTCGAGCCCAGGTAGCGCACGCCGACGCCAGCCAGCAGGCCCGCCAGCGGGCCGCCGCCGACGCGGTAGTCCACCCAGGCCGAGGCGCTGTGGCGCGGGGTCTGGGCCAGGCTCTTGCCGCGATACGCCGCATCCTTGACCAATTGATTGTCCAGGTAGGCATAGCTGGCGATCAGGTTCAGGCCGGGAGCCAGCCGGGTGTTGGCCTGCAGTTCGACGCCTCGCGAGCGCACTTCGCCCGATTGCGTCCAATAGCCCAGATGCCGGGTATCCGATGTCTTGACGTTGGTCTGGTTCAGCTGGAACACGGCCGCGCTCAGCATCGTGCTCGAATTCGCGGGTTGGAACTTCACGCCCGCTTCGTACTGGGTCGCCTCGGTCGGCTTGAAGGCGCTGCCGCCGTAATCGTTGCCCAACACCGGGTCGAACGAGGTGGCATAGCTGAAGTAGGGCGAGAGGCCGTTATCGAAGACATAGCCCAGGCCCGCGCGCGTGCTCCATTTGCGGTCTTTCTGTTCGCTGCGCTTCCAGACGGGCGAATAGCTGCGCGATTCATCCTCGGTTCTGGAGGAGTCGTGCCGCGCGCTCAACGTCAGGCGCCAGCCTGCGTAGGCCACCTGGTCCTGGGCGTAGACGCCCACGCGGTCAAAGCGCTGGCGCACGTTGTAGGGCCAACGGGTCCTGCTGTCGGTGAAATCCGGCGTGGCCACAGGGCGATAGTGGTCGGGATCGTAAGGGTCGAACGCCACCGGATCCATGCGATACGAGTCGTTGCGCAACGTGCCCTTGGCGTAGTCGACGCCCAGCAGAAGGGTGTGCCGGGTCGGGCCGAGGTCGAAGCTGCCAGTGAGGTTGTTGTCGGCCGAGAAGGTGTTGGAACTGGCCGGGGCCAGGCCGTAGGTGCCTTCGAGCCACAGGTGGCCGGCCCGGTTCTGATAGCCGTAGATCGAGGTGCGCTGGATGTCGGAGTCGACGTACATGTAGCGCATGTTGCTGTTGAAGGACCAGCCATTGCCGAAATCATGGCTGAACAACGAGCTGATCGAATCCTGCTTGCGGCTCGATCCCTGGAAATCCATGTCGGTGTAATTGCGTCGGCGGTCCACCCGCGGATACGGGCTGCCATTCAGGCCCAGGGCGACCGCCGGCAGGCTGTTGTAGTCGGGAATCTCGGGCTCGCGCGAATGCGTGGCCAGCAGCGTCCACGAAGTCGAGGCCGTGGGCCGCCAGGTCAGGGCGGGCGCCAGATAGACGCGCTGGTGCCTGACGTCCTCGACCCGGCCCTTGGCGTCCAGGCCGATCGCGGTCAGCCGATAGAGCCATTGGCCGTCCTGGTCGAGCGGGCCGGTGGTGTCGATCGCGATCTGCCGGCGGCCGAAATTGCCCATCTGCAGATTGATCTCGTGGGCGGATTCCGCCTGCGGCCGGCGGCTGACCTGGTTGACGATGCCGCCGCCCGTGCCCTGGCCGTACACCGCCGAAGCCGGCCCCCGCAGCACTTCCACGCGCTCCAACGCGAACGGATCCACCTGCGTGGTCCAGGTCGATACGTTGGTGATCATGCGCAGGCCGTCCAGGTAGTAGTCCGCGTCCACGCCCCGGATCCGGGTCAGGTCCAGCTGGCCGCCGAATCCGCCGTACTTCTCGCTGTAGGCGCCAGCGGTATAGCGCAACGCCTGGCTGGCGCTGGCCGGCTGCTGCACGTCCATCTGCCCGCGCGTGATGACGGAGATCGACTGCGGCGTCTCCAGGATGGGGGTTGCGGTCTTGGTGCCGGCGCGGGATTGCTCCGCCACGTATCCGTGGACCGGCCCTTCGGCGCCCGCGTCGCTGTCGCCGCTGACCGTGACGCCGGCAAGGGTGGGTACTTCGGCGGCGGCGTCGCCAGGGTTGCCTTGCGGGGGCGCGGCCAGGCCGGGCGAGGGCAGGGCCAGCAGGGACGCCAGCAGCAGCCCGGCGCGGGCGGCAACGCCGCGAATTGCCTGGGCAGGGGGGCGCGCAAAGGGGGCAAGCAGAGGCGGGGCGAGCCTCGAATCGGCAGGTCATCGTGTACATCCGTGTGGGCAGAAAGCGGTGCAGTATATTCATCGACCGACCGTCGGTCAATGTAAATAAATCGCATTTGCGCTTCGATGGCGATGCCGCAGGAACGGGGCGAGCGGGTGGAGGAGGGGCGGATTTCGTGTACGAGAGGCAAATTCCCTCGAATACCGCCTCTGTCATGCTGAATATATAAAATCATACATATGCTGTATGATATAAAACGTATATATGAAATTAATCACGATAAGATTCCATTATCGTGAGTAAATAACCGACTTGAACCGGGAAATCGAGCCATGGCCACGGGAATTACGGAATTGGATGTCTGGCGCGCCTCCGGCGCCTTGCTGCTGGAGGGCGCGCGGCCCACCATCGAGCGGGTGCGCCAGAAGATCGGGCGTGGCTCGCCCAATACGGTCAGTCCGCACCTGGAATCCTGGTTCCGATCGCTGGGCGCGCGCATCCAGGATCCGGGCGCGTTCGCGGCGCCCGCCGCGGTGCCCGAGCCCGTGGCCCAGGCCGCCGCGCATTTCTGGGAATCGGCGCTGGCCGCCGCCCGCGCCGAGCAGGCCGAGGCCAACCGCCAGCGCTGGGCGGAACTACATGAAGAGGGCGAGCGGCTGGATGTGCTCACCGAACAGCTGCGCCAGCGCGAAGCCAATCTGGAACACCGCGAACGCGACCTGGAGGCCGGCCTGAAGGTCGCCACCGGCCAACTGGCCGCCACCGAGGAACGCCTGCGGGCGGCCGAGGCCCAGTTGCGCCAGCGCGACGAAGCCGTGGCGGTCGAGCAACGGCAGTTGGCGGACGCCCGCGGCGCCTTGCTGGCCCACGTGGCCGATGCCGAGCGCGCCCGGGGCGAGCAGGCCGAGGCCCTGGCCGCCACCCAGGAGCGCCACGCCGCCCACGAGCGCCGCTGGCTCAACGAGCTGGACGCCGAGCGCGGCCAGGTCAAGCGCCTGCAGGCCCGGTTGGACGAATTGCAGGCCGCCCAGCAGCAACAGGCCGAACAATCGCGCCAGGCCCTGGCGCAGGCGGCCGAGCGCCAGCGCGGCGCCGAGTCGGAGGCCGCCGAGCGCCTGCGGGCGGCCCAGGCCGAGGTCCTGGCCGCGCGCGGGGAAGCCCAGGCGCAGCTGAGCCGGCAACTGGCCGATGTGGCCGTCGCGCAGGAAGCGCTGCAGGCCTCGCGCCGCCGCGAGCAGGACCTGACCCAGCGCCTGGCGGCCAGCGATGCCCAGCAGGCGGACCTGCTGGGCCAGTTGCGGACCCGCGACGGGCAGTTGCTGGAACTGACGCGGCACCTGATTGCCGCCCGGGTCGCCGTGCGGCCCACGCCGGGCGGGACGAAATAGGGGGTACCGGCGGGGTTTTCGGATAAATTCGTACACGGCCCGATCCTTGCGCGGCCGTTGCCTGGAGCACCGCTTGAACCCGAACCCACGCCCGAACGCGGACCTTGCCCGCAACCTGCTCGTCATCGTCATCCTGTCGGCCTTGATGATCGGCAGCCTGTATGTGCTGAAACCCTTCCTGTTCGGGCTGATCTGGGCCACCACCATCGTGGTGGCGACCTGGCCGGTGATGCTGGCGGTGCAGAAGCGCTGCGGCGGCCGGCGCTGGATGGCGACGGTGGCCATGCTGATCGTGCTGCTGGTGGTGATCGTGCTGCCGCTGTACCAGGCCATCTCCACCCTGGCGCTGCATGGCGGCGCCATCATGACCGCCATCAAGAGCTTGCCCGACTACGCCCTGATGGCGCCGCCGGGCTGGGTGCAGGGCATCCCGCTGGGCGGGCCGCGCATCGCCCAGGAATGGCAGGCGCTGGCCGATGCCGGCGCGGGCGGACTGCTGGCGCGCCTGGAGCCCTATGTGACCATGGCGGCCAAGTGGCTGCTGAGCAATGCGGCCATCGTCGGCGTGTTCGTGATGCACATGTTGATCACCATCGTCATCGCCGGCATTCTCTATAACCAGGGCGATGTCGCCGCCAATTTCGTGCAGCGCTTCGCCAATCGCCTGGCTGGCCATCGCGGCGTGTCGGCGATCCGCCTGGCGGGCCTGTCGATCCGCGCGGTGGCGCTGGGCATCGTGGTGACGGCGGTGGTGCAGTCGGCGCTGGGCGGGCTGGGCCTGTGGATCGCCGGGGTGCCGGCGGCCGGGATCATCACCGCGCTGATGCTGATGCTGTGCCTGGCCCAGCTGGGGCCGTTCCTGCCGTTGCTGGGCGGCGTGGTCTGGCTGTTCCAGAACGACATGAAGGTGGCCGCGGTCCTGCTGCTGGTGTGGGCGGTGCTGGTGACCATGCTCGACAACCTGCTGCGGCCGATGCTGATCAAGCGCGGCGTGAATCTGTCGATGCTGCTGATCCTGGCGGGAGTGCTGGGCGGCATGTTCGCCTTCGGCATCGTCGGCCTGTTCATCGGCCCGGTGATCCTGGCGGTGACCTCGACGCTGCTCAAGGCCTGGGTCGACGAGGTGCCGCCGCCCGAGGCCAACGCGCCGGCCGTGGCCCGTCAGCCCACCGATCTCTGAGGCGTCGCGGGCCGGGCATCGGCCCGCGCCTGCCTGGCCGCCTAGGCGTCCGGCGAGACCGCAAGCTGGTGCAATTTTTATTGCCGCCAGGTCCGTATCCTTGGCGGGTGCGCCGCGATCCGCGGCGCGTCGCCCGCCCGCAACCAGGAGACCTCCGTGACGACCGACTCCCCGCAACCCTTCGATTGGCGCCTCGCCGTGGTCGATCCGACGCCACGGGCGCCCGCGGGCTTTCGCTCGCTGGTCACGCCGACCAGTCGCGGCTCGACCACGCTGTTCGAGCGCGCCGCCGACCTGCGCGACGATTGGGACGCGGAAAAGGCGCCGTATACCTATGGCCTGCACGGCACCCCCACCGTGCTGGAGCTGGGCGCGCGCATCGCGCAACTGGAGCAGGGGCGCCACTGCTTCATCACGCCGGGCGGGCAGGCCGCCATCGCCTTGATCTACCTGGCTTTCTGCGGCGCCGGCGACCACGCGCTGCTGCCGGATACCGCCTACGGTCCCAACCAGGGGCTGGCCGGCGGCCTGCTCAAGCGGCTGGGCATCGAGGTGCAAACCTACGATCCGCTGATCGGCGCGGGCATCGCCGCGCTGCTGCGGCCCAATACCCGGCTGGTCTGGTGCGAGAGCCCGGGCTCGGCCACCATGGAAATCCAGGACGTGCCGGCGATCGCGGCGGCCGCGCACCGGGCCGGCGCGGTGGTGGCGCTGGACAATACCTACGCCGCCGGCGTGCTGTTCGATGCCTTCGCCCACGGCGCGGACGTCACCATGCGGGCGCTGACCAAGTACATCGGCGGCCACAGCGACCTGCTGCTGGGCTCGGTGACCTGCCGCGACGAGGCGCACTACCGGGCGCTGGGCGAGGCGCGCAATTTCCTCGGCATGGCGGCCTCGCCGGACGATTGCAGCCTGGCGCTGCGCGGACTGCAGACCCTGGGGGTGCGGCTGGCGCAACTGGAGCGCGGCACGCTGGAGGTGGCGCAATGGCTGGCGCGCCGGCCCGAGGTGCGGACGGTGCTGCACCCGGCCTTGCCATCGTGCCCGGGCCACGAGATCTGGAGGCGCGATTTCACCGGCTCGGCCAGCGTGTTTTCGATCGTGCTGCGGGACGGCCCCAGCCGTGCGCAAATCGAGGCCTTCGTCGACCGGCTGGCGCTGTTCAAGATCGGCTACAGCTGGGGCGGCGTGACCAGCCTGGCGGCGCCATACTTCAACCTGCGCCGCACGCTGCGTCCGTATGGCGACCGGCTGGTGCGCCTGAATGTGGGGCTGGAGCCGCCCGCCGCGCTGATCGCGGACCTGGAACAGGCGTTCGCGGCGCTGGCCTAGAGCCTGTTCACGCGACCAGGAGCCGTGCACTGACCCAGGCGCGGGAACGGCCGTCGCGGCGCCCGCTCGCGGCGGCGGCCGCCGGAAAGGGCGTAACATCTCGAGCCAGGCGCTGCCGCCGCGTTCGCGCGCTGCCTCGCGGCGCCGGCCTTTCCCGTTTTTGACGCAGTTTCCAAGATGACGACGTACCCGCCGATTGCTTTTCCTTCCCGTTCCCAGGCCTCCCTCCGACAGGCGGGCCGGCCATGAGCGACAGCGTCCGCCTGGCCAAGCGCCTGGCCACCGAACAATCCTGTTCGCGCGGCGACGCCGAACGCTATATCGAGGGCGGCTGGGTCGCCGTGGACGGCAAGGTGGTCGAGGAACCCGGCTACCGCGTCCAGCCCGGCCAGGCCGTCAGCCTGTTGCCCGGCGCCCGCCTCGAAGAGATGCGCCCGGTCAGCGTGCTGGTGCACAAGCCGGCCGGCCTGTCGGCCTCGGATCCGGCCGAATCGGCGCTGGACCTGGTCGTGCCCGCCAACCTGATGCCGGGCGACCGCTCGGGCCAGCGCTATCTCAAGCGCATGTTCAATGGCCTGAAGCTGGCCACGCCGCTGGAACGCGCGGCCAGCGGGCTGGTGGTCTACACCCAGGAATTCGCGGTGGCGCGCAAGCTGATCGAAGAGGGGCGCCACGTCGAGCAGGAATACATCGCGCAGGTGCGCGGCACGCTCGATGCGGCCGCGCTGGCGCGCCTGCAGCGCGGCCTGGCCTATGAGGGCCGGCCGGCCACGCCGATGAAGGTCAGCTGGCAGAATGAGAGCCACCTGCGCTTCGCGCTGAAGACGCCCGCCCTGGGATTCATCGAGTACGCCTGCGACAGCGTCGGGCTGCAACTGCAAGCCCTGCGCCGCATCCGCATCGGCCGTCTGCCGATGGCCGGACTGGCCGCGGGGCAGTGGCGCTACCGGCTGGAATACGAGCGCTTCTAGCGCCGCGGCGCGGGCGTGGCCACGGGACGGGGCGTTCGAGACGGCATTCGCCCGCCGCATGCGCTGTTACGGACTTAAAGTAGATTCTGGAATAAGTTGAAGTGGATTCTGGAATCATGCGATTCCAGACTTCATCCTGATTCTCCGTTTGTTATTTAATTTATTGATAAATAAGAATAATAAAAATGATCTGAAAAGGATGGCATATGCCGGCAAGGCAGCACGAGCGACACGCTCCGCAGGATCCGGCACGGCGCGGCCTGCTCAAGGCCGCCGGCGCGCTGGGCCTGTCCAGCCTGGCGCTGGCCGGTTGCGCGAGCCGCGTGGCCGCGCCGGCGGACCGTGGCGAGGCGGCGCCATCTTCCGGGCCGTCTTCGGCGGCGCCGCGGCGCGATGCGCCCGTGCCGGCCTTGCGTCCGGGCGGCCGTGTCGCCATCGTGGCGCCGGCCTCGGCGGCCGATGGCGCGGCCTTCGAGGCGGCGGAATGGCTGCAGGCGCGCGGTTACGACCCGCGCATCATGCCGGCCGCGCTGACGCGCAGCGATCCGCCCTATGACTACCTGGCCGGTGACGACGACGCCCGGCTGAACGACCTGCACGCGGCCTTTGCCGACCCGGCCATCGACGCCATCTGGTGCCTGCAAGGCGGTTTCGGCTCGTGGCGGCTGGCGGACCGGCTCGACATCGGCCTGCTGCGCCAGCACCCCAAGCCCTTCATCGGCTACAGCGACATCACCGCGCTGCACCTGGCGATCCAGCGCCATGCCGGCTTCGTGACGTTCCACGGGCCGATGCTGGCGCAGGACCTGGTGGCGGGCAAGCAGGAGCCCACCGCCAGCCACGTGCTGGCGATGGTCGGCGGCCAGTTCGGGCAGGGCGCCTGGATCGACGCCCCGCCGGAATCCAACCCGGTGGTGCTGGCGCCCGGCGTGGCCAGCGGCCGGCTGGTGGGCGGCAACCTGGCGCTGATCGCCGCCATGATCGGCTCGCGCCACGAGATCGCCACGCGCGACGCCATCCTGTTCATCGAGGGCGTCAACGAGGCGCTGCCGCGCATCGACCGCTTGCTGTCGCAATTGCGCGCGGCCGGCAAGTTCGATCGCATCAAGGGCGTGCTGGCCGGCAATTTCACCCGCCTGGGGCTGCCGGGGGGGGCGACGCGGTCGGCCAGAGCCTGTTGTTCCCGCTGCTGCTGGAGCAATTCCAGGCGCGCGGCATCCCGGTGCTGGCGGCCTGGCCCAGCGGCCATGGCGACCCCAACCTGACGCTGCCGCTCGGCGCCCTGGTGACGCTGGACACCCAGCGACGCGGCCTGCGGCTGGAACAGGCCGTGGCGGTCCAGGCCGCGCCGCTGTAGCCCGGAGACCCGCCGCATGAATCCTTTCTTCGATACCCTGAGCCGCCGGTTGAACGCGCCCGAACGCCAGCGCCCGCGGCAGCGGCATGCCCGCGCCAAGGCGTTCCATTGCGTTTGCGGCCAGCGGGTGTTCTTCAACAACACCGAATGCCTGAACTGCCATCGGCAACTGGGCTTCGATCCGCGCCACGGCCACATCGTGGCGCTGGACCCGGGCAAGACAGATGGTTCCTGGATCGAGGCCGGGCGGGTGCGCGGCAGGACCTTCAAGCGCTGCGCCAATTTCTCGTTGCCGGCCGCCTGCAATTGGCTGCTGCCGGCCGCGCGCGCGGATCATCTCTGCATCGCCTGCAGCCTCAATCGCACCATCCCCGACCTGTCGGTGCCGGGCAATGGCGCGCTGTGGCGCAAGGTCGAGAGCGCCAAGCGCCAGTTGATCGCCCAGTTGCTGACGCTGGGGCTGCCGATTCCGCGGGCGCGCACGCCGGGCGACGGCGGGCTGGCGTTCGACCTGCTGGCGCCGTCCGACGACGGCGCGCCGCTCCTGACCGGCCATGGCCATGGGCTGATCACGCTCAATATCCACGAGGCCGACGACGCCTACCGGGTCCAGGTGCGCGAGGCGATGCACGAACCGTACCGCACCCTGGTGGGCCATTTCCGCCACGAGATCGGCCATTTCTATTGGGACCGGCTGGTGGCCGGCAGCTCCTGGCTGGCGCCATTCTGTCAGGTGTTCGGCGATGAGCGCGAAGACTACGCGCAGGCGTTGCGACGCCATTACGAGCAGGGCGCGCCGGCCGACTGGGCGCAACGCTTCATCAGCGCCTACGCCTCGTCGCATCCCTGGGAAGACTGGGCCGAGACCTGGGCCCATTACCTGCACATGATGGACGCGCTGGACACCGCTTTCAGCTTTGGCGTGGCGCGGGTGCCGCTGGAGCAGGCCAGCGATCCCTTCACCCGGGCGTCGCTGTACGACCCGGACGATCCCGAGGGCCAGGGCTTTCTCGACCTGGTCAATGGCTGGGTGGCGCTGACCGGCGTGCTCAACGAGCTCTCGCGTAGCATGGGTCAGCGCGACTTCTATCCCTTCGTGCTGCCCGCCGCGGTGGTGGGCAAGCTGCAGTTCGTGCATCGGGTGATCCGGGCCGCGGCGCGCTGACGCCGCGGCCGGTTGCGGCGCGGTGCGCGCTCAGATGCGCCGCGCCGACCATTCGCCCTTGCCGGCGGCGCTGCCCTGGATGGTGGCGCCGTTGACTTCCCCGGTGTAGCGCACGCCGTCGGCGGTGAACGAGATGGTGCGGCCGTCCATGCGCGCGTCCGAGATCTCGCTGGAGCCGAGCTTGCCCGACAGCATCTGGTACTGCTGTTCCAGTTGCAGCGTGCGGCCGCCCACCTGCCAGCGGCCGTCGACCTTGGCCGGCACCACCCACAACAGCGCGTTGCAGTAGGTCTGGCAGGCCTCGGTCACGGTCTCGGAGGCATCCGGCTCCCAGTCGCCCATGCGGAAGGTGTTGGACACGATGCGGGTGCCCGGCGGCAATTCCAGCAGCTTGGGCCGCAGCTTCTCGTTGATGGTCGACAGCAGGAACATGGTGATCACATCGGCCTGCGACAGGTCGGTCTCGAACAGGTCCGCGACCTCGAACGTGGCGCGGCGGGACATGCCGGCCTTGGCCGCGTTGCTGCGCGACAGCGCCACCAGGTCGGGGTTGTACTCGATGCCCTTGGCGGTCAGGCCGCGCTGGGCGGCGGTGATGACGGTGCGGCCGTCGCCCGAGCCCAGGTCCATCAGCCGGTCCTGCGGCGTGACCTGGGCCATGTCGAGCATCTTGTCCACCAGCGTCTGCGGGGTCGGCACCCAGATGACGTCCTTGCCGTCCTGGCCGACGTCGGGCACGTAGCCTTCGGCCGCGGCGGCCTGGGGCGCGGCGGGAGTGCCTGCGCCGGCGGCGCGGGCCTCGGCCAGGACCGACAGGGACAAGGCCAGCGCCAGCGCCGATGCCATGATGGTCCAGCGGCGGGCGGGCGAGAGGGACGAATGGGCACGTTGCATGATGAAGACTCCTAGGGCGAAGAAAAGCGGGAGGGGCGGCTCATTGCGGGTCGCGCCTGTCCGGGGCGCGCGTCTCGGCGGGGCGCAGCAGCCGCAGCATCGGCACCCCCAGCACCAGCACGCCCAGGCCGATCAGGGCCCCGGCGCCTGCGTAGGCGGCGCTGGAATAGACCAGGCCGGCGCAGGTCAGCGCCAGCAGGGCCGGGGTCAGCGGATACAGGGGCACGCGGAACGGCCGCGGGCGCGCCGGGTCACGCTGGCGCAGGCGCCATACCGACGCGGCCACCAGCAGCATGAACAGCCAGAACACCGGCGCGGTGTAGGCCACCATGGTCTGCACCGCGTTGTGGCTGAAGGCGCCCACCGCCAGCAGGGCCAGGGTGATGACGCCCTGCGCCAGCAAGGCGCTGACCGGAGTCTCCTTGCGTTCGTTCCAGCCGGCCAGCGCACGCAGCCGCGGCACGTCGCGGCCCAGCGCGTAATAGACGCGGGCGCCGGTGATGATGGTGCCGTTGATGGTGCTGAGCGCGGTGGCGCAGATCACCAGGCTCAGCAGGGCGGCGGCATAGGGGCCGGCGGCCAGCTGCATCACCGCCGCGCCCAGCGCCGGCGTGTCGCGCAGGCCCTGCAGGCCGAACAGTTCCAGCAGGGCGAGATTGGTCAGGAGATAGGCGCCGGTCACCACCACGGTGCCGATCAGCAGCATCCGCGCCATGTTGCGGCCGGGATTGCGCAGCTCGCCGCTGAGATAGGCGGCCTCGTTCCAGCCGCCGTAGGTCAGCAGCACGAACACCATGCCCATGCCCATCAGTCCGGCCGGGTTGCCGCCCAGCGGCGCCGGCGCGGGCGCGGCGGGCGAGGCGGTGAACAGGGCGGCGCCCAGCACCGCCGTCAGCGCCACCAGCGTCAGGATCGTGAACAGCCATTGCAGGCGCTTGGAGTGGCGGGTGCCGGCCACGTTCAGCGCGGTCAGGCCGATCACCGACAGCGCCGCGTGCACGGTGGCCCCATGCGTGCCAAGCGGCAGCAGCTGCTGCGCGTAGTCGCCATAGATGAAGGCCACCACGGCGATCGCGCCGGTCTGGATCACGGTGCAGCGCGCCCAGGCGAACAGCAGGCCGACCCGCGGCCCCCAGGCGCGCGACAGATACAGGTATTCGCCGCCGGCGCCGGGATAGGCCGCGCCCAGTTCGGCATAGCAGAGCGCGCCCACCAGCATCACCAGCCCGCCCGCGGCCCAGTAGGCCAGGTACATCGCCTCGGACGTGGCGTGCTGCGCCACCAGCGGTGGGAAGCCGAAGATGCCGATGCCGATCACCACGCCCACCAGCACCACGGTCGCATCCATCACCGACAGACCGGGCGGGCCGAGCGCGTGCGCGCCCGCGCCGCTCCCCGCGCCGGCTGCACTGGGGCTGGGGCGCAAGGAACGGGGCAAAGGCGGCATCGAAGTCTCCCGGGGATCGCCAGCGCACGGGCGTGCGGCGTGCCAGGCGTTCATCCTGACAATAGGCTGAATAAAGAGTGACCCCGGGCGGGGAAGGAAAGTTTCTACGGGATTTCCCGTAGCCGATGCGGGCCGCGGTCAGGCGCGGGACGAGCCCTCGCCGGGAGGCGGGCCCGCGAAAGGGCTTACTGCTTGGGCGAAACCGGCTTCAGGCGCGACGGCACTTCGTCCAGATCGCTGCAGACGGCCAGCACTTCGGCCGGCTTCTTGCTCAGCGACAGGTAGACGTGGCCGATGCCGCTGTCGAAATAGGCGGACTCCAGCCGGTTGAGCACCACGCTGTCGCCGTTCTCGAACTGGATGCGCACCTTGCCCGACAGCACCAGCGCGAACTCCTGGCCGGGGTGGCGGATGTAGTCCTCGAACTCGACCACCTTGCGCGAATCGATCAGCGCCAGCATGGGCATCATCTTCTTGCCCGGGTATTCGCCCATCAACAGCCGGTAGTGGTAGTTGTCGGTGGCGTAGTCGCGGGCGTCGCTGAGCTTGTTCTTGACGTAGGTGGGCGCGACCTCGGCCTGGGGCGCGTCGCCCAGCATGAACATGCGCGTCATGTCGATGTCCAGCGCCCGGGCCAGCGCGGCGAACTTCTCGTAGCTCAGGGCGATCTGGCCCAGTTCGGCCTTGGACAGCGTCGATACCGCGATGCCGCTGGCCTGCGACAGTGCCTGCAGCGTCATTTTCCGGGCCTTGCGCTCGGCGCGCAGGCGGGCGCCCATTACTTCCTTGCCCACGATGTCGGGTGGGGCCGTCTTGCGGGTAGGGGCCATGTAGCGGTCTGGGCGTCTAGGGGTTTGGGAGGGAAAGCGGACGGGGCCCGCAAGCCCCGCCGCGCATACGCCGGATTGTATAAGGCGGCGCCGGTCAGGCGGGCGTGCGCGCCAGCACCCGGCCGGCATGCTCGCCGGTGAAGGCCTGCTCGCGCCAGACGGGCACGCCGTTGACATAGACCGAATGGATGCCGGCGGCGCGTTCGGTCGGCCGCTCGAAGGTGGCGGTGTCGGCCACGGTGGCCGGATCGAACACCACCAGGTCGGCGAAGTAGCCCGGCCGCAGCTGCCCGCGTTCGGCCAGGCCGAAGCGCTGGGCGGTCAGGCCGGTCATTTTCCAGACCGCCGTTTCCAGCGGGAACAGGCCCAGGTCGCGCGCGTAGTGGCCCAGCACCCGCGGGAAGGTGCCCCACAGCCGCGGATGGGGGCGTTCGTCGTGCGGCAAGCCGTCCGAGCCGATCATGGTGGGGCCGAACGCCAGGATGCGCTGCACGTCGGGCTCGTCCATCATGAAATAGATCGCGCCGGCCGGCTGCAGCTCGGGCACCACGTCGTACTTGGACTTGACGCGCTCGGCCGCGACCTCGTCCAGGTCGCGCCCGCTCAGTTCGGGGAAGGGCTTGCACCAGGTGATGATGGTGCGGCCGGCCAGCAGCACGCGGTCCTGCTTGAGCATGGTGGAGCCGGCCACGTAGGGATAGGCGTCCAGCGACACGTCCTGGCGCGCCATGGCCGCTTCGATCAGCGGCAGGGTTTCGCGCGAACGGCCGAAGTTGGGCTGGCCCATGACCTTGTGGTGCGAGATCACCACCGGCACGTCCAGCTCGCGGCCGATGCGGAAGGTTTCCTCCAGCGCCGCCACGATGTGCTCGCCCTCGTCGCGCATGTGGGTGGCATAGATGCCGCCATGCGTGCTCAGGGGGCGGCAGACCTCGATGATCTCCTCGGTGGTGGCGCGCGCCGCGGGCGGGTAGAAGGCGCCGGTCGAAATGCCGATGGCGCCGCTGGCCATGGCTTCCTCGGCCAGCGCGCGCATGGCGTCGATCTCGGCGTCGGTGGCTTCGCGTTGCAGGTCGGGCATGACGGCGGCGCGCAGCGTCGAGTGGCCCACCATGCAGGCGGCATTGACCGCCGCGGGCGTGGCGCGCAGGGCGTCCAGGTAGTCGGCGAAGCGGGCGAATTGATAGGAGCCGCCTTCGTCCAGCAGGTCCAGCGGCGCCGGCGGGTTGGCGTGCGCCAGCGGCGCCAGGCTGATGCCGCAGTTGCCCGTGACCACCGTGGTGACGCCCTGCGAGATCTTGGGCGTCATGTCGCGGCGCTTGAGCAGGTAGTTGTCGTCGTGGGTGTGCGAGTCGATGAAGCCCGGCGCCAGCACCTGGCCGGCGACGTCGATCCGGTGGCGCGCGGGGGCGTCCGACAGGTCGCCGATGGCGGCGATGCGGTCGCCGCGCACGCCGACGTCGGCGCGCTGTCCGGGGGTGTTGGCGCCGTCGATGACGGTGCCGCCGACGAACAGGTAGTCAAAGGGCTGCGATTCGGATGAAGTCATGGGATCTCCGGTGAATGTCGAGGCGGCTCAGGCGAAATGGCAGGCGACCAGCTGGCCGGCGCCGACCGGGCGCGCCACGGGCGTTTCCTGGGCGCAACGCGCCTGGGCCTGCGGACAGCGGGTGCGGAAGGCGCAGCCGGACGGCGGCGCCAGCGGGCTGGGAATCTCGCCCTTGAGCACCGCCACCGGGGCGCGTTCGCCGCGGCGGGCCGAGGGCACCGCGGCCAGCAGGGCGCGGGTGTAGGGGTGGGCCGGGTGGTTGAAGACCGCGTCGCGGGTGCCGGTCTCGACGATCCTGCCCAGGTACATCACCGCCACGTGGTGGCTGATGTGGCGCACCACGCTCAGGTCGTGCGAGATGAACACATAGGTCAGGCCCAGGTCGCGCTGCAGGTCCATCAGTAGATTGATGACCTGTGCCTGCACCGACACGTCCAGCGCCGAGACCGGTTCGTCGCAGACGATCAGGCCCGGCTCCGGCGCCAGGGCGCGCGCGATGACGATGCGCTGGCGCTGGCCGCCGGAGAATTCGTGCGGATAGCGGTCGGCCGCGTCCGGCCGCAGGCTGACCCGCGCCAGCAGTTGCGCCACGCGCTCGCGGATGGCCTCGCGGCCATAGCCGAAATTGCGCAGCGGTTCGCCGATGATGTCGCGCACCCGCATGCGCGGGTTCATCGACGAAAACGGGTCCTGGAAGATGAACTGCATCCGGCGCCGCATGGCGCGCAGCTGGCTGCTGTTCATGCCCGCCAGGTCGGCGCCTTCGAGCAGGATGCGGCCCTCGGTGGGGTCGGTCAGCCGGATCAGGCATTTGCCGGTGGTCGACTTGCCGCAGCCAGACTTGCCCACCAGGCTCAG
>NZ_CYTY01000003.1:39334-62376 GCF_001298995.1 Achromobacter sp. 2789STDY5608615
CAGCGCGGCAGGGCCTCGCGACAGCGCGCGGCGAAGGCGCAGCCGCGCGATTCGGGCGTCACCACCGGCACGATGCCGGGCAGCTCGGCCAGGCGGGCGGTATGGTCCTGGCCGTCGACGAAGTCGGGCAGCGAGCGGATCAGCGCCTGGGTATAGGGATGGGCGGCATGGTCCAGCACGTCGTCGACGCTGCCTTCCTCGACCTTGCGGCCGGCGTACATGACGATGACCCGCTGGCACATCTGCGCCACTACGCCCAGATCGTGGGTGATCAGCACGATGGCCGTGCCCAGCCGCGCCTGGATGTCGCGCAGCAGGTGCAGGATCTGCGCCTGGATGGTGACGTCCAGCGCGGTGGTCGGCTCGTCGGCGATCAGCACCTTGGGCTGGCACGCCAGCGCCATGGCGATCATGGCGCGCTGGCGCATGCCGCCGGACAGCTGGTAGGGGTATTCGTGCACGCGCCGCGCCGGGTCGGAGATCTGCACCAGTTCCAGCAGTGCCTCGGCCTGCTTCATGGCCTCGCGCCGCGACAGGCCCTGGTGCAGCATCAGCGGCTCGCTGATCTGGCGGCCGATCGTGAACACCGGGTTGAGCGAGGTCATCGGCTCCTGGAAGATCATCGACAGCTGGTTGCCGCGCACGGCCCGCATGGCCTTCTCGGGCAGGGCCAGCAGGTCGCGGCCGTCGAATTCGACGCTGCCGCGCGCCACGCGCCCGGGCGTGCGCAGCAGCCGCATGATGGACAGCGACGTGACGCTCTTGCCGCAGCCGGATTCGCCGACCAGGCCGAGGGTCTCGCCCGGCATCAGGTCGAACGACAGGCCGTCCACGGCCAGCACCGTGGTCTCGTCGCCGTCGAAACAGGTGGTCAGGTCATTCACTTGCAGGACAGGTTGGGATGGCATGCGCGCTCCTACAGCTTTTTCGCCAGGCGCGGATCGAGCATGTCGCGCAGCCCGTCGCCCACCAGATTGACGGCCAGCACGGCCACGCCCAGGAACAGGCCCGGATACAGGATGATGTGGAACGCCACCGCGACGAAGTTGCGGCCCTCGGCCATGATGTTGCCCCAACTCGGGGTCTGCGGCGGGATGCCCACGCCCAGGAAGCTCAGCACGGCCTCGGTCAGGATGGCCGAGGCGGCGATGAAGGTGGCCTGCACCATCAGCGGCGCGAACAGGTTGGGCAGGATGTGGCGCAGCAGGATGGCCGGCACGCGGGTGCCGGCGGCCACGGCCGCCTCGATATAGGGCTGTTCGCGGATGGTCAGCACCAGGGCGCGCACCAGCCGCACCACGCGCGGCACCTCGGGCACCACGATGGCCACGATCACGGTGCCCAGGCCGCCCTTGAGCGTGGCCATCAGCGCGATCGCCAGCAGCACGCCGGGAATCGCCATCAGGCCGTCCATGATGC
The DNA here is from genome assembly GCF_001298995.1 of Achromobacter sp. 2789STDY5608615. Classification (NCBI taxonomy): domain Bacteria; kingdom Pseudomonadati; phylum Pseudomonadota; class Betaproteobacteria; order Burkholderiales; family Alcaligenaceae; genus Achromobacter; species Achromobacter sp. 2789STDY5608615. The sequence continues at coordinate 40,754 of NZ_CYTY01000003.1, forward strand.
GCATGATCAGGGCATCCAGGCGGCGGAAGTAGCCGGCCAGCATGCCCAGCAGGACGCCGCCCGCGGTCGACACCAGCGCGACCACGACGCCGACCAGCAGCGACACCCGCGCGCCCCACAGGGTGCGCGCATAGACGTCGCGGCCCAGCGCGTCGGTGCCGAAGAAGTGTTCGGCCGACGGCGGCTTCATGCGCGCCATCGGGTTGATGTCCTGCGGATCGACCGCGGTCAGCCAGGGCGCGGCCAGCGCGATCACCGCGAGCGCCAGCAGGATGGCGCAGCCGATGTACAGCATCGGATGGCGCCGCAGCGAGCGGGCGGCGCGGCGCCAGCGCGGGCGCGGCACGGCCAGGGGCAGGGTGGTGGTGGTCATGGATCGCCCCTCTTCAATAGCGGATGCGCGGGTCGAACAGGCGGTAGCTCAGGTCGACCAGCAGGTTGATCAGCACGTAGATGCCCGAGGCCACCAGCAGCACGCCCTGGATCACGGGGTAGTCGTGGCGCAGCACGGCGTCGATGGTCAGGCGGCCCAGGCCGGGAATGGCGAACACGGTTTCGGTGACCACCACGCCGCCGATCAGCAGCGCCACGCCCACGCCGATGGTGGTGACGATGGGATTGGCGGCGTTCTTGAGCGCGTGCCAGACGATCGGGCCGGCCGCCAGGCCCTTGGCGCGGGCGGTGCGGATGTAGTCTTCCGACAGCGCCTCCAGCATGGTGGCGCGGGTCATGCGGGTCAGCAGGGCCATGTACACCAGCCCCAGCGACAGACAGGGCAGCACCAGGTGCCGCAGATACGGCGCCAGGCCGTCGGCCAGCGGCTTGTAGCCCTGCACCGGCAGCCAGCCCAGCTTGATGGAAAAGCCGTACACCAGGCTGTAGCCGATCAGGAACACCGGCACCGAGAACGCGCAGACCGCGCCGACCATCACCAGCCGGTCGAGCCACTTGCCGGCGTTCCAGGCCGCCAGCACGCCCAGCGGCAGCGCCGCCAGCACCGCGAACAGCATGGTGAAGATGGCGATCGACAGCGTCGGGCCCATGCGCTGGCCGATCAGTTGCGCCACCGGCATCTGGGTGGCGATCGAGGTGCCCAGGTCGCCCGTGGCGAGATGGCCGACCCAGATGCCGAACTGCAGCAGCAGCGGCTTGTCCAGGCCCAGGTTCTGGCGGATTTTCTCGACGTCCTCGGTGGTGGCGTTGTCGCCCGCGATCACCGCCGCCGGGTCGCCCGGCGACAGGTGGATCAAGAGGAACACCACGACCGCGACCACGGCCATGACGGGTATGACGGCCGCGATGCGGCGCAGAATGGTTTTCACGCTGGGTTTCCCCCCCCCGGCCTGACGCGGCGCGCACGGGGCGCTGGGCGGCGGCCTGATTGTCCAGGGGCGGGGCGCGCGTGGCGATCACGCGCGGCCCCGCGCCGCGTTATGGTTTTTCCACGTTCCACATCACGGGGATGCCGGTCTTCATCAGCTCCGTGTGCGACAGCCCGCGGATCGCCGACACCGGCTTGAATTCGCCCCACATGACGTACGGCACCGACTCGTAGGCGCGCGCCTGCAGCCTGGCCGCGATGTCCTTGCGCTTGGCGGCGTCGGGTTCCTGGATCCACTGCGTGCGCAGCGCGTCCAGTTCCTTGTCGCAGGGCCAGCCCGGCAGGCTGTTGCCGCAGGCGGCCGACAGCCAGGGGTTGGTCAGCGGCGTGCTGGCGTCGTAGTAGCCGCCCCAGGTCAGGAACAGGCTCCAGCCGCCTTGCTCGGGCGGGTCCTTCTTCAGGCGGCGCGCCGCCAGCGAGGCCCAGTCCATGGATTGCAGATCGACCTTGAGGCCGGCCTTCTTCATGTTCTGCGTCAGCACCATGACGGCGGGCGCGCTGATGTGGTCGGTCGGGTACAGCACCACGATCTTCTCGCCTTTGTAGCCGGCCTCCTGCAGCAGCTGCTTGGCGCGCGCCAGGTCGGGCTTGGCATAGGGCGCGGCGCCGGCGTCGGTGGCCAGCGGCGAGCCGCAGATGTAGAGCGTGGCGCAATAGTCGACGCGGTACTTCTCCGGGTAGCCGATGGCCGCCAGCATTTCCTTCTGGCTGAACAGGTAATACAGGGCCTGGCGCGCCTGCGGCTTGTCGAACGGCGGATGCAGCGCGTTGACGATGGCCATGCCCTGGGTGGCGACGGAGGTGTTCAGGGTGATGGCGGGGTTGGTCTCCAGCACCGGCAGGAAGTCGGGCGTGGTCTGCTCGATCATGTCGACTTCGCCGTTCATCAGCGCGGCGGTGGCGGTATTGCCGTCGGGGATGTAGATCCACTCGATGCGGTCGACCTTGGCGACCTTGCCGCCGGCCAGGCCGTCGGCCGGTTCGTTGCGCGGCACGTAGGCCGGGTTCTTGACGTAGACCACCTTGTTGCCCGGCACCCACTCATCGCGCTTGAACAGGAACGGGCCGGAGCCGACCATTTCCGTCACGGGCGTGTTTGGGTCGGTCTGCGCCAGGCGCTTGGGCATGATGAACGGCGGCATGCCCGACGGCTTGGCGAGCGCGTCCAGCACCAGGCCGAACGGCTGCTTGAGCGTCAGCGAGAAGCTGTCGGGGCCGGTGGCTGCCATTTCGGCGCCCGCGGCCATCAGGGCCTGGCCCATCGTGTCCTTCTTGGCCCAGCGCTGCAGCGAGGCGATGCAGTCCTCGGCGGTCACCGGGGTGCCGTCGTTGAACTTCAGCCCCGGGCGCAGCTTGAAGGTCCAGGCCTTGCCGTCGGGCGAGGCGGTCCAGCTCTCCACCATCTGCGGCTTGGGCTGGCCCTGGCTGTCCTGCGCGAACAGCGTGTCGAACACCATGTAGCCGTGGTTGCGGGTGATATAGGCGGTATTGAACAGCGGGTCCAGCGTCTTCAGGTCCGCGTGCGGCACCATCCGCAGCGTCTTGGTCTGGGCCTGGGCCGGCTGGCCCACGGCCAGGCCGCAGGCCAGCAGGGCGGCGGCGCCCAGCAGGCTGAATCGTTTCATCATGGTCATCCCCTTGTTTTGTCCGGTTGCCTGCGTGGGCAATGGTTGGATATCAGCCCTTGAAGGGCCATTTCGGCAACTTGCGCTTGGTGAACGGCAGCGCGTTGTGGTCCTGCGTGATGGCGCCGGGCGTCTCGACGTAGATGACGTGGCGGCCGAGCTTCGAGTACGAGGCGTAGAAGTGCTGCGACGACTTCGGGATGACCAGCTTCATCGCGCCCAGATCGACGCCGAACTGCGTGAACAGGTCGGTGTCCATGGCCTGGGTGCGGTTGGTGGTCATGACGATGGTCACGCCCTGGCTGCGCACCACGGCCACGTCGCCCAGCAGCGCGGGCGTGCCGGCCAGCCCGGTCATGATGGCGTCGCGCTTGAGCGCGACGATCTCACAGGCCAGGTCCAGCGGCTGGCCCGACACCGGCGCCACCTTGCCGCCGATGCGCAGCGAGATCTGCGCGCCGTCGCCGGCCTCGAAACAGAGCTGCACCGCCACCGGGTCCCAGAACGGGCCGGTCGCCACGTCCTGGATGCCGCGCGCCAGCACGCGTTCCAGGATGAAGGTGGCGTCGCTGGGCGCGCCGCCGCCGGCGTTGTCGGCCGAGTCGGCCAGCACCACGGGGAAATCGGCCAGCGCCAGCGCCTGGTCCAGCGCGTCGTCGGCGCCGGGGTAGGGCGGCGCCAGCTGGTCGCGGAAACCGATGATCTCCTCGCCCAGCGCGCGCGCCAGCCGCTCGGCCTGGCCGGCGTCGCCGTCGGTGTAGACCAGCACCTTGGAGCCCATGTCGGGCGTGTCGCCCCACGGGAAGCCGTGCGCGATCGACACCGACAGCACGCCTTCCTTGCCTTCCATCGCCAGCAGGCGGTCGACGAAGCCGCGCATCGGCTCGCGGCTGGTGTGCATGATGGAGATCATTTCGCAGTCATAGACCGCGCGGGCCGGCTTGATGCGGCCCTCGGCGCGCGCCACGCACAGGTCGACCAGGTCGTAGGCGCGGTCGAGGATGTCGGTGTGCGGATATTCCTTGAAGCACACCAGGAAATCGGCGCTGTTCACCATGGCGTCGGTCAGGTGGCAGTGCGGATCCAGCTCGGCGCCGATCACCGTGTCCGGGCCGACGATCTCGCGCGCCCGCCGCAGCAGGTCGCCTTCGCAATCGTCATAGCCGTCGGCCACCATGGCGCCATGCAGGCCGAACAGCGCGATGTCGACCTTGCCGGCGCGGCGCAGGTCTTCCAGCAGTTCGTCGCGCAGGGTTTCGTAGGCGTGGCGGGTGGTCAGGCCGGCCGGGGTCGCGCCCGCCGTCATGCCCTCGATCAGCGTCCAGTCCTTGCCCTGGGCGCGCTGGCGCGCGGCCCACAGGGGACCGGAGAACATCTGCATGCGGTCCGGGTGCTGGCCGGCCGGGTAGTAGCCGCGCGACCGATAGGCCGACAGGCCGGTCGGAATGGGGGAGAAGGTGTTGGTCTCGGTCGCCAGGGACCCGGAAAAAATCTTCATGCGATCGCTCCGTTCTGGATGGTTGTCGGTCTGTACGCTTCAGTCCTGCCCGATATACGCCTGCACTTCGATTTCCACGTCGACGTTCAGGGCCAGCGCCGACGCCACCGTCGAACGCACCGGCAGCGCCGCGCCGAAGAATTCCTTATAGACCTCGTTGAAGCCCGCGAAATGGCCCATGTCCGACAGCCACACGGTGGCCTTGACCACCTGGTCCAGGCGCGCGCCGCCGGCCGCCAGGCTTTCGACAATGCGCTCGCAGGCGGCGCGGGTCTGGGTCTGGATGTCGCCGCGCACCACCTCGCCGGCGGCGCTCATCGGCACCTGGCCGGACAGGAACAGGAAGCCGCCGGCCTTCACGGCCCGCGAGAACGGGAAGGGCAGGCTGCTGGGCAGGCGCTGGATGGCTTGGCTCATGGAACGGGCTCCTATCAGGATGGGGAAAAACGGGCCGGCGACAGGCGCGCGGGGTCGACGCCCTGCGCGGTCAGGCTGGCATTCAAGGGCAGGTCGAGCAGCAGGTCGGCGGCCAGGCGCGAGACGCCGGCGGCGGACTGGATGCCGTAGCCGCCCTGGGCCGCCAGCCAGAAGAAGGCGGGCGTGGCGCTGTCCCAGCCGATCACGAAATCGCCGTCGGCCACGAACGAGCGCAGGCCGGCCCAGGTGTGGCGCGGGCGGCGGATGGTCAGCGAGGTGGCCGATTCGATGCGGTAGATGCCCGTGGCCACGTCCAGTTCCTCGGGCACCACGTCGTGCGCCGGCACCGGATCGGCATTGGCGGGCGAGCCCAGCAGCTGGCCGGCGTCGGGCTTGAAATAGAAGCTCTCGTCCACGCCGACCACCGCCGGCCAGTGCGCGAAGTCGACATCGTCCGGCCCGGTGAAGGTGAAGGCGGTGCGGCGGCACGGCTGCAGGCCCACCGGCCGCACGCCGCACAGCGTGGCGGCATGGTCGGCCCAGGCGCCGGCCGCGTTCACCAGCACCCGCGCCCGCAGCGATTCGCCGCCCGCCAGCGTCAGGGTCCAGGCGCCGTCCGCGTAAGAGGCCGCCATCAGTTCGGCGTGGTTGCGCAGCACCGCGCCCTGGCGCGTCATGCCGCGCAGGAAGCCCTGGTGCAGCGCATGCACGTCGATGTCGCGGGCGTCCGGTTCCTCGATGGCGCCGCACAGCTGGTCCGGGCGCAGGCACGGCACCCGCGCCATGGCCTGTTCGGCGTCGATCAGCGTGACGTTGGGCGACTGACTGCGGAAATCGTCGTAGACCTCCTGCAGCAGGTCCTGCTGGCCGGGCGCGGCGATGTACAGCACGCCGCGCGGGCTCAGCAGGGGATGCTCGCAGAAACCCTGCGGCGGATGTTCGTAGAAATCGCGGCTGGCGCGCGTCAGCGCCTTGATCTGGGCGGTGCCGTAGGTCTCCATGAACATGGCGGCCGAACGGCCGGTGGAGTGGTAGCCGGGCTGCGCCTCGCGCTCCAGCACCACCACGGAGGCGGCCGCGCTCAGGCGGTAGGCCACGGAGGCGCCGGCGATGCCGGCGCCGATGACGGCGTAATCGTAGGTTGTGTCTGCGGCCATTTTGTCGGAAGCGAGAATTCTCTTATTTGATAATTCTCGAATACGATAGTTGTTTGGGCAGGCGCGGGTAATAGGGGTTGTCCCGATGGCTCGCCGTGCGCGACGGGGCGCGGGCTGGTCTTGCCGCCGTCATCGCGCCGGGCGGGGGGATCCGCTATGATCCGGCCAGCCCGGGGCGCGTGGTTGCTCCGCCGCGCGTCCACTCCTGGCCCGCTGGGTCGTTTCCCCGCCATGATTCTTCCGTCGCGTTCCCGCCGCCTGCAAAGGGCGGCCGTCCTGGCCCTCCCGCTGTTGGCCGCCTGTTCGACCCAGCCGAAAGCGCCCAAGGCGCCCGAACGCGTCACGGGCAATGGCGGCAGCATGGTGCGCTACAGCTCGAAGCAGACCGTGATCGACCTGACGGCGGACGAGCGCGCCGCCCTGGACCGCATCCGCGTGCGGGCCTATCCCGCCGTGGCGCCGGCGCGGGCCCTGCGGGCTTGCGTCGAGGCCTTGACTGCCGCCGGCTACACGCAGGTGGCGGCCGATTCCGCGACCGAGATCGTCAGCGGCGAACAGCACGAAGCCCTGGTCAGCAAGCGCCGCGAAATGCTGCGCGGCCTGCTCAAGTCGCAAGGCCTGGCGTATGGCGCCAAGCCCGATCACAAGAGCACCTATGCCCAGCTGGTGCTGCGCGAGGAGGGCGGCACCACCCGCGTCTGGGCCAACCTGAACGAGACCGTCTGGGACAGCAATGGCGACGCCCGGACCCGCCAGGTGACCGATCCCGAGCGTTACGAGGCGTTCTTCAGGCGCCTGGACGCGCTGGTGTCCGGCACGCCGTAAAATCGCGGGCATGCTTCCCACTCAAGTCATCGTTGCGCTGCTCGTGCTGCAGCTTGCCCTGGTCGTTCCGCTGGTCGCCGTCGTGATCCAGCTGCTGCGTTGGTGTCACTGGTATTTCCGCGCCGATCCGCAGACCCGCGGCGAACGCCCGCATTTCACCGGCCCGGCGCTGGCGCTGCTGTTCAGCGCGCTGGCCGCCAGCGACTTCATCGGCTACGAGCCGTTCCCGACGCTGTCACGCCTGAATCCGGTGCCGCTCGAGGCGCGCGCCTATTTCACGGTGGCGATGCTGGCGCTGGCGGTGTGGTGCTGGGCCTATGCCGGCGCCATTCGCGAGCGCGTGCGCCGCTGGTTCTGACCGTCACGCAACCCGGCGGCTCAGCTTGAGCCGCGCCGTTCCCGCGCCGCCCGCCTGAGCAGGCGTCAGGCCGCCGCGCTGTCGGCCGGCTGCGCCAGCCCCGCCACGCCCCCCGCAGGGATTCCAGCAGCACGCGCTTGTTCTCGCGGCTGCGATAGGCGTGCTCGCGCATCAGGTTCTCGGCGCGCGCGGCCTCGCGCCGCGTGATCGCCCGCAGCAGGTCCTCGTGATCCGATTGCGCCCGCAGCACGAAAGGCGTTTCCAGCTGCGATGGCGTGGACGGCAGCGTCAGCGCGGCCGGGCCGGCCAGCGGCGTCTTGTTGTTATGTTCCAGCGCCGACAGCAGGGCGCGGTTGCCGGCCGCTTCGCACAGGATCTCGTGGAAGCGGCGGTTGATCTGCCCCCAGGCGCGCGCATCCACCGTGGCCTTGGGGTCGCGCCGCGCCGGCGCCAGCAGGGCGCGGCCTTCCTCCACCGCTTGCGACAGCTGCTCCAGCACCTCGGCGTTGGCGCCGCGTTCGGCCAGCAGCCGCACCGCCATGCCTTCCAGCACCCCGCGCACTTCCACCGCGTCGCCGATCTCGTCGACGGTGAAAGCGCGCACGCGAAAGCCGCGCGAGGGCAGGCGCTCCAGCAGGCCTTCCTTTTCCAGCTCAGTCAGCGCGATGCGCAGCGGCGTGCGCGACACGCCCAGGCGCGCCGAGAACTGCAGTTCCACCACGCGTTCGCCGGGCTGCAGGGCGCCGGAAAGCACCATGTCCCGGAGTTCGGAAATCACTTTGTCGATCTGAGCGGCCATAGCGGGGCGTCGGCGGGAGCGTGTCTGAAAGGACCTCCAGTGTACCTACAAAATTGCATGCAATCGCTCAAGAAAAAAACAATTCAGCCTTGCGATTTATCAAAATTGCATGCAATAATTCGGAAAAACAGCGGTCAAGGCACTTAAAAGCCACTGAATGCATGCAATGCGTCACTCAATTGCATGCCAGGAGCGCCGCCCACAGGACAGGAGACAAGATGAAGCTGATCAGCTTCGAACACGCGGGCCAACCGGCCTGGGGCGTGCTGCGCGACGCCGAGGTTGTGCCGTTGACGCGGTACTGGCCCGACCTGGCCACGGCCCTGGCGGCGGGCATCGAGGCCATCGCGCAAGCGGCGGCCGGCCATGACGGCCCCGGCATTGCGCTGGCCGGCCTGCAATGGCTGCCGCCGGTGCCGGCGCCGCGCAAGATCCTCTGCGTCGGCCTGAACTACGGCCGCCACGTGGCCGAGGCCGGCCGCGAGCTGCCGCGCCATCCCTCGCTGTTCGCCTGCTATCCCGACAGTTTCGTCGGCCACGGCGCGCCGGTCTGGAAGCCGCGGGCCTCCGACCGCTTCGACTACGAGGGCGAACTGGCCGTGGTGATCGGGCGGGCAGGGCGCCACATCGCGGCGCGCGACGCCCTGGCCCACGTGGCCGGCTACACCTGTATGGCCGAAAACTCGGTGCGCGACTTCCAGAAGCACAACGCCCAGGTCACGCCCGGCAAGAACTTCGAGCGCAGCGGCGCGATCGGCCCCTGGCTGGTCAGCGCCGACGAGATCGGCGACCCGGCGGGCCTGCGCATCCAGACGCGCCTGAACGGCGAGACCGTGCAGCAGGGCGAACTGGCCGATCTGATCTTCCCGATTCCCGAACTGATCGCCTACATCAGCGCCTTCACGCCGCTGGCGCCCGGCGACGTGATCGCCACCGGCACGCCGGAAGGCGTCGGTTCCAGCCGCCAGCCGCCGCGCTTCCTGGCGGCCGGCGACACGCTGGAGATCGAGGTGCCGGGCGTCGGCACGCTGCGCAACACGGTGGCGGACGAACCCGCCCACCCCCACTGACACGAAGGACACAGGCATGACCGAGGCATTGCGGTATCTCACCGAAAAAGACGTGGTGGCGGCGCTGACCATCCCGCGCGCCATCGACGCGCTGCAGCGCATGCTGGTGGCGCAGGCGAAGGAGGGCGCGCGCAACGTGCCCAAGGCGCTGGCCACCTGGGGCGACGGCAGCTCGATGCATGCATTGGGCTCGGTACAGCCCGGCCCCGGCGGCTATGCCGGTTTCAAGACCTGGGTCCACACCAAGGCGGGCGGCGGGTCGCTGTTCAGCCTGTTCGACGCCGACACCGGCCTGTTGCGGGCGGTGATCGAGGCGCGCGCGCTGGGCATGCTGCGCACCGCTGCCATCAGCGGCGTGGCGACCCGCGCCCTGGCGCCCGAGGGCGCGACGCAGGCCGCGCTGATCGGCACCGGGCCGCAGGCCGTGACGCAACTGGCGGCGCTGGCCGCGGTGCGCCCGCTGCAGCGCGTGCGGATCCACAGCCCGACCCCGGAAAAACGCCGCGCCTTTGTCGAGGCGGTGGCCGGCAAGTACGCCTTCGCCATCGAGGAATCGCCCACCCTGGAACACGCGCTGGACGGCGCCGAGATCGTGACGCTGATCACCCGCGCCGTCGAGCCTTTCGTCGACGCGGCCCGGCTGGCCGACTGCCGCCACCTGAACGCGGTGGGCGCGATCCTGCCGGCCAAGGCCGAATTCAGCCAGGACGTGTTCGAGCGCGCCGACCGCGTGGTGGTGGACGACCTGGAAAACGCCCGGCGCGGCTCGCGCGAATTGCGCGAACGCTATGGCGCGGACGGCGCGCCATGGGATGGCGTGGCGGTGCTGGGCGACCTGCTGGCGCGCGGCGAGACCCGCGCGCCGGATGCGCGGCTGACGCTGTTCAAGGGCATGGGCATGGGCCTGTCGGACCTGGCGATGGCGCGGGTGGCGTACGAGCACGCCCGCGATAACGGGCTGGGCGTCGCCTTGCCGCCCCAGACCCGCGAGAACCTGCTGCTGGCGCAACCCTGATTCCAATCACCCCCTTCAAATCATCATGACGCCGGCGCGAACCGCCGCCGGCCACAGGAGACAGACATGTTCATCGACGTCAGCGGGGCCGCGCCCCGCGAGCAGAACAAATGGCCATCGATCGTGATCCCCAAGGAGGAGATCGACCTGGAGATCGCCCGCCTGATCGACGCGCCGCGCCCCGACAACGGCCGCCGCGCTTCGCTCATCGCCCATCCGCTGGCGACCGCGCCGGGCCTGGGCCTGGCCCCCGGCACGGACGTCACCATCAACGTCGTCAACCCCGGCGAATGCACCTTCAACCTGCGCAAGAACTCCAACATGCTGGAGATCTGTATCAGCGGCGAGGGCGTGGCCACGGTGGCCGGCCGCGATATCCCGGTGGGCCGCTGGGACGTGTGGAACACGCCGGCGATGCAGGTGCATTCGTACCGCAATGACGGCCAGACGCCCTGGGTGCGGCTGTCGTACTCCAACGCGCCGCTGCTGGAAAAGCTCGAGATTCACTACGTCGAGGAGTTCGAGGGCGACGTGCCGCCGGCCGACGCCAACACCCGCCCGGCGCCGGCCCGCTCGCCCGAGGCGGCGCGCGCCCGCGACCTGGCGCTGCGCGAGCAGATCACGCCGGAAGGCGCCTGGCTGATGGGCTACGAGTGGCTGATCGACATCGACGTGCTGGAATCGAAGGCGCTGCACTGGCCCTGGGCGGCGGTCTCGCGCCACCTGCCCAGCGTCGAGGACATGGCGCGCGGCTACAACGGCCGCCGCCTGTTCGTGCTGTACAACCCGGCCACCGAGCGCCGCATCGGCACCACCCACAGCTTCTTCGCCACGATCTCGTCGTCGCCGCCGGACAACCACCACGTGCCGCACCGCCACAGCTCGTCGGCCATCAACTACTACCTGCGCGGCAACGGCTACAGCAAGGTCAACGGCGTGCGGCTGGACTGGAAGGCCGGCGACCTGATCCTGTCGGCGCCCGGGTGGGCCATGCATTCGCACCACTCGGGCACCGAGACCACCTCGGCCCTGACGGTGCAGGACCATCCCCTGCAGATCGCCATGGAATCGCTGATCTGGCAGGAGCGCATGCAGGAACCGATCCTGGCGCTCGGCAGCCAGGGCGGTTTCGAAAGCAACCTGGCGCAACTGGCCGCCGCGTCCTGAGCGCGCCGCTCGCATCCCGGAAATTCCCATGACCCAGATCCAACTGCCCGACGACACCTCGCTGCGCGCCCGCCTGCGCGATTTCTACGACGACTACGCCTACTGCCTGGACGAAGACCGGCTGGAGGAATGGCCGGGCTTCTTCACCGAGGACTGCCACTACCGCGTGCTGTCGCGCGAGAACCACGACGCCGGCTTGCCGCTCGGCCTGATCTATTGCATGAACAAGAACATGCTGCGCGACCGCGTCACCGCGCTGCGCGAAACCACCATGTTCGAGCCGCGTTCGTTGCGCCACTTCATCAGCGGCGTGCGCGTCATCGAGGCGCAGGGCGAGCGCATCGTGGCCCAGGCCAATTTCGCCGTAATGGAGTCGCTGTCCGACCGCGAACCCACGCTGAACATGGTGGGCCGCTACCTGGACGAGCTGCGCCTGACGCCGCAAGGCCTGGCGCTGACCCGCCGCGACTGCGTCTACGACAACTACCGCGTGCGCACCTCGCTCATCGTTCCCCTCTGATCCCGCTGCCAGGAAACCCGCCATGACCTGTTCCGATTCCGCCGTGCTGGACGCGCCCGCCACGGCCCCCATCCATATCGAGCGCCGCTGGCCCAAGGAGGGCTACACGCGCATCCCCAACTGGGTCTACACCGATCCGGCCATCTTCCAGAAGGAAATGGACGTGTTCTTCGGCGGCCGCACCTGGAACTACGTCGGCCTGGAGTGCGAGGTGCCCGAGCCCGGCTGCTACAAGCGCAACTGGATCGGCAACCGTCCGGTCATCATGGTGCGCACCGAAAGCGGCGAGATCAACGTGCTGGAGAACCGCTGCGCCCACCGCGGCGCCCAGATCTGCTGGCAGAACACCGGCCAGGTGACCGACTTCACCTGCCCGTACCACCAGTGGAACTACGACCTGGACGGCAACCTGCAGGGCGTGCCGTTCCGCCGCGGCGCCATGGGCAAGGGCGGCATGCCGCGCGACTTCGATCCCAGGCAGAACGGCATCCGCAAGCTGCGCAGCGTCAATCGCGGCGGCTCGATCTGGGCGACGTTCGCCGACGATGCGCCCAGCTTCGAGGAATACTGCGGCGCCGAGGTGCTGGCCGAGATCGACCACATGCTGCCGGGCAAGAAGCTCAAGCTGCTGGGCTACAGCCGCCAACTGATCCCCAGCAACTGGAAGATGTACCTGGAGAACCTGAAGGACCCGTACCACGCCACCTTGCTGCACACCTTCTACATCACCTTCGGCCTGTGGCGCGCGGATTCCAAGTCTGAGTGCATTCCCACCGGCGGCGGCGCGCACAGCGTGATGGTGTCGCACAACGAGGGCAAGAAGAAGACCGAGGCCACCAGCGAGATGAGCCGCTTCCGCGACGACCTGGAGCTGCTCGACCTGGAAACGGTTACCCCGCGCGCGGAATTCAACCGCGGCCGCGTCGGCGGCGCCTGGGTCTTTCCGGCCGCCCAGTTCGGCATCCAGGCCAATTCGCTCAAGACCCGCCACGTGATCCCGCGCAGCCCGACCGAGCATGAGCTCGTCTTCACCTATTACGGCTACGAGGACGACGACGAGGAAATGACCCGCCTGCGCCTGAAGCACGCCAACCTGCTGGGCCCGGCCGGTTTCGTCTCGATGGACGACAGCGAGATGCTGAACCAGGTGCAGATCGGCGTCACCGGCTACCCGGAGGCGCGCGGCATCGTCGAGATGGGCGGCCGCGACACCGAGCCGGCCGACTACATGGTGACCGAGGTGCTGATCCGCTCGTTCTACGACTATTACCGCAACGCGATGGGGCTGTGACCATGGCGACCTGGACTCCGGTCGCCCAGGTGGGCGACATTTCCCCCGACACCGGCACGCTGCGCGTCGCGCTGGAGGGCGAGGCGGTCTGCCTCTATGACCTGCAGGGCGAGATATGCGCCACCCAGGACCGCTGCCCGCACGGCAACGCCAGCCTGGCCGACGGCTATATGGAAGACGGCACCATCGAATGTCCCTTGCATCAGGGCGTGTTCGACATCCGCAGCGGCAAGCCGCAATGCCCGCCCGTCACCACCGACCTGCGGCGCTATGCGGTGCGGGTCGAGGCCGACACCATCTACCTGAGCCCGGAGGCGGCGTGAGCGCGGGCGCCATCGTCATCGTCGGCGCGGGGCAGGCCGGCGGCTGGGCCGCGGCGACGTTGCGCGGCCGCGGCTACGCCGGCCGCATCGTGCTGCTGGGCGACGAGCCGCACGCGCCGTATGAGCGTCCTCCCTTGAGCAAGGCGGTGCTGGGCGGCCAGGCCGCGCCGGAAAGCACCGAGCTGTTCTCGCGAGAAAAGCTGGCCGAGCTGGACATCGCGTTCCGGCCCGGCGTCGCGGCGACCCGGCTGCGGCCCGAGCGCCATCAGGTCGAGACCTCCGAGGGCGCCGTGATCGACTACGACAAGCTGATCCTGTGCACCGGCGGCCGGCCCATCGTGCCGGCCTTGCCGGGCGCCGAAAGCCGCGCCGTCCACGTGCTGCGAACCCGCGACGATGCCTTGCGCCTGCGCGCCCGGCTGGGGCCGGGCCGGCGCATCGTCATCGCGGGCGGCGGCTGGATCGGCCTGGAAGTGGCCGCCACCGCGCGCCAGGCGGGCTGCGCCACCACGGTGCTGGAGCAGGCGCCGCGCCTGTGCGCCCGCAGCGTGCCGCCCGGCGTGTCGGCGCATCTGGCCGCATTGCACACCGGGCAGGGCGTGGCCCTGCGCCTGAACAGCAGTCTGCGCGCGGTGCATGCGCGGCCCGAGGGCGGCTGCGTGGCCGAACTGGCCGATGGCAGCCGCCTGGAAGCGGACGCCGTGGTGCTCGGGGTCGGCATGCAGGCCAACGACGCCCTGGCGCGCGAAGCCGGCATCGCCTGCGAGCGCGGCGTGCTGGTGGACGAATACTGCCGCACGTCGGCGCCCGATGTGCTGGCGGCCGGCGACGTGGCGGTGGCGGTGCCCGCCGGCGGCGGCCCCATCCGCCTGGAATCCTGGCAGAACGCCCAGGACCAGGGCGCGGCGGCGGCGCTGTCGGCGCTGGATGCCGGCCGGCCTTACCTGCCCAGCGGCGCGGTCTGGTCGGAGCAATACGACGCCATGGTGCAGATCGCCGGTTTTCCGGCGCGGGCCGAATGTGAAGTGCTGCGGCCCCAGGCGGATGCGCGGGCGCTGCTGTCGGTGGCGCTGGACGAGGGCGGCCGCGTCGTCGGCGCCGTGGCGGTGAACGCGGCGCGCGATCTGCGCCAGTTGCGCCAGTGGATCGCCCAGGGCGTCCAGGTGGACCCCGCGCAACTGGCGCGCGCCGACGCGCCGCTGTCCAGCGCCCGGATCGGCTGAATCTGATGGAGAACCGAATGCAGACCGAACACGTCAAGGCCGCCTGCGAGGCGGTCGTGCTGGCCTTCTTCCATGCGCTGGATACGCGGCGCCACGAGGCCGCCGCCGCGCTCATGGCGCCGGACGGCACCTGGCTGCGCCAGGGCCAGTTGCTGACGGGGCCGGCCGACGTGCTGGCGGCCCTGGAGGCGCGCCCGCCGCAGCGCACCACCTGTCACGTCATCACCAACCTGCGCCTGCTCGAACACAGCGGCTCGCAGGCCACGCTGGGCTATTTCCTGACCGCCTACGACAGCGACCCGCAGGCGCAGGGCGGGGCGCCGCGCCTGGTCGCCATCCGCGACTGCCAGGACCGGCTGGTCGCCAGCGGCCAGGATTGGCTATTGGCGGAAAAGCGCAGCCGGCGCCACCTGCCGCCCGAATGACATTCCCGAAACCCTGCCGGAAAATCCCATGACACCCCAAGGAGCCCCCATGGATGCCGCCACCATCAAGGCGCTGGCCCAACGCCTGGACCAGGCCGAACGCAGCCGAACCCAGGTGCGCCAGCTGTCGCTGGAGCATCCCGACATCACCATCGCCGACGCCTACGCCATCCAGCGCGAATGGGTGGCGGCCAAGATCGCCGGCGGCCGCCGGCTGGTCGGCCACAAGATCGGCCTGACCTCGCGCGCCATGCAGCTGTCCTCGCAGATCGACGAGCCTGACTACGGCGCCTTGCTGGACGACATGCTGTTCGACGACGGCGCCGAGATCCCTCGTGACCGCTTCATCGTGCCGCGGGTGGAGGTCGAGCTTGCCTTCATCCTGGACCGGCGGCTCAAGGGCCCCGGCGTGACGCTGTTCGACGTGCTGGACGCGGTGCGCTACGTGATCCCCGCGCTCGAGATCATCGACGCGCGCTCGCACCAGATCGACCCCGACAGCAAGCGGCCGCGCAAGGTCTTCGACACCATCGCCGACAACGCCGCCAATGCCGGCGTGGTGATGGGCGGACGGCCGGTGCGCGTCGACGCGGTCGACCTGCGCTGGGTCGGCGCGATGATGTCGCGCAACGCGGTGATCGAGGAAACCGGCCTGGCGGCGGGCGTGCTCAACCATCCCGCCAACGGCGTGGTGTGGCTGGCCAACAAGCTGGCCGGCTACGACGTCGCGCTCGAACCCGGCCAGATCATTTTGAGCGGCTCGTTCACGCGGCCCGTGTTCGCCCAGCAGGGCGACACGTTCCACGTGGACTATGGCGCGCTGGGCGCGGTCAGCTGCCGCTTCGTGTGAGCCGGCCGCCGGGAGACCGCCCCGAACCTGTTTTTCATTCCGCGCGCCCGATACACCAAAACCAGCGGACGCGCGCCCCGCACCCCCAAGGAGACAAACCATGACCCCCTTCAAGACCTCGATCCGCCTGGCGGCCGCCTGCCTGGCGCTGGCGGCCGGCCCGACCCTGGCGCAGACCGCCAACTGGCCCACCCATGCCATCACGCTGGTCGTCCCGTTCGCCGCCGGCGGCGGCGGCGACACGCTGGCGCGGCTGGTGGCCGAACCGCTGGCGCGCGAACTCGGCCAATCCATCATCGTCGAGAACCGCCCGGGCGCCGGCGGCAACATCGGCACCTCCATCGCCGCGCGCGCCAACCCCGACGGCTACACGCTGTCCTATGGCACCAACGGCACCCAGGCCACCAACCACTGGCTGTACAAATCGCCCGGCTATGCGCCGGGCGACTTCGAGCCGATCTCGCGCTTCACGGTGATCGCCGCCGCGCTGGTGGTCAACGCCACCGACGACCGCTTCAAATCGCTGGCGCAGCTGCTGGACTACGCCAAGTCGCACCCGGGCGAGCTGACCTGTGGCTCGGCCGGCAACGGCACCTCGTCGCACCTGGCCTGTGAACTGCTGAACCAGATGGCCGGCGTCAAGATCATGCACATTCCCTACAAGGGCGGCAGCGCGGCGATGACGGACCTGCTGGGCGGCCGCATCTCGCTGCTGATCGACGTGATGCCGAACGTGTCGGGCCAGATCGCGGCGGGCAAGCTGCGGGCCCTGGGCGTGACCACGCCGGAACGGGTGCGCTCGAATCCGGATATCCCGACCATGAGCGAGGCCGGGGTCAAGGGCTACGAGTTCTTCGCCTGGGACGGGCTCTATGCGCCCAAGGGCACGCCGACCGCCATCCTCGACAAGCTCAACGCCGCCGTGGGCCGAGCCCTGGCGCGCCCCGAGGTCAAGCAGGCGCTGGAATCGCGCGGGGCCATCCCGTCGCCGACCACGCGCCAGTCGCTGGCCGAGTTCGGCGCCGAGGAATACACGCGCCTGGGCAAGGTGGTGAAGACCGCCGGCGCGGCGATCGACTGAGCGGCCAAGCCAGCGTGGCGATCCGGGTTGCCCTGAGCCTGGACCGCCGCGCCGGTTGCCGCGGCCGCGCCGCTACAGCGCCGGCTTGGCCACCATCAGGTAGTAGACGACCACCATCGCGATGAACGCCGGATAGCCCAGCCATTCCCACCAGCGCGCGAATCGCCAGTAGCGCGGCGGCAGCGCCGTGGCGCCGTCGGCCTGGGCGCTGGCGGCCATCCTGGCCATCTCGTACTGCAGCCACACCACCGGCAGCCAGCAGGCGCCCGCCAGCAGATACAGGCCGATCGACAGGCCGATCCACGGCGTGCTCCAGTGCCAGCCGGCGGCATGCGCCAGCCACAATCCGGACAGCGGCTGGACCACCACGGCCGGCGTGGTGAACCACAGGTCGGCCCGCACCACCAGCTTCGAGACCGCCGCGATGGCCGGCACCGAGCCGGTGCGATTGGCGAAGAACAGGTAGAACGCCGTGCCGAAACCGGTTCCCACCAGCAGGACGGACGACAGGATGTGCAGGGTCTTGATCGTGAGATAGGTATTCATGGCTGGGTTTCCTCGCAGAGCAGGATGAACAGGAGCGCGATGACGGCGGCGTTTTTCAGCAGCGGGCCGAAGGGATGCCACAGGAATTCCGGCAGCGCGATGGCGATCACCGCGGAATACGCCAGCACCAGCGCGAGTTGCGCGGTCCACAGCCGCCGCCCCGGCCGCCACAGCGTGGCCAGGCCCAGCGCGGCGTCCAGCGCCGCGGCCAGGTAGAGGGCCGCCAGGGCGGCCGATCCGTGCAGGCCGACCGGCGCCAGCAGCGCCAGGCTGCCCGCGACCGGATAGACGAAGGCGCTGCACACGGCGGTCCAGAGCCAGATCAGCGCCAGCGCGCCGCGCAGCAGCCCGGGCCGCCAGGCCGCCAGGGGCTGCTGGCGCAACGCGGGCGCCTCGGCGGCGGGGATGAAGGTCTCCAGCCCCGCCGGCATCCGCCCCAGCGCCCGCGCCGTGGCGGACGGGTCGGCGCTGTTGCCCGCGCGCAGCATGCGCCAGGTGTCGCGCGTCAGCAGCGAACCGGGCACGCGATCGAGCAGCACGGCGCCGGCGCTGATCAGCGCGCCGGGCACGGCGAGGGTCCACGCGGCGGGGAGCCCCAGCGATTGCCGGTAGGTCGCCAGCATGCGCTTGAAGCTGACTTCGGCGCCGCCCACCAGGTCCAGCACCGCCGGGGCGTCCGCCGCGCCGCGCACCAGCCGGACAACGACCTCGGCCAGTTCGTCGACGTGGATCGGCCGCAGCGCCTGCCGTCCGCCGGCGGGCAGCAGATGCAGCGGCAACGACGCCACGGCGCGGAAAAAGCGCGCCGACGCGCCGTGCGCGCCATAGACCAGCGCCGGCCGCAGGATGTGGTGCGCGATCGGCAAGGCGCGCAGATGGTCGTCGGCCGCGCGCTTGCTCTGGAAGTAGGGGGTATCGCCGCGCTGCGCGCCCAGCGCCGACAGTTGCAGCACCTGCCTGACGCCGGCCTGCGCCGCGGCCTCGAACAGCGCGATCGGCGCGCGGCGGTGGATGCGGTCGAAATCGCGGCCGCCGCCTTCGACCAGAATGCCGACCGCGTTGATGACGACGTGGATGCCGCGCAGGCGGTCCGTCCAGTCGGCGGGGGCCGTGTCCGCCAGATAATCCACCGCGATCTCGTCCTGCCGCCGGGGCTGGCGCACGCCCCTGAGCACCCGGTGGCCATCGCGCGCCAGGGCCTCGCACAACGCCCGGCCGATGAAGCCGTTCGCGCCGCATACCAGGATGTTCATGGATTCCGCCCTCCGTGAGTGTTCATCATCGATTCTTTTATTTCTGATATTTCTGTACAGACAGAAATTCGTGGATAAAAAAAGGCGGGATCGAGGTCCCGCCATGTCGTCAGCCCTTGGTGCGGCGCATCGTCTTGCTGATCTTCGCGCCCATGCCGAGCGTCTTCATCAGGGTGTCGGGCTTCATGCGCAACATCTCGTCCGACCAGGTGGTGAGGATCTCGAGGAAATCCAGTGTCTCGCGCACGCGCTGCGCCGTGAGCGGGGTTTCGTCGGCCATCTCGGGGCTGGCCAGCGTATCGCGCAGCATGGTCAGCGTGGGATCGATCTCGCGTTGGCGCCGGCCCTCGACGATCAGCTTGAACAGCTCCCAGATATCGGTGGAGGTTTCGAAGTGGTCGCGCCGGTCGTCCATGACGTGCACCACCTTGGCCAGGCGCCAGGCCTGCAATTCCTTGAGGCTGTTGCTGACGTTCGAGCGCGCCACGCCCAGGGTCTCGGCGATTTCCTCGGCCGGCGCGGGGCGGCCCAGCAGGTAGAGCAGGGCGTGGATCTGCGCCACGGTGCGGTTCACGCCCCAGCGCGAGCCCATTTCGCCCCAGTGCAGGATGAAGCGTTCGGCGATCGGTGTCAGTGTCATGCGGCCACTGTAGGTATTTCTGTTATTTCTGTCAAGACAGAAATAACAGAAATGAATTCGATCCGCTAAGCTGGCGCCATGAACCAACAAGACTACCAGGCAGCGCTGCGGCGCGTGCTCGATGCCCACACCGACCGCGCGCTGCGCACCCTTCAAGGCCTGTTTCCGCGCCTGCCCGAAAAGGCGCGCGAGATCCAGTTCGGCATTTTTCCGGACCAGGACGGCGAAGGGACTTTCTCCATCGTCATCGGCCTGGATGGCCCCGACCTGTACGTGCTGAACAAGGCCATCGAAGGCCATCGGCACCTGTTCGACGTGGTGCACAAGGCAAGCGGCGTATCGCCCGAGGTGCCGCTGTTCGGGCGCGAGCCGGGCTTCTGCGTGCAGGACGCCATTGCCGACACCGCGGCCGATTGGCTCGAAGCGCTGTGGGAGCAGGGCGGCCGCGCCGTGTCGCCGCTGCCGGCCTGCATCTATGCGGACGAGGATTACGGCGCCACCACGCCGCGCAGCCTGGCGGCGGACGCGGCGCGCTGAACCTCACTGGCTGGCGTCGGCCAGCGCGCGCTGCACCGCCGGCCGCGCCGCGACCCGCGCCAGGTAGGCGCCCAGCTTGGGGAACCGCGCCAGGTCGACGCCGTCGCCTTCCAGCCAGCTGCCGATGGTGTAGAGATAGGCGTCGGCCACGCTGAACTGTTCGCCCAGCGCCCACGGGCCGGCGATCTGCGATTCCAGGTAGGCGGCGCAGGCCGTCATGGTCTCGGGCACCTTGGCTCGCATGGCTTCGTGCGCGGCCGGGTCGTCGGCCCAGCGCGCGCCGCGCCGCTTGTGCGCGTGCGCCACGTGGGCGGTGGAGGCCAGGTAGCTGTTCAGTTCCTGCAGGCGCGCGAAGGCGTAGGCGTCGCCCAGCGGCGCCAGGCCGGCCTGGGGAAAGGACTGCGCGACGAAGGCCAGCAGGGCCGGCGTCTCGGTCAGGACGCCATGCTCGGTGGCCAGCGCCGGCACCCGGCCCTTGGGATTGACGCGCAGGTATTCGGGGCTTTGCTGCTGTCCGGCGCTGAAGTCCAGCTTGACGACCTCGAAGTCGGCGCCGGCTTCATGCAGGGCGATATGGGTGGCCAGGGCGCAAGTGCCCGGCGCGGTGTAGAAGGTCCAGCGAGACATGGGTGTCCTCAGGTGGCGAAGCGAAAGGGGAACAGCCATTATCGCCAGAACCGGCGCCGTTGGGCGGCGTTATCTTGCCGGCGGCCGGCCGGCCCGAGGCGCGGCGGCCTCAGCGCGCGCGTGCGGCCAGCGGCGTACGCGCCAGGAAACGCTCGAACGCGGCCAGGTAGGCCATTTCGACCGCGCTCAGCTTGCGCTGCCGGTGCCAGGCCAGGAACACGTCGATCTCGGCCACGCTCTCGTTGGGCGGCAGGCGCCGCAGCTCGCCGTTGACCACGTCCTGCACGATCAGGTGCTCGGGCAGGAAGCTCAGGCCGATGCCGGCCACCACCATGCGCCGCACTTCCTCGATATGCGGCGAGGTGCCGACGATGCGCCCGGTGAAGCCCTGCTGGTCGCGGAAGATGGTCAGCGGCGACAGCGTGTCGCCGATCTGGTCGCTGGCGAAACAGACGAAATTCTGGTCCATCAGGTCTTCGATGCCGACGCGCGGCCGCGAGAACAGCGGATGACGGCGGCCGCACACCACCGCGTAGTGGTGGCGCAGGAACAGCCGGCGCTCCAGCGCCTCGACCGGCTTGCGGCACAGGCACAGCCCCAGGGCCGGCACGCGCTTGGAGAGCGCGTCGAGGATGTCGGCGCTGGGCAGCACCTCGATATGGAACTCGATCTTGGGATGGCGCTGGTGGAAGTCCGCCAGGAAATCGTCGTAGGCCGCGCTCTGGATGCGGCTCATGACCAGCAGCCGCAGCGTGCCCGCGACCTCGTCGCGTTCCTGCGAGGCGGCGGTCTCGATGCGCGCCATGGTGCCGTACATGTCGCGGGCGACGGCGTAGATCTCTTCGCCCAGGCCGGTCAGGCGGAATTCGCCGTTGCGGCGATGCAGCAGCATGCCGCCGACCGCGTCCTCGAGCCGCTTGAGCGCCTGGCTGACCGCCGGCTGGCTCAGGTGCAGGGCCTGCGCCGCCCGGCCCACGCCGCGCGCCTGCACCACG
>NZ_CYTY01000003.1:62670-76642 GCF_001298995.1 Achromobacter sp. 2789STDY5608615
AAGCCGTCTTCCGTGACCGCCACCATGGCCTGCGGGTCCTTCTCGAAGATGTCGAAGCCGAGCGACAGCACCAGCGCATCAGGCTGGAATTGCTCGATCGCGGCGCGCGCCTCGCGCAGGCGGTCGAAGAACACCGACTCGGGCGAACCGTGCGGCATCGGCAGGTTGAGGTTGTAGCCGTAGCCTTCGCCCGCGCCGCGCTCGTCCTCGAAACCGGCCACCACGGGATAGAAATTCTCGGGGTCGCCGTGGATCGACACATACAGCACGTCGCTGCGCTCGTAGAAGATGTCCTGGATGCCCTGGCCGTGGTGCATGTCGGTGTCCAGGATGGCGACGCGGCCGAAGGTGTCGCGCAGGCGTTGCGCGGCGATGGCGGCATTGTTCAGGTAACAGAAGCCGCCGGCCGCGTCGCGGCGCGCATGGTGGCCGGGCGGGCGGCAGATGGCGTAGGCGTGGCGGTCGCCGGCCGCGATGCGGTCGGCGCCGGCGATGGCGCACTGCGCCGACCAGTAGGCCGAGTGCCAGGTGTGCGGCCCCACCGGGCAGCTGCCGTCGGCCAGGTAGCGCGCGGCCTGCGCCAGCACGCCGCGCAGCGCGTTGGGTTCGCGCACGAAGACGTTGGAGACGACCTCGTCGCCCCAATCCTCGGGCAGTTTCTTCCAGTCGGCGTGGGCGTTCTGCAGGAAGCGCAGGTAGGCGGGCGTGTGCACCGCCTCGAGCGCGGCGCTGCCGTGGTCGGCCGGCGCCTGCACGTCGAAGCCCAGGGCGCGCGCGGCATGCGCCAGCGCGTCCAGGCGCGACGGCACTTCCTGCGGCGTGCGCATCTTGCCGCGCGAGAAGTAGGTCTGCGGATGGTGCAGTTTCTGGTCGTCGTGGAAGTACGCCTTCATGCTTGTTGAACCTCGGGTTGGAGTTGGACATGGCGCTGGCGATAGGCGCCCAGCGACAGCACGGATACCAGCGACAGCAGCGAGATCGCCGAGAACAGCAGCGCCAGCGGCCACCACTGGCCCTTGAAATTCTCGGCCGGCACCGTGCCCAGCATCGGCGTCAGGCCGCCGAAGATGGCGCCCGACAGCTGGTAAGCCATGGAGATCCCGGTGTAGCGGATCGCCGTGGGGAAGCTGTCGCTGACGAAGCCGGCGATCACCGCATAATAGGCGCCCATGAACAGCACCGCCACGCCAATGCCCAGCGTGATCGCGCCGAGCGAGCCCAGGTCCACCAGGTTGAACATGGCGTAGGGCGTGAAGACCGAGATCAGCGCCGTGGCGCCCAGGAAGCGCAGGTTGCCGACGCGGCTGGCGATATACGCCGCCAGCGGCGTGATGAAGAACTGCATGATCGGCACCACCAGCAGGCAGTCCAGGATGACCGCGCGGTTCAGGCCCACGTATTGGGTGGTGTAGGCGATCATGAAGGTGCTGGTGAAATAGAACCCGGCGATGCCTAGCACGTTGGCGCCCACGGCCAGCGCCAGCAGGCGCGGCGCGCCCGTGAGCACTTGCGCCAGCGGCGCCCGCGCCGGCTTGGCGCGCTTGGCCTGGGCCTGCTTTTCCTCCAGGAAGTCGGGCGACTCGTTGACGCTCAGGCGGATCACGAAACCCACCAGCAGCAGCACCGCCGAGAACAGGAACGGCACGCGCCAGCCCCAGCTGAGGAAGGCGGCGTCGTCCAGGCCGGTCACCAGCTTGAACATCAGCATCGACAGGATCAGGCCCGCCGGACTGCCGAGCTGCGCGAACGAGGCGAAGAAGGTGCGTTTGCTCTTGTCGGGCGAATGCTCGCCCGCCATCAGCACCGCGCCGCCCCATTCGCCGCCCACCGCCACGCCCTGCACGATGCGCAACAGCACCAGCAGCACCGGCGCCCAGACGCCGATCGAGGCATAGGTCGGCAGCAGGCCGATCAGCACCGTCACGGTGCCCATCATCAACAGCGTGATGACCAGCGATTTCTTGCGGCCGATGCGGTCGCCGATGTGGCCGAACAGGGCGCCGCCCAGCGGCCGCGCGAAGAAGCCCACGGCGAAGGTGCCGAAGGCGGCCAGCGTGCCGTAGAAGCCGGTGGCCGACGGGAAGAACAGTTTGCCGAACACCAGCGCGGCGGCGGTGGCGTAGATATAAAAGTCGTACCACTCGATCATCGTGCCGATGAATGCGGCGGTCGACGCGCGCACCGGCTGGTGGCCCGTCTTGGTATTTCCCCTCATGATTTTCTCTCTGTAGGTGGGTTGAGGTTGCTGCGTAGACCGTTATACGCGCGCCCCCACCATAAGAAAAATTCTGAATTCTTATCCGCGAAATTCAGCGAATTTATGAGTAGAAATCCTAGGTTTGGCTGAAGATGGGCGCAGAACGCCCGGCCGGCACGGATCAGCGCGCCGGCTGCCACTCGCGTTGGCAGTTGGCGGCGGGGCGCAGTTCGTTGGCCGCCTCCAGGCGCAAGGACGGCTTGGCGCCGGCCACATAGGCCAGATTGCGCGCCCGCCACGCGGCCAACTCGGGGTAAGGCACCTGCGCCGACGTGGCACCGCCGGTGCCCCAGAAGTCCATGGTTGGCGCCTCCAGGCAGACATCGGGCGCGGCCACGCTGGCCAGTTCGCGGCCGCTGTTCAGGTCCACCGCGCGAAACCGCAGCGCCGTCGGCCGCTGGCGCAGTTCGGCCGCGATCACCACCGGCGTGCCGTTGGCCGTCTGGCCCATGCTGGCCGGCTTGACCGTCTGGACTTCCTGGCCGCGCGGCACCAGCAGGAAGGCCACGCCGTTGTCGATATCCAGGAGGCGGCCGGGGCCCAGCTTGACGACCTGGAAGGGCTCGTGGCGGATCAGGGTGGTTTCATACCAGGCGTTCTCGTAGCGGGTCCAGCCGGGCTCGCCCGCGTCCAGGAACACCAGGCCGCCCATGCTGTCGCCTTCCTTCTGCACCGGGATGTCGCGGATGCGCAGCTCGCCGCCGCCGACGTCCAGGTACAGCAGGTTGCCGTGGCCGGCGGTGCGGGTGACGAAGGCCAGCACGCCATCGGGATTGATGGCCTTGGCGGGGCCGCAGAAATAGTCGCGCGCGCGGCGCGGATCGTCAGCGGGCAGGAAGCGTTCGCCCAGCTTGACGCCCTTGCCGCAAAGCGGCTGGCGCTGGTAGGTCAGGGTGTATTGGCTGGCGTTGCGCCGTCTGCCTTCCTGGTAGTCCTGGAAGCCGATGTCGGTTTCCTCGACGCGCAGCCCTTTGTCGTTGTAGACGGTGCGGGCCTGCAGCGGCCCGGCCATGGCGGCCAGGGCCAGCGACAACAGGGCGGGGGCCAGGAACCACCGCGGGCGAGCCAGGGGATTGCGCATGTTTCTTGTCATCATCCGATAGCCGATGGGGCACCTTAGCATAATGACGGAGGCGGCCGACCCGCGCTGGAAAGCGCGCGGCTCGGCGGCGGCCGGCACGATCATGCCGGCCGCCACGCAAAAAAAACCCTCCCGGAGCGGGAGGGCGGGTCAGGCCGTTACAGCGCCTGCATTTCGGGATTGGCGTTGCGGGCCGGCGCCGGCTGGGCCGGCGCGGGCGTGGCCGGCGTCGCGGGCGCCGGCGGCCGGCGTGGCGTCGGGCACCGGCACTTCCACGTACGGCAGGTGCAGCACCTGGCTCGTCATGGCGCGGATCTGATTGGTCAGCGCGGGGCTGTCATTCAGTTTCTGGCCATACGACGGGATGATCTCCTTCAGGCGCGCCTTCCAGCCCGCTTCCATCTGCTGCGGGAAGGCCTTGGCCAGCAGGTTCAGCATGATGGGCGGCGAGGTCGAGGCGCCCGGCGAGGCGCCCAGCAGCGCGGCGATGGTGTTGTCCTTGTCGGTCACGACTTCGGTGCCGAACTGCAGGATCGGGCCTTTCTCGGGATCGCGCTTGATGACCTGGACGCGTTCGCCGGCCGTCACCAGGCGCCAGTCTTCGGGCTTGGCCTGCGGGAAGTACTTGAGCAGCTGGGCGTGGCGGTCGGCGTCGGTCAGTTGCGCCTGGTTGATCAGGTACTTGACCAGGTCCAGGTTCTCCAGGCCCACGTCCACCATGCTGGCGACGTTGTTGTGGTTGACCGACGAGAACAGGTCGAAGGCCGAGCCTTGCTTGAGGAACTTGGTCGTGGCCAGCGCGAACGGTCCGAACAGCACCACCGGCTTGCCGTCGAGCTTGCGCGCATCCAGGTGCGGCACCGACATCGGCGGCGAATCGGTATCGGCCATGCCGTAGGCCTTGACCTCATGGCGGCCGGCGATGGCGGGTGCGTCGAAGGCCAGGAACTGGCCGCCCACCGGGAAGCCGGCGTAGTTCTTCGATTCCGGGATGCCCGACAGCTGCAGCACCTTGAGCGAGGCGCCGCCCGCGCCGATGAAGACGAAGCGCGACTTCACCGTGCGTTCCTGGTTGGTCTTCAGGTCCTTGACCGTGACGTTCCAGGTCTTGTCGTCGTTCTGGCGCAGCGCGGTGACCTCATGCTGCAGTTGCAGCTTGAAGTTGGGGTTGCGTTGCAGGCCCTGGGTCAGCTGGTTGGTGATGACGCCGAAGTTGACGTCGGTGCCCAGCGGCATGTAGGTGGCGGCGACCTTCTGGCTGGCGTCGCGGCCTTCCATCAGCAGCGGCGCCCACTGGCGGATCCGCGCCGCGTCGGTCGAGTATTCCATGCCGTAGAACAGCGGGCTCTTGGCCAGCGCATCGCGGCGCTTGCGCAGGTATTCGATGCGGTCATCGCCCCACACGAAGCTCATGTGGCCGGTCGGGTTGATGAAGTCCGACGGCTGGCCCAGGCGGCCGGTCTTGACCTGGTGGGCCCAGAACTGGCGCGAGACCTCGAACTGCTCGGCGATGTTGATGGCGCGCTTGATGTCGACGGAACCGTCGGGCATCTCGGGGGTGTAGTTCAGCTCGGCGAAGCCCGAGTGGCCGGTGCCCGCGTTGTTCCAGCCATTGGAGCTTTCCAGTGCGACGCCGTCCAGGCGTTCGAACAGTTCGACGCGCCAGTCCGGCTGCAATTCCTGCAGGTAGGTGGCGAGCGTCACGCTCATGATGCCGCCGCCGACGAGCACGGCGTCCAGGGGCTTGTCATTGTCGGCTGCCGGGACCGAACGTTGGTGCAGGGGCCAGTACAGGAACAGGGCGGCCGCGACCACCACCGTCACCACCAGGCTGCCCACGATTTTGAGAAACTTTCTCATGGGTATTAGACCTTACGGTTCAAAGGATTATGTTGTTGTCGTTGTAGGAACTACGGAGAAAACGGGCGAGGGCACCTCCGGGGCGATCAAACACGCAAACAGCGATCCACGCGTCCAAGGCGGCAAGCCGGGGCGGGGGAGGTTGCGAACAGGGTTGGGTAGGCGCCTGACCGGCCCCGGCTCCCGGCCAAGCGGCCGGGCATCCCTGGGGCGGGAGCCTGTGTCAGGTCTTGCGTGCAGGCCCTAGACTAGACGAAGCGGCTTCGTCCTGCCGCAATACCCGGGTCGCGGGCATTGGTTTTGGCGCAATACGCGTTGCGCCGTGATTGTAAACACATTGGCGCCACCGGTCCCTGGCGCGACCGGATCCGCGCCGTGGGGCTATGGTGCTTCCCATTCAGGTTCCATTAATATTGGCGCGCCCGCGGTCCGGATCCTGGCCGGGGAATCCGGAGTCCATCCTTGAACCGACTATTGATCAGCGCTGTCCTGACCGCCGTGGCGGCGTCGCCCGTCCTTGCCGGCGAACGCTGGGTGGTCTATGCCGGCGGCGACAAGCCGAACCGCATCTTCGTCACCGTCGACGAGAGCTATCTCGACGCCGTGCCCCGGGCCGAGAAGACCTACAAGCTGGAAACCCTGACGGTGCTGGAGAACGCCAAGTCGCCGGACTGGGTGTCGTCCAACATGATCATCGACTGCGGCCGGCAGACGCTCGAGGAAAAGCTGATCCAGCTGTCGCCGCGCGGCGGCAAGCTGGCTACCGCGCCCGACCAGCCGGCCCGGCCGCCGAAGAACGCCGTGGGCCAGGCGCTGATCGACTTCGCCTGCGACATGGGGCCCAAGAGCGGCGCCCAGCGCGTGGCGGCGCGCAAGGCCGACAACCGGTCGCGCGGGTGGATGTACCTGGGCCCGCTCAATACCGGCGAGATCGGCGACCTGGCCTGGAACACGATGTGGACCGACGGCACCCGGCCCGCCAGCAAGCCGCGCTCGGACGCCGAGCTGGAACGCGAGATGAAGGATCTGGAGGCGCGTCGCAAGAAAGCCCTGGCCGACGCGGGCGCCCAGGCCGACAAGAGTGTCGAGCAGGACAAGCAGGCCAGCCGCCAGATCGCCACCGTCCAGGATCCGCAGGCGCGCGCCGATGCCCGCCGCAAGCGGGAAATGTCTGCCGTGCGGCGCACGATGGATGCCTGGGTCGGCCAGCCCGAGGCCGAACTGCTGCGGGTCTGGGGGCCGCCCACCGGCACTACGGAAAAGAGCGGCAACCGCATGCTGCAGTACTACCGCACGGAAGCGCGCTCGACCTCGGCAAGCGGCAGCGGCAGTTGCCCGCCCGGGCAGACCCTGCAGCTGACGCATGGCCCCAACGCGCCGCCGCGCTGCGCCCCGTCGGCCGGTACCCAGAGCTATCAGTACACCTATGAGTGCACGCTGAGTTTCGAGCTGCAGGGCGGCATGATCATCGACCACTTCACCAAGGACCGCCGCACGCCCAACGATCCGTATACCCACTGCAGCCACATCTTCGGGCGTTTCGACTGATGCCTGACCGGCCGCGGTGACCGACCTTGCCGGCTCACCTGGCCCGGCAAGGCGTCAGGCGGCGGCACGCGCCGGACGCCGGCTGGCGTGCGGCAACCGCCCGCCACCAGGGCGATCCCGGATGCGGGGCGTCCAGGTCCAGCCGCTCGCCCATTTCAGGCGTGGCCAATGGCACGCCGCGTTCGGCGGCCAGCGCGGCGATGCGCTCGAACGGCTCCTGCCAGGCATGCATGGCCAGGTCGAAGGTGCCGTTGTGGATCGGCAGCAGCCAGCGGCCGCGCAGGTCCAGGTGGGCCTGCAGGGTTTCTTCGGGCTGCATGTGCACGTAGGCCCAGCGCTTGTCGTAGGCGCCGGTTTCCATCAGCGTCAGATCGAATGGGCCGAGCGCGTCGCCGATGGCCTTGAAGCCGTCGAAGTAGCCGCTGTCGCCGCTGAAGAACACCCGCATCCCGCCATCGTCGATCACCCACGAGGCCCACAGGCTGCGATCGCTGTCGGTCAGGCCGCGGCCGGAGAAATGCTGGGCCGGGGTGGCCGTCAGGCGCAGGCCGTCGACCTCGGTGGACTGCCACCAGTCGAGTTGCTCGACCTTGGCCGGGTCGACGCCCCAGGCGATCAGTTGGTCGCCCACGCCCAGCGGCGCGATGAAGCGGCCGGTGCGGGCGGCCAGCCGGGTGACGGCGGCGCGGTCCAGGTGGTCATAGTGGTTGTGGGAAAGGATCACGCCGGCGATCGGCGGCAGGTCGTCGAGCGCGATGGGCGGCGCGTGAAAGCGCGCCGGGCCGGCCCATTGCACCGGCGAGGCGCGCTTGGAGAACACCGGATCGGTGATCCAGTAGCGGCCGCGCAGCTTGAGCAGAATGGTCGAATGCCCCAGCCGGAACAGGCTGCGGTCGGGCGCGGCGCCGAGTTCGGCGCGGGTCAGCGGGCGTACCGGGATCGGCTGGTCGGGCACCGTGTTCGAGGGCTTGCGGAACAGCACCGCCCAGGTGAGCTTGAGCCCTTGCCAGAATCCCATCGGCGGGCGCGGCCGGGCGTTGTGGAAACGGCCGTCGCGGTGATGCGCGGACGGCGGGGTGGGGGAGGCGTCGGGCGAGGGGAGATTCACGGCGGGATTCCTGGCGGCGAAGGCAATGACGGACCGGGATGGCGTCAAAAGTATACTGAGCAGTGTAGTTTCCTTTTTTCTGAAAGTACACTGGTGAGTGTAAAATTTTCGCTATCACTCTGATTGATTTAGGACGTTCCCATGGCAGAAGTTCCGCAGCGGCTCACCGACAGGAAGCGCGAGGCCATCCTGCGCGCCGCGGTTGAGGAATTCCGCACGGCGGGTTACGAGGCGACCAGCATGGACCGCATCGCCGCCGCCGCCGGCGTCTCCAAGCGCACGGTCTACAACCATTTCCCCAGCAAGGACGAACTGTTCGGGCTGATGCTCGAGGACCTGTGGAACCGCAGTATCGCCAACGACGGCGTGGCCTATCACGCCGACCAGCCGCTGGCGGCGCAGTTGCGGCAACTGCTGATGCGCAAGCTCGCACTGCTGGGCGATCCCAATTTCATCGACCTGGCGCGCGTCGCCATGGCCGAGATCATCCACACGCCGGAACGGGCCCAGGCCATCGTCTGCCGCATGGGCGCGAAGGAAGGCGGCGAGGTCGCCTGGATCCGCGCGGCCATCGCCGACGGCCGCCTGGCCGACGTCGATCCGGAATTCGCCGGGCACCAATTGCAGGGGCTGGTCAAGAGCTTCGCCTTCTGGCCGCAGGTCACGCTGGGCCTGCCGCCGCTGCAACCGGCCGAACGCGAGCGGGTGGTGGATTCGGCGGTGGCGATGTTCCTGGGGTGCTACGGACGCGGCGTATGAATCACGCGCCGCGCCGATAGAACGCCAGCGAGCCGGCCAGCGCCAATAGCGCGCCGCCGCAGGCGCGGTCCAGCCAGCGGGTGCCGCGCCGCTTGAACAGGCGGATGGCCCTGGCGCCGGCGCAGGCATAGGCGAGCATGACCAGCAGGTCGATCGTGGCGAACACCGCCGCCAGCGCCGCATACTGGGGAAACTGCGGCGCCTGCGTGGAGATGAACTGCGGCAGGAAGGCCGAGAAAAACAGATAGCCCTTCGGGTTGGTCAGCGCGACCAGGAAGCTGCGCAGGAACACCGCCCGGCCGGACGGCGTCCGCGCGGCGGCTTCGTCCGGCAACGTCAGGGCGCCGGACGAGCGGCACAGGCGCAGGCCCAGGTAGGCCAGGTACGCCACGCCGATCCATTTGACGACCGAGAACCAGAATTCGGAAGCGGCCAGCAGCGCGCCCAGCCCCAGCGCCACGGCGCCGATCAGGACGGCATCCGACAGCACCGCGCCCGCCATGCCGGGCAGGGACGCGCGCAGGCCCAGCCTGGCGCCGTTGTTGAGCGCCAGCAGCACCGTCGGGCCGGGCGTCGCGATGCCGATGAACGCCACCACGGCGAAAACGAGCAGGGTATCCGTCATGGTCGAAGGGCTCTCGTGGGGAAAGGGGCAAGAAGGGGACCGGCTTCCGCATTCTGCCTCGCCCCCGCCCGCGGCGACAAGCGGCGCCTGCCGGCCGGTTCGCCCTGCAACCTCGCTTGACCTCACGCCGACCGCATGGGCAGGGCGCTCTGTTATCGTTGCCGAAGCACGGATCACCGTGCCGCATCCTCAAGACCCCGCCGCCCATGTCCGGGCAATCCGACGAGGCCTTATCGCTTGAAGACCAAGAACTATCTGTTCGGCATCATCGTTTCGTTCGCGCTGGCCGGCCTGCTGGCCGCCCTGGGCCTGATCGCCGTGTTCAGCGACAACTTCGGCTGGGGCATGGTGGCGTTGCTGTCGTATGGGGTCTTGTACGGCGGGCCGCTGGCGATCGTGCTGGCGCTGACCTGGATCGTGTACCTGGTGCGCGATCGCGGCCAGGTGCCCGGACGCATCCATGCGCTGTTGTTCCTGCCCACGCTGCTGGCCCTGATGATCGTGCCGGTCAACGAGGAGATCCGCCAGGGCCGCTCCAACCGCTTCCGCGACGCCAATCCGGCCATCGCCGAAAGCCACGTCAACTTCAGCGGGCGCACCATCTGGCTGGACTACCGCGCGGCGTCGTCCTCGTCGGGCGGCGGCTCGCCCTACATGGAACCGGCTTCCGCGGACAATATCCAGTTCTCGCGCTTTGTCCGCTATCCCACGGCCAACACCCTGGCCGCGGGCGACTTTCCCTACGACGGCGCGCGCCTGAAGGCGGACGTCAGCCGCTATGCCTATTCCAGCAGCGACGGCGCGCCGGCCACGACGCTGCCGCTGCGGCAGTTGCCGGCGCCTTCCCTGGCCGCGCTGCGGCCAGCGTTCCGCTATGGCGATGCCGGGCTGCTGCTGTATCAGTACTTCCATTACGCCGACCACGTCGAGGTGGCGCCCGGCCTCGCGCGATTCGCCGCGACCACCGAGGATGAGATGACGACGGCCCGCATCGCGGGGCTGACGATCGTCAGCCTGGAAAACTACACGCCGCAGACCATCGCGCGGCTGGAGGTCAATGGCCAGACGCTGGACCTGGCGTACGCGGCCCGCAGCCTGGCGGGGCAGCGGTGCGATCCGGTGCGGGGCGGCAGCCCGGCCATGCTCGACCTGCAGCAGGCGCTGCGGGTGCGTTGGCAGACGCTGGAAGAACCGGCGCGCTGGCATGAGGCGAGCGTGACGGTGCCGGCATTCAGCGCGGCCAGCCAGGCCGATCCCGACAAGGGGCTGATGCGCGTGCGCCTGTATGTCCTGCCCGCTGGCGCGGTGGCCGCCGAGCGTTTCCGCGAGATCCGCCTGCGCGGCGGCGAGCTGGCGATCCGCGCCACGGGACTGCCGGCGGCGGCGCAGCCGCATGCGGCCTGCGGCGGCGCGTATGGCGGCGCGTATGCCGGCTACAACCCGCAGACGGTCAAATTGTTGGCCAACTGAGCCGCGCGCGGCGTGACGATCACGGCCGCCACCAGGCCTGCGCCACGGGCGACAGGACGACGAACGCGGCCAGGTTCAACGCCACCGTCGCCCAGAACTGGATCCGGAAACTCCGCTTGATGGTCTTGTGCCGCAGCCAGCGCTGCGCCAGCAGCGCGCCGGGCCAGCCGCCGGCCAGCGCCAGCCCATGCAGCGTGCGCTCGGAAATCCGCCACTGGCCAGCGCGCGCCTGCGCCTTGTCCCAGGTGTAGAAGGCGATGGTGATGAGGCTGAGCGAGAGATACGCCAGCCCCACCCACAACGGGACCTGCAGCAGGTAGGTGGCCAGGCCGTAGGCCGCGAGGCAGGCAAGCAGGAACAGCGCGGTGTGCATGGAAGGCTCCTGGCGTGGCGGTGGCGGAACCGGCATGGTATTCCAGTTCGCCGCCGCCAGCGGATCCGGCAATATCCGCCGGTCAGCGAAAACA
This sequence comes from Achromobacter sp. 2789STDY5608615, assembly GCF_001298995.1. Taxonomy (NCBI): domain Bacteria; kingdom Pseudomonadati; phylum Pseudomonadota; class Betaproteobacteria; order Burkholderiales; family Alcaligenaceae; genus Achromobacter; species Achromobacter sp. 2789STDY5608615. The sequence goes on from NZ_CYTY01000003.1 coordinate 73,846, forward strand.
AAAAAAAGCTCCTTTTACAGGGGCTTTTTTTATTTTGTCCGACACGCTTCTCGCGGCCGCGTCGCGCACTGGCGCTTATTAATAAGCCACTCGGTGCATCCATTATTTCGAATATCCAAAGAAAAAACCCAAAGCCGGAAATCGAAAAAATAGCCTCCATAATCGCCGCGCGAGTTCAGGCATTAACGATTGATACGCCAGATCATTATTCGCCCGTCGGCTGGAGAACGCGATGCAAGCAGCGAAGTCGTTCACGCTCGTCCCTCGGCGCCTGACCGTCCTGGTCGGCGCGGCATTATTCGGCGGCTGGCCCGGCACGGGCGTCCAGGCCGCTTGCGTCACCACCGGTTCAGCGACCACCTGCAACACCGCCGCGCCCAATCCGGCCACGGCGCCGATCGGGCAGGGGCCGTCCACGGCGGCCGGCGCGTCGGTCACGATGCAGCCCAACGCCAGGCTCGAAGTCAATAACGCCAATGCCGTCAGCCTGGGCGACAACGCCGCCATCACGGTGGCGGCCGGCGCGGTCATTTCCAATCTCGCCACGTCGGGCGCGGGCTTGTGGAGCGCGGGCAACAACACGGTGGAATTCGGTTCCAACGGCACGCTGACCATCGCCCAGGGCGGCAAGGTCCAGGCCCTGGGCACGCAGGCCAACGCCGAGGCCGTCAACGTCATGGGCGCGGGCAACACCATCATCAACCGCGGCCTGATCTCCGGCGGCAATGCCGCCGCCATCTGGTTCGAGGACCGCACGCGCGGCGCGGCCAACACCGTCGACAACTACGGCACGATCCAGGCCGGCAACGGCACCAGCAGCAACGTGATCGGCAACAGCGGCAGCGGCAACGTCAATTTCATCAACCGCAGCGGCGCGGTGGTCAACGGCAGCCTGACCTTCGCCAGCGGCGATGACTCGCTCACGCTGTATCCGGGGTCGATCATCACCGGCGGCTTCAATGGCGGCGGCGGCACCAACAGCCTGACGCTGACCGGCGAGGCCGGCTCCAGCGACACCTTGCCCGGCACCATCCGCAACTTCCAGTCGCTGATCAAGACCGGCGATGGCAAATGGACGTTGTCCGGCTCGGTCGGCAGCAACGGCGGCGGCACGCCGCTGGCGGTGCAGGTGCAGGACGGCACGCTGGCCCTGACCGGCGACAACACGGGCTTCAACGGCTCGGTGCGTGTCGATGCGGCCGGCACGCTGGAAGCGCGCGCGCAAAGCCTGCCGCCGAGCGTGACCAACAATGGCCTGGTGCTGTTCAACCAGCCGGACAACGGCACCTACGCCGGCACGATCAGCGGCACCGGCGCGGTCAACAAGATTGCCGCGGGCATCCTGACGCTGACCGGCGCCAACACCTACCAGGGCGGCACGCGCATACAGGGCGGCACCGTCGCGATCAGCGCCGACGGCGCGCTGGGCGCGAGCACGGGCGGGGTGACGCTGGATGGCGGCGCGCTGGCGTTCACCAACAGCTTCAGCCTGGCGGGCAGCCGCAATGTCAGCGTCACCGCCAACAACGGCACGCTCAGCGCCAATGCGGGCGTGACCGGCACCGTGACGCAAGCCATCACCGGCGCGGGCGCGCTGACCAAGGACGGCGCCGGCACCGTGGTGCTGACCAGCAACGCCAACAGCTGGGCGGGCGCCACCACCATCGCCGCCGGCACGCTGCAACTGGGCAACGGCGGCGCGTCGGGCAACCTGCCGGGCGCCGCCGCCATCACCAACAACGGCTCGCTGGCCTTCAACCGCAACGACCTGTTCACCTTCGGCAACCTGATCACGGGCAGCGGCGGCATCCGCCAGATGGGATCGGGCACCACCGTCCTGACGGCCAACAACAGCTACGCCGGACCGACCTCGGTGACGGCCGGCGCGCTCTACGTCAACGGCACGCAGAGCGGCACTGGCGCGGCGACCGTGGGCAACGGCGCCACCCTGGGCGGCACCGGCACGCTGGGCGGCAGCGTCACGGTGCAGACCGGCGGCACGCTGGCGCCGGGCGGCGTCGGCGCGGCGCCCGGCACGCTCACCATCGGCGGCGACCTGACCCTGCAGAACGGCTCGGCGCTGGCGTATTCGTTCGGCCAGGCGGGCGTGGTCGGCGGACCGTTCAACGACCTGACCAATGTCGGCGGCAATCTCGCCCTGGGCGGCACGCTCAACGTGCAGACCTCGGTGGGCGGCTCGTTCGACCCCGGCGTCTACCGGGTCATCAACTACGCCGGCGCGCTCAGCGGCACGCTGGCGCTGGGCGCGGTGCCGTCGCCGGGCAACTATTTCATCCAGACCTCGGTGGACAAGCAGGTCAACCTGGTCAACACCAACGGCCTGACGCTGAACTACTGGGACGGCGCCAGCCCGCTGAACAAGAACAACAACACCATCGACGGCGGGCCGGGCATCTGGACGGCCAACGGCGCGCTCACCAACGACAACTGGACCGGCATGACCGGCGCGCTCAACGCGCCCTGGAGCCAGAGCGCGTTCGCCGTGTTCATGGGGCAGGGCGACACCGTCAGGGTGGACAGCACCACCAATGGCGCGATCCTGGCGCAGGGCATGCAGTTCGCGGCCGATGGCTACACGCTGGTGAACAATGCCGTGGGGGACGCGCTGACCCTGGTGGGCGTGCCGGCCGCGGGCGGCGGCCCCAACGAAGCCGTGATCCGCGTGGGCAACGGGGTGGCCGAGGGCGGCGGCTACACAGCCACCATCGGCGCCACGCTGGCGGGCGCGGCCAAGCTGGTCAAGACCGACCTGGGCACGCTGGTGCTGTCGGGCGTC
>NZ_CYTY01000003.1:76940-84479 GCF_001298995.1 Achromobacter sp. 2789STDY5608615
CGGCACGCTGCAGCTGGGCACGGGCGCGGGCGGGTCGACCACCGGCGGCATCCTGGGCAACGTGGCCAACAGCGGCACGCTGGCGTTCAACCGCAGCAATACGTACACCTTCGGCGGCGTCGTCAGCGGCACCGGCGGCGTCACGCAGATCGGGTCCGGGACCACCGTCCTGACGGCCGACAACACCTACACGGGCGGCACCACGATCTCGGCCGGCACCTTGCAGCTGGGCGCCGGCGGCGCCACTGGCGGCATTGTCGGCAACGTGGTCAACAACGGCGGGCTGGTCTTCAACCGCGGCAATGGTTACGCCTTCGGCGGCGCCATCAGCGGCGCCGGCGCGGTCACGCAGCAGGGCGCCGGCACCACCGTGCTCAGCGCCAACAACAGCTACACGGGCGCGACCACCGTCAACGCCGGCGGCCTGTTCGTCAACGGCGACCAGAGCGCGGCCACCGGCGCCACCACCGTCAACAACAGCGCGACGCTGGGCGGCAAGGGCGTGATCGGCGGCGACGTGACGCTGACCGGCAACAGCATCCTCTCGCCGGGCGACAACAGCACCGCGCCAGGCACGCTGACCATCCAGGGCAACCTGACGCTGGGCAGCGGCACCTCGCTGAACTATGGCTTCGGCCAGGCCAACGTGGCGGGCGGCCCGTTCAACGACCTGACCAACGTGGCCGGCAACGTCAGCCTGGGCGGCCAGCTCAACGTCTCGCTGTCGCCGGGCGGGCGCTTCGACCCGGGCATCTACCGCATCATCAATTACGGCGGCGCGTTGACCAACCCCGCGGGCCTGACCCTGGGCACCTTGCCGGCCGGCTCCAACCCCGCCAACTACTTCGTGCAGACCTCGGTGGACAAGCAGGTCAGCCTGGTCAACACCAATGGCCTGACGCTGAACTACTGGGACGGCGACGCCGGCCCCAAGAACAACGGCCAGGTCAATGGCGGCTCGGGCACCTGGGTGGCGCCGGGCGGCGTCAACGACAACTGGACCGACGCGGGCGGCGCGCTCAACGCGCCCTGGAGCCAGGGCGCGTTCGCCGTCTTCACCGGCCAGAGCGGCACGGTGCTGGTGGACAGCGCCACCAACGGCCAGATCAACGTGCAGGGCATGCAGTTCGCCACCGACGGCTACCTGCTGCAAGGCAATGCCGCCGGCGACAAGCTGACGCTGACCGGCGCGCCGGTTGCCGGCGGCGGGCCGGCCGAAGCGATCATCCGCGTCGGCGCGGGCTCGGCCGATGGCGCCGGCTACACCGCGACGATCGCGGCCGTGCTCGATGGCGCGGCCAGGCTGGTCAAGACCGACCTGGGCACACTGGTGTTGTCGGGGGTCAACACCTATGCCGGCGGCACCGCCATCAACGGCGGCGTGCTGCAGGTGTCGCAGGACGCCAACCTGGGCGCCGCCGGCACGGCGCTGTCGCTGGATGGCGGCACGCTGCGCGCCGCCGGCAGCTTCGCCACGGCGCGCGCCGCCACGCTGGGCGCGGGCGGCGGCAGCTTCGAGGTCACGGGCGCCAACGTGCTGACGCTGAACAGCGCCGTCAACGGCGCCGGCGCCCTGGGCAAGCTGGGCACGGGCACGCTGGTCCTGGGCGCGGACAACGGCTACACCGGCGGCACCACGATCTCCGCGGGCACGCTGCAGCTGGGCGCGGGCGGCGCCACCGGCAGCCTCCTGGGCAATGTGACCAACAACGGCACGCTGGCCTTCAACCGCGGCAATACCTATACCTATGCGGGCGTGGTCAGCGGCACGGGCGGCGTGACGCAGCTGGGCAGCGGCGCCACGGTGCTGACGGGCGCCAACACCTATACCGGCGGCACCACCATCTCGGCCGGCACGCTGCAGCTGGGCGCGGGCGGCGCGAGCGGCAGCATCGTCGGCGACGTGACCAACAATGGCGCGCTGGTCTTCAACCGTAGCGACACCTACACCTTCGGCGGCCTCGTCAGCGGCACCGGCTCGGTCAGCCAGAACGGCGGCGGCGCCACCATCCTGACGGCCAACAACACCTACAACGGCGGCACCACGATCTCCGCCGGCACGCTGCAATTGGGCGCGGGCGGCGCGACCGGCGGCATCGTCGGCGACGTGGCCAACAACGGCGCGCTGGTCTTCAACCGCAGCGACACCTACACCTTTGGCGGCCTCATCAGCGGCAGCGGCAACGTCACCCAGGCCGGCGCCGGCACCACCATCCTGACGGCCGACAACACCTATGCCGGCGCCACCCGCATCACCGCCGGCACGCTGCAGCTGGGCAACGGCGGCGCCAGCGGCAACGTGACGGGGCCCATCGTCAACGCCGGGACGCTGGCGGTGAACCGCAACGACACGTTCGCGCTGGCGGGCCCGATCACCGGCACCGGCAAGTTCGTGCAGCAGGGCACGGGCACCACGGTCTTCACCGGCAACAACACCTATAGCGGCGGCACCGCCATCACCGCGGGCGTGCTGCAACTGGGCAATGGCGGCACCAGCGGCTCGCTGACCGGCGACGTGGTCAACGACGGCGTGCTGGTGGTCGAGCGCAGCGACCAGGTGCTGCTGAACGGCATCCTCTCCGGCACCGGCGCTTTCGTGCAGAACGGCGGCGGGCAGACCGTGCTGAGCGGCAACAACAGCTATACGGGCCTGACCCAGGTGCTGGCCGGCTCGCTGTTCGTGAACGGCAACCAGAGCGCCGCCACCGGCAACACCTTCGTGGCCACCGGCGCCACCCTGGGGGGGCACCGGCACCCTTGGCGGCAGCGCCTTCGTGGCCGGCACGCTCTCGCCCGGCGACACCACCGGCGCGCCGGGCACGCTGACGATCAACGGCGATCTCACCCTGGGCAATACGGCCACGCTGTCCTACAACTTCGGCCAGGCCGGCACCGTGGGCGGTCCGCTCAACGACCTGACCATCGTCAAGGGCAACCTGACGCTGGACGGCACGCTCAACGTCGCCACGCCGCCGGGCGGCAGCTTCGATCCGGGCGTCTACCGGGTCATCAGCTACGACGGCGCCCTGACCAACAACGGCCTGACCATCGGCACGATTCCGTCGCCGTCGTTCTCGCTGCAGACCGCGATCGACAAGCAGGTGAACCTGGTCAATACCGCCGGGCTGACCCTGAACTTCTGGGACGGCGCCGCCGCCGCGGGCAAGAACAACGGCACGGTCGATGGCGGCAACGGCACCTGGCAGAACTCGACCGGCAACGACAACTGGACCAATTCGCTGGGCGTGCCCAACGCGGCCTACGCCGACGCGACCTTCGGCATCTTCATGGCGGCGCCCGGCACGGTCACGGTGGACAACAGCCTGGGCCAGGTGCGCAGCGGCGGCATGCAATTCGCCAGCAACGGTTACCGGCTGACCGGCGGCGCCATCGAACTGGTGCCCGACGCCGGCGGCGGCACGACCCTACGCGTGGGCGATGGCAGCAGCCTGGGCGCCGGCTACACCACGACCATCGACGCGGTGCTGACCGGCGCCTCGCGGCTGGTCAAGGCCGATCTCGGCACGCTGGTCCTGAATGCTGCCAACACCTACGGCGGCGGCACCGCGATCAATGGCGGCACGCTGCAGATCGCGGCCGACACGGCCCTGGGCGCGGCGGGCGCCGCGCTCGGCATGGACGGCGGCACGCTGCGCACCACGCAGAGCCTGACGCAGTCGCGTCCGATCACGCTGGGCGCGATGGGCGGCGGCCTGGAGCCGTTGGCGGGCACCATGCTGACCGTGGCCAGCGACATCGGCGGCGGCGGATCGCTGACCAAGCTGGGCGGGGGCACCGTCATCCTGACGGGCACCAACAGCTACGGCAGCGGCACCGTCGTCAAGGACGGCGTCACCGTCATCAAGGCGGGCACGCTGCAGGTCGGCGACGGCGGCACCCGCGGCAACATCATGGGGATCGTCAGCAACGACGGCGTGCTGGCCTTCAACCGCTCGGACCGCTATGTCCAGGCCGACGTGATCAACGGCGGCGGGCAGGTGATCCAGCAGGGCAGCGGCACCACGGTGTTCAACGCCATCAACGGCTACACCGGCGGCACCACGGTGACGGCCGGCGGGCTGGCGGTGGGCGACGCCGGCCACGCGGACGCGGCCATCAACAGCGGCGGTCCGGTGACGGTGCAGGCCGGGGCCCGCTTCGGCGGCTACGGCAGCGTCAAGGGCAACGTCACCAACGCCGGCACGCTGGCCGTGGCCGACGCGTTTCCCGGCCTGGGCGGCGGCGCGGGCGGCTTCGCCATCACCGGCAACCTGGTCAACAGCGGCGTGGTCGACCTGGGCGGCGCGGCGCCGGGCAACGTGTTGACGGTGACCGGCAACTACCAGGGCCAGTCCGGCGTGGTGGCGCTCAACACCTTCCTGGGCGCCGACAATTCGCCAACCGACAAGCTGGTGTTGAGCGGCGGCGCCGCCAGCGGCAGCACCACGCTGCGCATCACCAACAAGGGCGGCCTGGGCGCCAAGACCAGCGGCGACGGCATCCAGGTGGTGCAGGCGCTGAACGGCGCGACCACCACGCCGGGCGCCTTCACCAGCGGCGGCCTCTACGCCGGCGCCTATTCGTACCAGCTGTTCCGCGGCGGCGTCGCGGCCGGCAACGAGCAGAGCTGGTACCTGCGCTCGGAACTGGCCAACGGCCCCGACCCGACGCCCACCTACCGGCCCGGCGTGTCGATCTACACGGAAGTACCTTCGCTGGCGCGCGAGCTGGCGGTGCAGCAGATCGGCACGTTCCACGATCGCCAGGGCAATCAGGACCTGCTGAGCGGGACCGGCGGCCTGCCGTCCGGCTGGGCGCGCACCTGGGGCGATCACTTCTCCGAGCGGCGCGATGGCACCGTGCGGCAGTCGTTCAGCGGCAATATCTTCGGCATGCAGGCGGGGCAGGACCTCTACGCCCGCCGCACCGACAGCGGCCACCAGGACCGCTATGGCATGTTCCTGGGCTACGCCCGCGCCGATGGCGACGTCAAGGGGTTTGCGATGGGGCAGGAGGGCTACGGCGCCGGCAAGCTGGCCATCGACGCCTACAGCCTGGGCGGCTACTGGACCCATGTCGGACCCGGCGGCTGGTACACCGACACCGTCATCATGGGCAGCCACCTGAAGGTCAAGCCCGGATCGCGCGCGGGGGATACCTCGTCCACCGACGGCAAGGCCTTCACGGCGTCGGTCGAAGCGGGGCTGCCGATCGCGCTCAGCCCCGACCTGAGCCTCGAACCGCAGGCCCAGCTGATCTACCAGAACACGCGGATCGACGCGGTGCGAGATTCGGCCTCGGAGGTCTCGTTCGCGCCCAGGAACGCGCTGATCGGACGGGTCGGGGCGCGCCTGCAGGCCGAGTACCAGGCGGGCGGCGCGACCTGGAAACCCTATCTGCGCGCCGACCTGCTGCATACGCTGGGCGGCAACGACAGCGTCAGCTTCGACGGCGGCACCACCAGCAAGTCGGCCATGGGCGGCACGCAGGCGCGCCTGGGGCTGGGCATGTCGGTCAAGGCCAGCGAGCGCGTCAGCGTCTATGCGTCGACGGGCTATGGCTTCAATCTGGGCGGCGAGCGGCGCGAGATGGTGCAGGGCAATGTAGGGGTGCAGATCCGCTGGTAGGCGCGGTCCGGCCGCGGGGAAGGGGTGGCGCCGACCGTCGTCGGCCCGCCTCGGCCAGGGCGGCGCGGCGTGCTTGCGCCGGGGTACCTTCTTGGATAATATTGACAATCATTTTTATTTGACCGTCAAGACGTTCACTTACAGGCCGGGTTTGGGCGGACTGAATCGTGACTGCCGCCAATCTTCCGACCTCGATCCTCAAGACCCTCTACGCCGAGCATCATGGCTGGCTGCGGTCGTGGCTGCGCCGCAAACTGGGCTGCCCCGAACAGGCGGCGGACCTGGCCCAGGACACCTTCCTGCGCGTCCTCACATCCAAGACCTCGCTGGTCGAACTGGCCGAGCCGCGCGCCTACCTGACCACCACGGCGTCGCGGCTGGTGCTGGACCGCGCGCGGCGGGAACGGGTCGAGCGAGCCTACCTCGAAGCCATGTCGCTGGCCGCGGCCGCGCTGCCACGCTGGGCGCCGTCGCCCGAGGCCGTGATGAGCGCGGTGCAGGCGGTGGAACAGCTCGCCGCCGCGCTGTCCACGCTGGCGCCCAAGGGGCGCGAGGCCTTTCTGCTGCACTACCTGGAAGACGAAAGCCAGCCGGCCGTGGCGCAACGGCTGGGCATTTCCGTGCGGATGGTGCAGAAGTGCCTGGCGCAGGGCCTGCTGCGCTGCCATCAAGTCGTCGCGCCGTGAGCGCCGGCCGCGCGGCCTGTCCCGCGGAGGGCGCGGCGGCATGAGCGCGCGCTCCGCCATTCCCGATGCCATCGCCGAAGAGGCCGCCCTGTGGGTGGTGCGCCTGAGCGCGGGCGACGCCGCCGAGCGCGCCGCGGCGCAGGCCGGACTGGACGCCTGGATGCGGCAGAGTCCCGCCCACGAGGCGGCGGTGAGCCATCTGCGGCAGGTGGTCGATTCCATGCAGGGGCTGCGCGGCGAGGACGCGGCGGCGGCCGGCGCGGCGCGGGCGGGGTTCGAGGCGGCGTTCGTCCATGCCGGCAGGAAGCGCGCCAGGCGCCTGCTGCTGTCGGCCGGGGCCTTCCTGCTGGCCGCCACGGTCGCCTGGACCGCGCTGCAAGGCGATTCGCTGCCGTACCTGATGGCCGATGCCCGTTCCGCGACCGGCGAATGGCGTTCCCAGGTGCTCGAGGACGGCACGCAAGTGACCCTGGCGAGCAACAGCGCCATCAACTTGCGCTTCGACACACGGCGCCGGGAATTGGAGCTGGTGCGGGGCGAAGTCCTGGTGAACGTGGCCAAGGACGCCTCGCGTCCGTTCGTCGTCTCCACGCCGGAGGCCCGCCTGACCGCGCTGGGCACGCGCTATGTGGTCGAGCGGCGCGAGGGCGTGACGATCCTGACGGTCATCGAATCCCGCGTGCGCGTGGAGACGGCGGGCGGCGGGGAGAGCGCCCGCGCGGCGGCCTCGGGCGGCGCGGCGGCCACCCCGGCGCTGGTGGTCGAGGCGGGTCAGCGGGTGGTGATCGCGCGATCCGGCGCCGGCAAGGTGGAGACCATCGATCCGCGCGAGATCGCCGATGCCTGGAAGCATCACCATCTGGTGGTGCGGGACCGGCCCCTGACCGACGTGCTCGATGAGCTCGGCCGCTACCGGCCGGGCCGGATCTTCTACGACCGCGCGGCGCTGGCGGGCGTGCGGATGGTGGTGGTGCTGCCGCTGGACGACACCGACCGGGCGTTGCGGCTGTTGCAGGAGAGCGTGCCCGGGCTGACGCTGACGTCCCTGACCCCGTACCTGGTCTGGGTCGGCCGCGGCGCGCCCGTCGCGGCGCGCTAGGGCCTGTTCACACTAAAAGGAGCCTCGCATGAGTACCCAAATGAGTGACTATCAAGGCGCGAAGCGCAGTCGTGGCAGGTCCCCGGCGAGCATTCGCAACGCTGAGAGGCGCTCATTTGGGTACTCA
>NZ_CYTY01000003.1:84542-99804 GCF_001298995.1 Achromobacter sp. 2789STDY5608615
GGGCGTACCAGCCCAACTTCTGGCCGAGGAAGCCAGCCACGACCGCGCCCACGATGCCCAGTATGGTGGTCATGATGATCCCCATGTTCTGGTCTCCCGGCATGATCGCGCGGGCGAGCAGCCCGACGATGAAGCCAACGATGATCATGATGATGATGCTCATGCGCGTACTCCTTGCGAGGGTAAAGGGGCGATGTGCCCCGATATTACTCATGCACGCGGCGGCGGCGCTGTAACAACTGGTGTGTGGGGCAAGGGCGCAACATGCTGCGCCGCATCGTCGATGCAGCAATGTTGCAGGCGGCCTCACGAGGTCAGGTCGATCAGCTGGCGCAGGTCCTTGGTCATCGCCTCGATGCTGTCGGTGTCCGAGGCCAGCAGGCGGGCGCGGCCCTGGTTGTCGAAAATATACACGCCGCGGCTGTGGGTCACTTCGTACTGGTCGGGGTCGTCGCCGGGACGGGGCTTCTCGATCTGGTAGGCGACGCGGTAGCGGCGCGCCAGGTCGGCCACCTGCTTTTCGTTGCCGGTGACGCCGATGGCGTTGCTGTTGAAGGCGTTGACGTAGGCCTGCAGGATATCCGGCGTGTCACGGTGCGGGTCGACGCTGACGAACAGGATGCGCACGTCGCGTGCCTTGTCGCCCAGGTTCTGCAGCACCGCCGTCAACTGCGCCATGGTGGTCGGGCAGATGTCGGGGCAACTGGCGTAGCCGAAGAACAGCAGCACCGTCTTGCCCTTGAGGTCATCGCTGCTGACCGTCTTGCCGCCGGCGCCCGGCAGCGAGAACTTCAGGTCGGGCAGGTGGCCCTTGACGTTGTAGAGCGTCCAATCGACATTGCGGTCGCCGCAGGCGGCAAGCAGCATGCACAAGGCCAACAGCAGACCGCGCCAGGCGCGGCCGGTAATCAGGTGTCGCATGGGTTCCATCGCCGGTTGAGGGATAAACCCGTCGATTTTACCCGCAGGCGACGGGGCGGCCGCCGGGTCGCCCAGCACCGGGCTTGTCCTGGCGCAAGGCAGGGCGGGGCGCAGTTGTGAAGCTTTGTCGGAATATTGTTGGGGATCTGGCAAATCGGCCCACGCGGCCGTCGCGGATCGGTACATTCAGGGCCTTGTCAGTGACCGGCGAGGTGCCCTCCATGAATGCCACGGCCAATCCCGCGCTGGGCTATCCCTATTTTCCGTATTACCCGGTGGTGCTCGACATCCTGCGCAGCCGGCTGGCCGACAGCGTGCTGGACGCGCCCTGTGACCGCGGCTGGCTGGGCGACATGGCGCGCCCGGCGACCGGACGCCTGGTCGAGGTGGACGGTATCGGTCCGGCCACGCTGCCGGCGCCGGCCAACGGCTACCGGCGCCTGACCGTGCACGATCTGGAAACGCCGTTGCCCGCCACCGTGGCGTACGACGCGGTGGTCTGTAGCGAAGCCATCCACCGCGCGATCAACCCCGGCCTGCTGGTGCGCGGCTTTCGCGACGTCCTGCGGCCGGGCGGCACGCTGGTGTTGACCGCGCCCAATGCCTGGCATGTGCGCGGCCGGCTGCAGGCGCTGCTGCGAGGCTTTCACGCGGATCCGTGGACCGGCGCGGGCCGCGCCGACGCCGGCGCGCGCGCCGCGGTGCTGCCCTGGGGCTTCGCGCAGTTGCACCTGCTGCTGGCGCGCCACGGCTTTGGCGACATCACCCTGCACCACGTCGCGGAAGCCGGGCGGCGCGGCTGGCTGGAGCGCATGCTGGGCTGGCCGGCGCGGCGCTATTGCCAGACCCGCGTCAAGCACGCGCAGGACGAGGACAGCCGCCACTTCTGGCGCCAGGCCGGATCGGACCCGTCGGTGCATGGGCGCTGGCTGGTGGTGTCGGCGCGGCGGCCGGCCTAGGGCCTGTTCACACTAAAAGGAGCCTCGCATGAGTACCCAAATGAGTGACTATCAAGGCGCGAAGCGCAGTCGTGGCAGGTCCCCGGCGAGCATTCGCAACGCTGAGAGGCGCTCATTTGGGTACTCACCCCTCGGGCAGGCCGGTAATCGGGCGCCAGGCGTCGTTGCGCTCACCTTGCGTGGCACAGCCACGCGGCGGCGGCCGCGCCTAGCCTGGCGCCCGATTACCGGCCTGTGCGAGGCTCCTTTTAGTGTGAACAGGCCCTAGGGCGCGTCGAGGGTCAACCGCGCCTTGAACTGGCCGGCCATCGGTCGCCAGGCGCGGCGCGGTGGTGGCGGCCTGTTGCCGCCGCCACCGCATGAAAAACGGCCCGCGCGAGGCGGGCCGTCGTGTCTTGCGGGCGCGGCGCGGTCAGGCGGCGCTCATGCCGCTGTGGCGCAGCAGGGCGTCGATGCGCGGGGCGCGGCCGCGGAAGGCCGCGAACGATTCGGCCGCGGGGCGCGAGCCGCCGACGGCCAGCACTTCGCGGCGGAAACGCGCGCCGGTGGCCGGATCGAGCGTGCCCAGGGCGTTGCCAGCCTGCTTTGCCGCGGCTTCCTCGAACGCCTCGTAGGCGTCGGCGGACAGCACCTCGGCCCACTTGTAGCTGTAGTAGCCGGCGCCGTAGCCGCCCGCGAACAGGTGCGAGAAAGCATGCGGCAGGCGGTGCCAGGCGGGCGGGAACAGCACCGCGACCTCGGCGCGCACTTCCTGTAGCAGAGCCAGCACTTCGGCGATGCTGGCGCCCTTGGCGCGGTCGTGCATCAGCATGTCGAACAGCGCGAACTCGATCTGGCGCACGGTCTGCATGCCGCTCTGGTAGTTGCGGGCCGCGACCAGGCGGTCGTAGAGCGCGCGCGGCAGCGGCTCGCCGCTATCGACGTGGGCCGACAGCTTCTGCACCACGGCCCATTCCCAGCAGAAGTTCTCCATGAACTGCGAGGGCAGTTCGATGGCGTCCCATTCGACGCTGGCGAAGGCGGCGGCGCCGGGCTCGTCCACTTCCGACAGCAGCGCGTGCAGGGCGTGGCCGGTTTCGTGGAACAGGGTGATGACGTCATCGTGCGTCAGCACCGCGGCGCGGTCGCCGTTGGGGCGCGAGAAATTGCAGGTCAGGTAGGCGATCGGCGTCTGCACGCGGCCGGCAACCACGCGGCGGGTTCGCTCGCTGTCGACCCAGGCGCCGCTCTGCTTGCCGGCGCGGGCGTACAGGTCCAGGTAGAGGTAGCCGATCAGGTCGCCCTGGGGGCTTTCGACGCGCACGCCGCGCACGTCGGCATGCCACGACGACACCGGCGTTTCGGCCAGGCGCACGTCGAACAGGGTCTCGATGACCTCGAACAGGCCAGCCAGCACGCGCGGCTCGGTGAAGTACTGCTTCACCTCGTCTTCGGAGTAGGCGTAGCGCGACTCGCGCAGGCGCTCGGAGGCATAGGCCACGTCCCAAGGCTGCAGCTCGGCCAGGCCGAGCTCGGCGGCGGCGTAGGCCTTCAGCTCGGCCAGGTCGCGCTGGGCGTAGGGCTTGGCGCGGGCGGCCAGGTCGCGCAGGAAGGTGGTGACCTCCTTGGCGTCGCGCGCCATGCGCGTCTGCAGGCGCAGCGCGGCGAAGGTGCCCAGGCCCAGCAGGGTGGATTCCTCGGCGCGCAGCGACAGCAGTTCCTCGATCAGGGGCGAATTGTCGAACTGGGCATCGCCCTGTTCGGACGCCACCGTGCCGTAGCCGCGGTACAGCGCCTCGCGCAGCGAGCGGTCCTGTGCGTACTGCATGACGGGCAGGTAGCAGGGCATCTTCAGCGTCAGCTTCCAGCCCGGCTGGCCGTCTTCCTCGGCGGCGGCGCGCGCGGCCGCCTGCACGTCGGCGGGGATGCCGGCCAGGCGGGCCTCGTCCTCGATCCGCAGCGACCAGGCGTCGATGGCGTCCAGCACGTTCTCGGAGAATTTCTGCGAGGCCTGCGCCTCGCGGTCGGAGATGACGGCGTAGCGTTCACGGTCGGCGCCGCGCAGTTCGACGCCGCTCAGGCGGAAGTCGCGCAGGGCCATCTCGACGATGCGGCGGCGCACCGGCGACCACGACGCGAAATCGGGCGCGGCGGCCAGGCGCTGGTACTGCTGGTACAGGCCTTCGTGCAGGCCGACCCAGGTCGAGAACTCGGTCACCAGGGGCAGGGCGGCGTTGTAGGCCTCGCGCAGCTCGGGGGTGTTGACCACGGCGTTCAGGTGGCCGGCTACCGACCATGCGCGCCACAGCCGTTCGGAGGCGGTATCCAGCGGCTCGACCACGGCTTCCCAGGTGGGCGCCAGCGCCGGATCGGCGGCATGGTCGACGGCCTGGCGGGCGATGCCCAGCAGTTCCTCGATGGCGGGCACCATGTGCGCGGGCTTGACCGCCTGGTAGTCGACCAGTTCTGAGACGGGGGCGAGCAGGGGATTCTGGGTCATGGTGTTACCAATTGCGTGAGAGGGGCGGGCGGCGCGGGATCGAGGCGATACGGCCGGCGGGCATGGGAATCAGGTTGGGGCGATCGGGCCAAAAGCAAGGGCGCGGCCCCCGAAACGACTGTGGGTTTGCCCCACCGGCCCTCCGGGAGGGCGCGGGACAAACCCACAGGGGTGCCACGGCGGGGCGCGGGACCGGTCTTCAGGCGGCGGCCCGTTCCGCCGCTTCGACGGTGTTGACCAGCAGCATGGCGATGGTCATGGGGCCGACACCGCCCGGCACGGGGGTGATGGCGCCGGCCACCTGGCTGGCGGAGGCGAAATCGACGTCGCCGCACAGCTTGCCGTCGGCGCCGCGGTTGATGCCCACGTCGATGACGACGGCGCCGGGCTTGATCATCGAGCCGTCGATCATGCCGGGCTTGCCGGTGGCCACCACCAGCACGTCGGCGCGGCGGGTCTGGGCCGCCAGGTCGCGGGTCTTGGAGTTGCAGATCGTGATGGTGGCGCCGGCGGCCAGCAGCAGCATGGCCATGGGCTTGCCGACGATGTTGCTGGCGCCGACGATCACGGCCTCGGCGCCGCGCAGGGCCACGCCTTCCGATTCCAGCATCTTCATCACGCCGTAGGGCGTGCAGGGGCGGAACAGCGGCTGGCCGGTCATCAGCAGGCCGGCGTTGCTGACGTGGAAGCCGTCCACGTCCTTCTCGGCGGCGATGGCTTCGATGACCTTGTGCGCGTCCATGTGCTTGGGCAGCGGCAGCTGCACCAGGATGCCGTGGATGGACGGATCGCGGTTCAGCTTGTCGATGCGGGCCAGCAGTTCGGCCTCGGTCATGTCGGCGGGGTGCTGCTCCTTGATGGAATGCAGCCCGGCCTTCTCGCACGCCGCGACCTTGTTGCGCACGTACACCTGGGAGGCGGGGTCTTCGCCCACCAGCACCACGGCCAGGCCGGGGCGGGTGCCCTTGGCGGCCAGGGCGGCGACGCGTTGGGCGACTTCTTCGCGAATGCGCTGCGACAGGGCGGCGCCGTCAATAATCCTGGCGGACATTAGGCAACCTCCGCGCGGTGCGCTACGGTATTCGCCTTGGGAACGGCCCGGCGGCTCATGCATGCGCCTCCGGTTTGGCCAGGGCCACTTTCATCAGGTCGGCAACAGTGGTCACTTCAAGTTTTTCCATGATGTTGGCGCGGTGCGCCTCGACGGTCTTGATGCTGATGCCGAGGTCGTCGGCGATCTGCTTGTTCAAGCGGCCGGCGACGATGCGCTCCAGCACCTGCTGCTCGCGCGCGGTCAGGCGCGCCAGCATGGCTTCGTGGTCTTTCTGGGCCTGGTGCTTGCTCACGCGCTGCGTGGCCTGCTCCAGCATGCGCGCCACGATTTCGCGCAGATCGGATTCGTTGAACGGCTTCTCGAGGAAGTCGACGGCGCCCTTCTTCATGGTCGACACGGCCATCGGCACGTCGCCGTGGCCGGTGATGAAGACGATGGGCAGCGGGGCGTTGCGGGCGATCAGCTGTTCCTGCAGTTCCAGGCCGCTCATGCCGGGCATGCGCACGTCGGCGATCAGCACGCCGATCTGGCTGGCGTCGTAGTCTTCCAGGAACGACTCGCCGCTGGCGTAGGCGCGGACGCGGTAGCCGTTGGCTTCAAGCAGCCAGCGCAGCGAATCGCGGACCGCTTCGTCGTCATCAACAATGAATACCGTGCTCGACAGGTGGGGCGTGTTCATGCGTGCAACTCCTCGGACTGATCATTCTGAGCCTGCGTCTGAGACGCAGCGCAGGGCAGGGTAAAGCGGAAAATAGTACCGCCGGCGGGGTTCGGGTCCGCCCAGAGGCGGCCGTGGTGCGATTCGATAATGGTACGGCAGATATTCAGTCCCATGCCCAGGCCCTGGGTCTTGGTGCTGAAGAAGGGTTCGAACAGGCGCTCCGGCTCGGCCAGGCCATGGCCGCGGTCGACCACCGCGACCTCGATGTGCTGCTCGTGCAGGATCACGGCCACCTTGAGCTCGTCGGACTCGCTCTTTTCCATGGCTTCCAGGCCGTTCTTGAGCAGGTTCAGCAGCACCTGTTCGATCAGGATCGGGTCGGCCAGCACGTCCGGGGCGTTCGATGGCACGAAGCTGTCGATGCGGATGCGGCGCTTGCGGGCGTCGATCTCGGCGAAGCCGATGGCGTTGTCGACGATGCGGCCGATCGCCACGCGCTGGCGGCGCGGCTCGCTGCGCTTCACGAATTCGCGGATGCGGCTGATGATCTTGCCGGCGCGCTCGGCCTGCGAGGCGGCCTTTTCCAGTGCCGGCAGCAGCATGTTGGGGCTGGTGTGGCCGGCCTTGACCAGCGCCACCGCGCCCATGCTGTAGTTGGCGATGGCGGTCAGCGGCTGGTTCAGTTCGTGCGCCAGCGACGAGGCCATCTCGCCCATGGTGGTCAGGCGGCTGGTGAGCTGGATCTTTTCCTGCTGCACGCGCGAGGCTTCTTCGTGGCCGCGGCGCTCGGTGATGTCGCGCGCCACCTGCATGCGCACGCGGCGGCCGTCGGTCCAGGCCAGCATGCGGTGGTGCACTTCGAACCAGCGCTGCACCGAGGGCGCGAAGACTTCCACGGATTCATCCGTGAAGCGGCCGCGGCGGCCGGCCAGCAGCTCGTCGTGGCCGCCGGTCTGAGCGCCGAACACGCGGCGGTAGGTGCGGTTGGCGAACAGCAGCTCCAGGCCGTCGTGGGTGTCGGCGGTGACCGAGATGGCGTCGTCCAGGCCTTCCAGCACCGTCATGAAGCGCTCGTGCGCGGCGGTCAGGGCCTCGCGGATGCGCTTGGGCTCGGTGATGTCGGTCATCGACGTCATCCAGCCGATCTGGTTGCCGTTGGGGTCGAGCAGCGGCGACACGTACATGCGCGCCGTGAAGCGCGAGCCGTCGCGGCGCTGGGCCTCGACTTCCAGGCCGCTGCTGGGCGTCTTGCCGGACATCAGCACGTCCAGCGTGTGCTGGTGCTGTTCATGGCGGCCCGGCACCCAGTAGGGGAAGGGCGGGCTGCGGCCGATCAGGTCGGCCTCGTTCCAGCCGATCATGCGGCAGAAGGCCGGATTGACGTAGGCGATGCGGCCTTCCATATCCAGCACGCGCATGCCGGTGGACATGGAGTTCTCCATGGCGCGGCGGAAACCGGTCTCGGCGATCAGGGCGGCCTCGGCGGCGGAACGGAAGCGCGTATAGCGCCACAGCATGAGCAGGCTGATGACGATCACGCACGACAGCGCCAGCACCACCCAGATCAGGCGCTGCTGCCGCATTTCCTGGTCGATGGTCACGAACATGACGCTGTCGTCATGGATGCGCTGCAACCAGAAGAACACCCCCATCACACAGATATAGAGGATCAGCACCATCGCGGGCGTGACCCAGTACACCCCGCGTCGGCGCGTGCGGGCGTGGTCGTGGAACGGCGTGGGTATATTGGACTTGGGCGCGCTGGACATGGAATTCGGGCCGGATAGACCGGGCATTTTAGTGCGTGTCGGCGGGGAATTGCCGGGAATCAAGCCCGTCGGAAGGGGGATGGGCTAAAAAAGTGCCTTCCGTTCTTTTCAGCTTGCGTTCATATTTTCGCATTATGAAATGCCGTACCGCAACATGAAATTTTCCTTGCGACCGGTTAATCTTCTTTCTTAGAATGCCGGCTGATGGGGAAACCGCTCCCGAGTAGCTGGTCTCTAGCACAACACCCCGACCCATGCATGGCATGGTAGCCCGGATGATCCCGACTACCATGGCATGTCCGCGAGTAGATAAATAAGCGGGTGTGGTCACGAACGAACCCCAACAGGAGACACACGATGTCCTCTTTCGCCCAGGCTGGCGCCGTGCAGGCTGCCAACGACGAAGACACCCTAGAAACCCAGGAGTGGCTCGAAGCCCTGGCGGCAGTCCTTGATCGCGAAGGACCGCAGCGCGCGCACTACCTGCTGGAACGCCTGATCGACGAAGCCCGTCGTTCCGGCGCCCACATCCCGTTCTCGCCCAACACCGCTTACGTCAACACGATTCCGCCCGGCCTGGAGCCGGCGCATCCGGGCAACCTGGAACTGGAATCGCGCATCCGCTCGTACGTGCGCTGGAACGCCATGGCCATGGTGGTCAAGGCCAACAAGCACAACCCGCCGGACGGCGGCGACCTGGGCGGCCACATCGCCTCCTTCGCCTCGCTGGCCACCATGATCGGCTGCGGCCAGAACCACTTCTGGCACGCCGAGAACGAAAACCACGGCGGCGACCTGGTCTACTTCCAGGGCCACACCTCGCCCGGCATGTACGGCCGCGCCTATCTCGAAGGCCGCCTGACCGAAGAACAGCTGAACCATTTCCGCCAGGAAGTGGACGGCAAGGGCCTGTCCTCGTACCCGCATCCGAAGCTGATGCCGGACTTCTGGCAGTTCCCCACGGTGTCGATGGGCCTGGGCCCGCTGATGGCCATCTACCAGGCCCGCTTCCTCAAGTACCTGCACGCCCGCGGCATCGCCGACACCAGCAAGCGCAAGGTCTGGGTGTTCTGCGGCGACGGCGAAATGGACGAACCCGAGTCGCTCGGCGCCATCGCCCTGGCCGCCCGTGAAAAGCTCGACAACCTGATCTTCGTCATCAACTGCAACCTGCAGCGCCTGGACGGTCCGGTGCGCGGCAACGGCAAGATCATCCAGGAACTGGAAGGCGACTTCCGCGGTTCGGGCTGGAACGTGATCAAGCTGATCTGGGGCGGCTACTGGGATCCGCTGCTGGCGCACGACAAGGAAGGCATCCTGCGCAAGATCATGGAAGACACCGTCGACGGCGAGTACCAGGCG
Source organism: Achromobacter sp. 2789STDY5608615 (assembly GCF_001298995.1). Lineage (NCBI taxonomy): Bacteria > Pseudomonadati > Pseudomonadota > Betaproteobacteria > Burkholderiales > Alcaligenaceae > Achromobacter > Achromobacter sp. 2789STDY5608615. The sequence continues at coordinate 93,748 of NZ_CYTY01000003.1, forward strand.
TACAAGGCCAACGACGGCAAGTTCGTGCGCGAGCACTTCTTCGGCAAGCACCCCAAGCTGCTGGAAGCCGTGTCGCGCATGAGCGACGAGGACATCTGGCGCCTGAACCGTGGCGGCCACGATCCGCACAAGGTGTTCGCCGCCTTCGACTCGGCCTCCAAGCATGAAGGCCAGCCGACCGTGATCCTGGCCAAGACCATCAAGGGCTACGGCATGGGCCACGTGGGCCAGGCCAAGAACCCGACCCACCAGCAGAAGAAGCTGGAGCTGGATTCGATCCGCGAATTCCGCGATCGCTTCGGCATCCCCATCCCGGACGACCAGCTGGCCGACCTGCCGTACTTCAAGCCGGCGGAAGACTCGCCCGAAATGAAGTACCTGCACGAGCGCCGCGCCGCGCTGGGCGGCTACCTGCCGCGCCGCCGCGCCAAGGCCGACGAGCAACTGCAGGCCCCCGCGCTGGACGCCTTCAAGGCCGTGCTGGAGCCCACCGCCGAAGGCCGTGAGATCTCCACCACCCAGGCCTTCGTGCGCATCCTGAACCAGGTGCTGCGCGACAAGCAGCTGGGCCCGCGCGTCGTGCCGATCCTGGCCGACGAATCGCGCACGTTCGGCATGGAAGGCCTGTTCCGCCAGATCGGCATCTACGCGCCGGAAGGCCAGAAGTACGTGCCGGTCGACAAGGACCAGGTCATGTACTACAAGGAAGCGGCCGACGGCCAGCTTCTGCAGGAAGGCATCAACGAAGCGGGCGCGATGAGCTCGTGGATTGCGGCGGCCACGTCGTACTCCTCGAACAACCGCATCATGATCCCGTTCTTCATCTACTACTCGATGTTCGGGTTCCAGCGCATCGGCGACCTGGCCTGGGCCGCCGGCGACATGCAGGCGCGCGGCTTCCTCTTGGGCGGCACCGCCGGGCGCACCACGCTCAACGGCGAAGGCCTGCAGCACGAAGACGGCCACAGCCATATCCTGGCCTCGACCATCCCCAACTGCGTCTCGTACGACCCGACCTTCGGCCACGAACTGGCCGTGATCATCCAGCATGGCCTCAAGCGCATGGTGGAAGACCAGGAAAACGTCTACTACTACCTGACGGTGATGAACGAAAACTACCCGCAGCCTGGCCTGACCGCCGGCGACGAGGAAGGCATCATCAAGGGCATGTACAAGCTCAAGTCGCATGGCAAGGGCAAGAACCGCGTGCAGCTGATGGGCTCGGGCACGATCCTGCGCGAAGTCATGGCCGCCCAGGAACTGCTGGAAGCCGACTGGGGCGTGGCCTCGGATCTGTGGAGCGTCACCAGCTTCACCGAACTGCGCCGCAACGGCCTGGACGCCGAGCGCCACAACATGCTGCACCCCGACGAGAAGAAGCCGCAGGTGGCCTACGTCACGGAACAGCTGGCCAAGACGGAAGGCCCGATCATCGCGTCGACCGACTATATGAAGCTGTTTGCTGACCAGATCCGTCCGTTCGTGCCCAAGGGCCGCGAATACAAGGTGCTGGGCACCGACGGTTTCGGCCGTTCGGATTTCCGCGCCAAGCTGCGTGAGCACTTCGAAGTGGACCGCCACTTCGTCGTGGTCGCCGCGCTGCGCGCGCTGGCCGACGAAGGCAAGGTGCCGGTTGCCAAGGTGGCCGAAGCCATCAAGAAGTACGGCATCAACCCGAACAAAGCCAACCCGCAATACGCCTGAGGGTAAAGAGACATGAGCAACGTCGTGCAAATCAAGGTTCCCGACATCGGTGACTTCAAGGAAGTCGAAGTCATCGAGGTGCTGGTCGCCGTGGGCGACACGATCAAGGCCGAGCAGAGCCTGATTACCGTCGAGTCCGACAAGGCCTCGATGGAAATTCCCGCCTCGCAGGGCGGGGTGGTGAAGTCGATCGCGGTCAAGGTCGGCGACAAGGTCGCCGAAGGCGCCGTGGTGCTCGAGGTGGAAGCGGCCGACGCCGCCGCCGCGCCGGCCGCCAAGGAAGCGCCCAAGGCCGCCGCGCCGAAGGCCGAGGCCCCCAAGGCCGCTGCCGCCCCGGCCCCCGCCGCCGCGACCTTCAAGGGTTCGGCCGACGCCGAATACGACATGCTGGTGCTGGGCGCGGGCCCCGGCGGCTATTCGGCCGCCTTCCGCGCCGCCGACCTCGGCCTGTCCGTGGTGCTGGTCGAACGCTACGCCACGCTGGGCGGCGTCTGCCTGAACGTGGGCTGCATCCCGTCCAAGGCGCTGCTGCACAACGCCGCCATCATCGACGAGGCGCGCGAGCTGGCCGCCCACGGCATCAGCTTCGGCGAGCCCAAGATCGACCTGGACAAGCTGCGCGGCTACAAGGACAGCGTGGTCGCCAAGCTGACCGGCGGCCTGGCCGGCATGGCCCGCGCGCGCAAGGTCACGGTGGTGACGGGCGTGGGCGAATTCGCCGATGCCAACCACCTGGCGGTCAAGGGCGCCGACGGCAAGTCGCAGACCCTGCGCTTCAAGCAGGCCATCATCGCCGCCGGCAGCCAGTCGGTGAAGCTGCCGTTCCTGCCGCAGGACGAGCGCATCGTCGATTCCACCGGCGCCTTGCTGCTGCGTGAAATCCCCAAGAAGATGCTGATCATCGGCGGCGGCATCATCGGCCTGGAAATGGGCACGGTGTACTCCACGCTGGGCGCGCGCCTGGACGTGGTGGAAATGCTGGACGGCCTGATGCAGGGCGCCGACCGCGACCTGGTCAAGGTCTGGCAGAAGAAGAACGCCGGCCGCTTCGACAACATCATGCTCAAGACCAAGACGGTCGGCGCGGAAGCCAGGAAAGACGGCATCTACGTCACCTTCGAGGGCGAGGGCGCGCCGAAGGAACCGCAGCGCTACGACCTGGTGCTCCAGGCCGTGGGCCGCAGCCCCAACGGCAAGAAGATCGGCGCCGACAAGGCGGGCGTGGCCGTGACCGACCGCGGCTTCATCGAGGTCGATCGCCAGATGCGCACCAACGTGCCGCACATCTTCGCCATCGGCGACATCGTCGGCCAGCCGATGCTGGCGCACAAGGCGGTGCATGAAGGCCACGTGGCGGCCGAAGCCGCCGCCGGCCAGAAGTCGTTCTTCGACGCCCGCGTGATCCCGTCGGTGGCCTACACCGATCCGGAAGTGTCGTGGGTCGGCCTGACCGAGGACGAAGCCAAGAAGCAGGGCATCAAGGTCGAGAAGGGCGTGTTCCCGTGGGCCGCTTCCGGCCGCGCCATCGCCAACGGCCGCGACGAAGGCTTCACCAAGCTGCTGTTCGACGCCGAGTCGCACCGCATCCTGGGCGGCGGCATCGTCGGCACCCATGCCGGCGACCTGATCAGCGAAGTGGCGCTGGCCGTGGAAATGGGCGCGGACGTCATCGACATCGCCAAGACCATCCACCCGCACCCGACGCTGGGTGAATCGGTGGGCATGGCGGCCGAAGTGGCCGAAGGCGTGTGCACCGACCTGCCGCCGATGAAGAAGAAGTAAATCGCCCTGGCCGGCCGGATCTTCGCATCCGGACGCAGGCACCGCAGCCCGAAGCGCCTCCCGGCCTTCGGGCTGTTTTCATTGGAACGATTTCCTGGATGATCCATCCGGCCGCGCCCGGCTGATCCCGGCCCGCTGCCTGCCTAGAATCGAATCTCCATCGACACATGCGGGAGATTTTCCATGGCAGACCATTCCATCAAGGGCAAAGTCGCACTGATCGCCGGCGGCGCCAAGAACCTGGGCGGCCTGATCGCCCGCGACCTGGCGAAGCAGGGCGCCAAGGCGGTCGCCATCCACTACAACAGCGCGGCCTCCAAGGCCGACGCCGACGCCACCGTGGCCGCGATCCAGGCCGCCGGCGCCCAGGGCGTGGCATTCCAGGCCGACCTGACCACGGCCGGCGCCATCGAGAAGCTGTTCGCCGACGCGGTGGCGGCGGTGGGGCGGCCCGACATCGCCATCAACACCGTCGGCAAGGTACTGAAGAAGCCGCTGGCCGAGATCAGCGAAGCCGAGTACGACGAGATGAGCGCGGTCAACGCCAAGACGGCGTTCTTCTTTCTCAAGGAGGCCGGCCGCCACGTCAACGACAACGGCAAGGTCTGCACCCTGGTGACCTCGCTGCTGGGCGCGTTCACGCCGTTCTACGCCGCCTATGCCGGCTCCAAGGCGCCGGTCGAGCACTACACTCGGGCCGCCGCCAAGGAGTTCGGCGCGCGCGGCATCTCGGTGACGGCGGTGGGGCCGGGGCCGATGGACACGCCGTTCTTCTATCCGGCCGAAGGCGCCGATGCCGTCGCGTATCACAAGACCGCCGCCGCGCTGTCGCCGTTCTCCAGGACCGGCCTGACGGACATCGAGGACGTGGTGCCGTTCATCCGCCACCTGGTCAGCGATGGCTGGTGGATCACCGGGCAGACCATCCTGATCAACGGCGGCTACACCACCAAGTGACCGTCGCGCCCCGCCATGCCGCCGTCATCGCGGCGTGCGGGGCGGCGCTCCCTGGCGTCCGCCTTGCCTGTCGGACCGGCTATGCTGTCACGGGCGGCGCCGTGCCGCCGGCGGTGGCGCAGACCGGGAAAGCATGGATAGATTCGAACAGTATCGCGTCTTCGCGCAGGTGGCGGAGATGGGCAGCTTCATCAAGGCCGCCAACGCGCTGGAGCTGCCGCGTGCCTCCGTCTCGGCCGCCGTCCAGCAGCTCGAGGCCCAGCTGGGCGCGCGGCTGCTGCACCGGACCACGCGCCAGGTGCGCCTGACGGCCGATGGCGCCCAGTTGCTGGAACGGGTGCGGCCCTTGCTGGCCGAGGTCGAAGACATTGACCACCTGTTCCAGCAGAGCCAGCGCCAGGTGTCCGGACGGCTCAACGTCGACGTGCCCAGCCGCATTGCGCGCCGCCTGGTGGCGCCCGCCTTGCCGGGCCTGTTGCGGCGCCATCCCCGGCTGCAACTGGCGTTGGGTTCGAGCGACCGCGCCATCGATCTGATCCAGGAAGGCGTCGATTGCGCGGTGCGCATCGGCGCGCTGCATGACAGCAGCCTCGTGTCGCGGCCATTGGGCAGCATCGCCCTGATCAACTGCGCCAGCCCCGCTTACCTGCGCGAGCGGGGCGTGCCGAGGGCGCCGGACGCGCTGCCGGCGGAGCACTGGATGGTGGGCTACGCCTCGCCGACCACGGGCCGCGAACTGCCCTGGGAGGTGGCGGACGGCGACGGCGGCCGCCAGGCCATCACGGTGCCCAGCCGGGTGGTGGTCAACAATGCCGAAAGCTACATCGCCTGCTGCCTGGCGGGCCTGGGGCTGATCCAGATTCCGCGCTTCGACGTGCGGGACCTGCTGGATGCCGGCGAACTGGTGGAAGTCATGCCGGGGCATCGCGCCGCGCCCATGCCCGTGACGCTGCTCTACCCGCACCGGCGACAGCGTTCGCGCCGGCTGGCGATCTTTCTGGAATGGTTCGAGGAATTGATGCGCGGGCACCTGGAGGCCTGACGGCCTCGGGCGAAGACGGGAAAAAGCGGAAGGGAGAGGGAGCGGCCGCGCGCGCCGGGGCGGTTACGCCTGGGTATTGATGCGGGTGCCGATCTTGCCGTCGATGGCGACCACCGGCAGCGATTGCATCAGCGTGGCGACGGTGTCGGCCTGGGCGTTGATGGCTTTCTTGGTGACGCGGGCCTGGACTTCCTGCATCAGCTGCGCGTCGCGCATGGCCAGGCCGGTGTTCACGGTGTTGCTGATGGAAAGATCCATGGCGGATGTCCTGTGGAAGACTGTCCGGGCCGAAGCCCGAGGTTCAGCGATTATCGCAAAGTTTGCGGCATCGCGGCAGAATTTTCCGGCGTCGGCGTCGGCGTCGGCGTCGGCGTCAAGGCTGCGGCGGGCATTCCTTGACCGCGCCCCAGCCCCGGTTGGGGCCGCAATATTGCTTGCGCGCGGCCCAGGCGCAATCGGGGCGGTCGAAAAAGCCCAGGGAGGCGCAACGCGCCAGCTCGGTTTTCAGACTGTCGAGCCAGGCGAGCGGATTCTCGGCGGGAATCTCGGTGATCCGCAGCGTCGGCTTGGGC
>NZ_CYTY01000003.1:100035-128220 GCF_001298995.1 Achromobacter sp. 2789STDY5608615
TGTCCTGTGAAGACGACGGCCAGGGGCGTCTTCTCCGCTCTCGACCGCCCCGGGCGTTCCACCCAAGGACACGAAATCATGCACAAGCCGTACCCGGCGGGCTCACGCCGCCGCTTCCTTTTCCCATCGCCTCGCCGCGCCGGCGCGGCCTGGGGGCTACGGCTGGCGTTGGCCGGCCTGGCCTGCGCGTCGATCGCGCCGGCCCAGGCGCAGCAGCAGTCGCACCAGCAGTACGACATTCCCGCCGGGCCGCTGATGGACGCGCTGAGCCGCTACGCCCAGGAGTCCGGCGTCGTGCTGTCGCTGATGGCGGACCAGGTCGCCAACCTGCAGAGCCGCGGGCTGCACGGCAGCTACGGCGTGGACGAGGGCTTCGCGGCGCTGCTCAGCGGCACCGGCCTGGATGCCCGGCGCGGCGAGTCCGGCTATACCTTGGTCGTCCGGCCGGCGCTGAAAGGGGCGACCGAACTGCCCGCCGTGACCGTGACAGGCAGCCAGCTGGAAGGCGGCGCGGACCAGGCCTATCGCGCCAGCAGCGCCAGCGTCGGGGTGCTGGGGCAGCGGTCCCTGAAGGACACGCCGTACAGCATCGACGTGATCACGCGGGATCTGCTGGACAATCGCCAGGCGACTTCGCTGACGGACGCGCTCAAGGGCGATGCCTCGGTGTCGATGCTGGCCAACGACATCAGCGGCCTGGCCTCGCAGGTGTCGGTGCGCGGCATCGGGCTGGACCTGGTCAACGGCCGCAAGATCGACGGCCTGAGCGTCTTCAGCTGGAGCAGCGAGCTGCCGCTGGAACACTTCGAGAGCGTGCAGATCCTGAAAGGCGCGACCGGCTTTCTCTACGGCTTTGCGCAACCCGGCGGCGTGGTCAATTACGTCAGCAAGCGGCCGACCGCCGAGACCCGCCTGGCCCTGACGACGCAGGTCACCGATAGCGGCACCGTGCTGCTGCACGGCGACGCCGGCGGCCGGTTCGGCGGCGAGGACCGCTTTGGCTACCGCGTCAACCTGGTGGACGAGCAGGGCGACACGTATGTGGACGGCGGCAGCATCCGCCGCCGTTCGGGCTCGGTCGCGCTGGACTGGCGCATCACCCCGGACCTGGTCTGGAGCGTCGACGCGCTCAAGCAGGACCGCAAGGTCAAGGGCTCCGCCGGCTGGGGCCTGTATCCGAACGCGAGCGGCCAGACGGGCGACTATGCGCTGGCGGCCGTGCTGGACCCCATCAAGGGCAACAAGCCGATCTATTCGCCGTTCACCGGCTACGAAACCAAGAGCGACACCATCGGCACCGACCTGGCCTGGCACGTCGCGCCCAAGTGGGACGTCAAGCTGGCCTACCGTCAGTCGAAGATGGGCCGGATCTACGAGAACGGCGCGCTCTACGCCAACGCGCAGGGCGACTACACCGAGGAAATGTACGCCGGCACCGACCGCTACAAGACCGCCGAAAGCCAGGCCCTGGTCACGGGGGGCTTCGCCACCGGACCGATCGAGCACGAGATCGTGCTGGGGGCAAGCTATGGCAAGACCCGGGGCTACACCTCCAGCGTGTCCGGCTATGAAGTGCTGGGCTCGGGCAATATCTACCATCCGCCCCGGTTCGCCAATCCGCACCTGCATGCCGCGCCCGTGGACACGCAGACCAGCGAGGTCACGCAGCGCTCGGTGTTCGCGTCGGACACGCTGCACCTGGGGCAGGACTGGGACCTCATCGCCGGCCTGCGACGCAGCAACATCAAGGACCGTTACGCCGGCTACGACAGTTCGGCGCTGTCGCCGACCTATGCGCTGGTGTTCCGCCCGCTGTCCCGGCTGTCCCTGTATGGCAGCTATATCGAATCGCTGGAGCAGGGCGCCATCGCGCCGATCTCCGCCGCCAACGCCTACCAGTCGTTCCCGCCGCTCAAGAGCCGCCAGGTCGAGGTCGGCGCCAAGCTCGATGGCGAAGACTGGAGCGCCACCGCGGCGCTGTTCCAGATCACGCGCGGACTGACCTACACCGATGCCAACAACGTCTTCACCCAGGACGGGCGCTCGCGCTATGACGGCCTGGAACTGTCGGGCAAGGCGCGCCTGAGTCGGCAGTGGGTGGTCAACGCCAGCGCCTTGTTCCTGCGCAGCAAGGTGACGCAGGGCGTGGCCGATCTGATTGGCAACCGCATCGACGGCGTGCCGCGTCAGCAGTTCGCGGCCTACGCCGAATACACGATTCCCGACACGCAATGGACCTTGACGGCCGGCGGCCAGTACTACGGCTCGCGTTTCGTCGATGCCGGCAACACCGTGTCGCTGCCGTCCTACACGCTGTTCGATGCCGGCGCGCGCTACGTCACGCGGCTGGGCGCCACCCGCGTTACCGTGCGCCTGAACGTCGACAACCTGGCGAACAAGGCCTATTGGATGACGAGCGCGGGCACCTTGCTGCAGGGCATGCCGCGCGTGGCCAAGCTGTCGGCGCAATTCGAGTATTGAGTGCGCGGGCGGGCGGAGCTCGGCTATCATGGGCGGCGCCGCGGGCAGGGCCCGCGGTTCCCGCCAGGAGATGACGATGTTCCCCACGGAAGTCCTGATTGCCTACCTGTTCGCCTGCGGCATCATCGTGGTGTCGCCCGGACCTGACAACATCCTGGCATTGAGCCGCGGACTGAGCCAGGGCGGCGTGGCGGCGGCGGTGTCGTCATTGGGCGCCGCGGGCGGCATCATGGTGCACACGCTGGCCGCGACCTTCGGCCTGTCCCTGTTGATGCAGACCTCCGACATGCTGTTCTGGAGCATCAAGCTGGCCGGCGCCGCCTATCTCATCTACCTGGGCGTGAAGGCGCTGCGCGCCCGGGATCTCGTCACGATCCGCAAGTCCGACCATCTGCCGTTGCGCAAGGTCCTGGCGGTCGGTTTCCTTTCCAATGTCCTCAATCCCAAGCCCGGCCTGTTCGTGCTGGCGTTCCTGCCGCAGTTCGTCGACAGCGCGCGCGGTCCGGTCCAGGTCCAGATGCTGGTCTATGGCGGCATTTTCGCCGTCCTGACCCTGGTGGTGTTTTCGCTGGTCGGCGCCTTCGCGGCCAGGCTGTCGGGCTGGCTGGTGTCCCGTCCCGCCGTCGCCGCGCGGCTCAACACCGGCGCCGGGCTGACGCTGATCGGCGCCGGCGTGCTGGTGCTGACGCTGCGTTCCGGCTCCCAGCGCTGATGTGACTTAGTCAATGATGATGAGGTGAGGAGGGCGGCATGGGTGAGGGCGTGGTTGGCAAGGTCGCGAAGTGGCTATTGGCGGCGGTCTGTTGTCTGGGGTTCGGTCTGTCCGCGGCGTTGGCCGGCCCCATCGTTTCCATCCAGGATGGAAAAATCGAGGGAATCGGGCGGGGGGACGTCGAGCAGTTCCTGGGCATTCCCTTCGCCGCGCCGCCGGTGGGGCCCTTGCGCTGGGCCGCGCCCGCGCCGGTGACGCCGTGGACGGGCCTGCGGCCCGCGACGGAGTACGCCAGCAAGTGCGTCCAGAACGGCTGGGTTGCGCCCATCCGCCAATACCGCAACGAGGACTGCCTCTATCTGAATGTCTATCGCCCGGCGGCGCCGGCCGCGCAAGCGCGTCCGGTCCTGGTCTGGTTCCATGGCGGCGCCGCGGTGGCGGGATCTTCGCAGGATGTCGACGGCTCGGTCTTCGCCGCCAAGACGGGCCAGGTGGTCATCAGCGTCAACTATCGCCTGGGCGCGTTCGGCATGGCGTCGTTCGCGCAATCCGGCAGCAATTTCTGGTTGCGCGACCAGCAGGCGGCGCTGCGCTGGGTCAAGGCGAACGCCAAGGCGTTCGGCGGCGATCCCGGCCAGGTGACGATCATGGGCCAGTCGGCCGGCGCCTATTCGGTCACGGCGCACCTGGTGTCGCCGGCCAGCGCCGGACTGTTCCAGCGCGCCATCGCGATGAGCCTGCCGGTCGGCCCCATCCATGATTCCATCACGGCCGAACAGGAGCGCCGCAGCGGGCCGACCGCGACGATGGTCGAGAAAGCTGGCTGCGCCAACGCCCCGGACGCGCTGGCCTGCCTGCGCGCCAAATCCACCGAGGCGATCTTCGAGGCCGGCGGCGGCGAGGCGACGCGCGCGGCCGGCTGGCGGATGGTCATCGACGGCGACAGCATCCCGGGCAATCAGATGGAACGGTTTGCGCGCGGCGAATTCCACCGGGTTCCGATCCTGGTGGGCTTCGCCCGCGAAGAGAATGGCTTTTTCCTGCAGGCGCGCCGCGCCGCCGGCCAGCCCCCGCTGAGCGCGGCCGCCCTGGCCAAGCAGATCGCCGCGCTGCCCGACAGCGCGCGGGTCGAGGCGCGCTACACCATCCCGGCCTATGGCTCGCCGACGCGGGCGGCCATCGCGCTGGCCAGCGACCGCTGGGGATGTCAGGTGCAGCAGTGGGCCAGGGTGGTGGCGGCGTCGACGCCGGTCTATCTGTACGAGTTCGCCGATCCGCGGGCGCCGACGACGATCTTCCATGTCGACGAGCCCAAGGACGGGCCGTTCCACAATTCCGACATCCCGTACGTGTTCCAGAGCGGCTATCCGCACGAACAGCAGGCGGATGCGCCGGCCTGGACGGCGGCCCAGAAGGCGTTGTCCGATCGCATGCTCGGGTACTACGCACGCTTCTCGGTGTCCGGCGTGCCGGCGGCGGACTGGCCGACCTCGGGCACGATGATCCTGCATCCCGATGGCGACAGGATCGAGGCCGATCCTGCGTTCCAGCAGCGGCATGCGTGCGGGCTCTGGGAGCGCTGAGGGCCGCGCAAGCGAGGGTAATACCGCGCGCCGGGGCGGGTCCTCGCCAGCCATTCGGCACGCCACTCAATCCCGCCGCGCAAACATATTGGACGCTCCGCATCGCCTGTCCTAGCCTTGGCGCTCATCCACGGCTTTGGAATCCGCATGCTGTCCATCATCCCCACGGAGGTTCATACCGCCGTCCCCGCCCATCTGCGCCTGAATCAGGAAACCGACTGGAGCCGGGCGCGCGGCGGCGGTCCCTTGCACTCCTTTCTTGAGGGGCCGGGCTTTGACCGTCAGGGCCGGTTGTACTGCGTCGACGTATGCCACGGGCGCATTTTCCGCATCGGCCGCGACGGCGCCTGGGAAGTCTTTGCGTCCTATGGCGGGCGTCCCAACGGCCTGCGCATCCACCGCGATGGGCGGGTGTTCGTGGCCGACGCGCTGCACGGCTTGCTGGTGTTCGACCCGGACACGGGTCGGCGCATCGGCGAATTGGCGCAATGGGCGCCGGGCCAGCGGTTCTCCGGCCTGAATGACCTGGCGTTCGCCGACGATGGCACCGTGTTCTTCACCGATCCCGGCCACAGCGCGCTGGAGGATCCGCACGGCCGCGTGTTCGCCTGGCAGGAAGGTGGCGCGGCGGCGCCGGTATTGCAAGGGCTGCCGTTTCCGAATGGCGTGGTGGTGATGCCGGACCAGGCCGCGCTCTGCGTGGCCAGCACGCGGTCGCTGGAAGTCCTGCGCGCGACCCGCCGCGGCGTCCAGGTACGCAATCTTGGCGTCTACGCCCGTTTCAGTGGCGGCCTGGCCGGACCGGATGGGCTGGCCGTGTGCGAGGACGGCGGCCTGGTGGTGGCCCATTCCGGCCTGGGCGTGGTGTGGTGGCTGGATCCGCTGGGCGAAGTGCGCGGGCGCATCGAATCATGCGCCGGCATCCGCAACACCAATCTGGCCTTCGATCCCGACGATCCACACACGCTCTATATCACCGAGAGCGAGACCGGATCGATCCTGCGCGCCCGACTGCCGGTCAAGGGCCGCACGCCGTACTCGCATCGCTGACATCGCGTCGGCGCGCGGGCGCCGGACCAGGACAGGGGCCCGCACCAAAACAATAGAGGAGACCACCATGAAGACCTTGCGCAGCATCCTGGCCGCGACCGCGGCCACCTGCCTGTTTGGCATCAGTCCGTCCGCATCGGCCGCCGATCCGGCCTTTCCTTCCAAGCCCGTGCGGATCATCGTGCCGTTTGGCACGGGTGCGATGGTCGACCTGATTCCCCGCGATCTGGCGACGCAGCTGGCGGCCAAGTGGGGCCAGCCGGTCGTCGTCGAGAACAAGCCGGGCGCGGCCAGCATGATCGGCGCCGAGTACGTGGCCCGTTCGCCGGCGGACGGCTACACGCTGCTGATGGCGACGTCGAGCACGCTGTCCGTGGCGCCTTATCTGTACAAGAAGCTGCGCTTCGATCCGGTCAAGGATCTGGCGCCGGTGACGCTGGTGTCCACGGCGCCCAATATCCTGATGGTGTCGCGCGACCTGCCGGCCCGGTCGGTGGCAGAGCTGGTGGCGCTGGCCAGGTCGCGGCCGGGCGAGTTGTCCTATGCCTCGGCGGGCGTGGGCGGCATCCTGCACCTGCAGGGCGAGCGCTTTCTGGAGACAACGGGCACGCAGATGGTGCACGTGCCCTATCCGGGCTCGCAGCAGGCGGTGGGCGACCTCAGCATGGGGCGGGTGCAGATGATGATAGACATCATGGCGTCGAACATCGGCAATCTCCAGGAAGGTCGCCTGCGGCCGCTGGCCGCCATGACGCGCGAGCGCCTGCCGCAATTCCCGGACTTGCCCACCATCGGCGAAGCGGGCTATCCGGACCTGGCCACCGATCTGTGGTTCGGCCTGGCGGTGCCGGCGGGCACCGACGCGGCCATCGTCGACAAATTGCAACGCGATATCGCCGAGGTGGTGCAATCGCCGCAGATGCGCGAGAAGTACGCGGCGATGGGAATGAACATGGTGGGCAGCACGCCGGCGCAGATGCGTGACCTGGTGCGCACCGACGGCGATCGCTGGCGTCACGTGATCGAGACGGCCGGCATCCGTATCGAGTGAGGCGCGGCGGTCAGCGGCTGCGGGCCGCCTCGGCCAGGCTGGCCAGGAAGTTCTCCAGCAGGGTCGAGGTGGCCTGCTTGCGCCAGCACACGTACATCTCGGCCGCCGGCGGGTCCTGCACCGCGAGGGGCCGGTAGACCACGCCATCGAGCCGGTTGCGCGAGGTCAGTTCGGGCACCAGGGCGACCCCCAGGCCGGCGGCCACCAGCGACACCAGCGTGTGGGGCTGGGTGGCGCGTTGCACCACCAGCGGCGTGTGGCCGTCACGGCCGAGCAGTCCTTCGACCATGTCGCGCAGGTAGGGCGAGTTGGCCGGCGTGAAACTGATCAACGGCAGGTCGCGCAGACTGGGCAGGTCGATGGCCGGGCGCGCGGCCAGCGGATGCTGCGCCGGCAGCACCGCCATCAACGGCTCGTCCAGCAGTTTCTGGCTCATCAGGTCGGGATGGCGGGCGTGCGGCCGCATCAAGCCCACGTCCAGCCGGTTCTCCAGCAGGCCGCTGACCTGGTCGTTCGAGATCATTTCATGCAGCGCCAGCTCCACGGCCGGGAACCGCTGCGTGAAAGAGCCGATGGCGGTCGGGATCAGATAGTAGGCGCTGGCCGCGGTGAAACCGACGCGCAGGAAACCGGCGTCGCCACGCTTGGCGGCCGCGACGATGCCCGGCGTTTCGTCCCAGCGCGCCAGCAGCGGCTTGATGTGGGCCAGCAGGACTTCGCCTTCGTGCGTCAGGCGCACATTGCGCTGGTTGCGGCGGAACAGCTGCGTGCCCAGGGTGTCCTCGAGCAGCCGGATCTGTTGCGACAGCGGGGGCTGCGAAATATGCATGCGCGTGGCGGCGCGGCCAAAGTGCAGCTCTTCGGCGACCGCCACGAAGTAGCGCAACTGGCGTAGATCCATCTTCATCGGAGGGCCTTGCAATATGGAAATCGACTCAATCTGAGTTGAATAATATATTGGACGACTAAGTCCGCGCCCTCCAGAATTTCCCTCATGGCAGACACAACGATAACGAGGGAGACATGTCCAGGGTATTGATCACCATGCCTGTGGCGGCGGCCGGTTTGCGGCGCCTGGAGGACGCGGGCCACGAACTGGACCTGGTCGAGCGCCCGGCGCCGGCCGAGTTCCGGGCCAGGCTGGCGCGCGCCGACGCGGTCATCCTGCGTTTCCAGGCCTTGTCGCGCCAGGACATCGAGGCGGCCGGCAAGTTGCGCTTCGTGGCGCGCCATGGCGTGGGCTACGACGCGGTCGATGTCGCCGCCCTGACCGAGCGAGGTATTCCGCTGGCGATCACGCCGGGGGCCAACGCCATCGGCGTGGCCGAGCACGCGCTGGCGCTGTTGCTGGCCGTCGCCCGGCGCGTCATCGGGCACGACGCAGGCGTGCGCGCCGGCCAGTGGCAGGCGGCATTGCGCGGCCCGATGTTCGAGTTGGCGGGCAAGACCGCGCTGATCGTGGGCGCCGGCCGCATCGGCCGCGCCACCGCGCAGCGGCTGCGGGCCTTCGACATGCGGGTGCTCGCCTATGACCCGTTTCTGCCCGCCGATGCGGCATTGCCCCAGGGGATCGAGATCCGCACGGACCTGGCGGCCGCCCTGGCCGAGGCCGACGTGGTGAGCCTGCACCTGCCGTTGACGGACGCCACCCGGGGCCTGATCGATCCGCTGGCGCTCAAGCGCGGCGCCATCGTGGTCAATACCGCCCGCGGCGGCCTGCTGGATCCGGCGCGCCTGTTGGCGGCGCTGGAAAGCGGCCACCTCACGGGCGCCGGTCTGGATGTGTTCGATCCGGAACCGCCCGGCGCCGCCGATGCGTTGCTGCGCCGCCCGGAGGTGGTGCTGTCGCCGCATGCCGCGTCGCTGACCGACGCATCGATCGAGCGCATGGCCACGGAGTGCGCCACCAACATCATTGATTTCTTCGAAGGCCGTCCCCCACGGGACAGCATCGTCAACCTAGCCGGCATCGCCCTCTGAGGCGCTGGCGCGACCAGAGGGGCCGACCAAGAGCGGCCCCCGGAATCCAGGAGACTTACCCATGCGTATCATGATCCAGGCCGCCCGCGCGGCCGGCGCGCTGTTGTTGGCGGCGGCGCTGGCCCCCGCCGCCGGCGCCGCCTATCCCGAACAACCCATCAAGCTTGTCATGCCGTATCCGGCCGGGGGCATGACCGACGTGTCGGGTCGGACGGTGATGGCCGAGCTGGCGCGCAAGCTCGAGGGCAACATCGTGGTGGAGAACAAGCCGGGCGCCGCCTCGACCGTGGCCAGCAACTGGATGACCCAGCAAAAGCCCGATGGCTACACCTTGTATGCCGCGCCGGTGTCGCTGGTGCTCAACCCGCTGATCCAGGGCAAGGTGGGCTACCGGCCCTACGACAGCTTCGAGCCGATCTCGATGATGATCGAGTCGCCCTTCGTGCTGCAGGTCAACAAGGACCTGCCGGTCAAGAGCGTGGAGGAGCTGATCGCCCTGATCCGGCAACGGCCGGACCGCTATGCCATCGGTACGTCGGGCGTGGGGTCGATCAACCACCTTGCGGCCGAGTATTTCATGAGCCGCTTCGGGCTGAAGATGACGGTGGTGCACTACAAGGGCGGCGGCCCGGCCTCGCAGGACCTGGTGGGCAATCAGATCCAGATGATGTTCTCGGCGGCCAACGAGGCCGCGCCGCTGGTGCAGGGCGGACGCACCCGGGCGCTGGCCGTGACCACGGCGCAGCGCCTGCAATTGCTGCCGCAGGTGCCGACCATGAACGAGGCGGCCGGGCTGACGGATTTCGAAGCGGTCTTCTGGCTGGCGCTGATGGCGCCCAAGGGCCTGCCGCCCGACATCGCGCAGCGCCTGAGCGCGGCCATGCGCGCCCTGGGCGACGATGCGCCGTTGGCCGCGCGCCTGCAGGAACTGGGCGTCAGCCTGCACGTGTCGGACGGCGCGGCAGTGGTGCGGCGCATGCGCGAGGATGAAGCCAAGTGGGGCGCGCTGATCCAGCGCATGGACCTCAAGCCCGAGAACTGAGGCGGGGAGCGCGACGATGACGGGATTGAAGCGGCTGCTGTCGGTGGCCGACGTGGAGCGCGCCGCGCGGCGGCGCTTGCCACGCAGCGTCTATGAGTTCGTGCGTGGCGGCACCGAGGACGAAGCCACGCTGGCCGAGAACCGGCGTGCCTTTGCCGACTATCGGCTGCTGCCGCGCGGACTCAACGACGTGGCCGGGCGCGACTTGCGCACGGCCCTGTTCGGCATCACCCATGCGATGCCGGTGGGCATCGCGCCGACCGGCCTGGCGGGCATGGTGCGCCACGAGTGCGACCTGGCGCTGGCGCGCGGTGCGCGCCAGGCGCAGGTGCCGTTCATCCTGAGCGGCTCCTCCAATGTGCCGTTGGAACGGGTCCTGCGCGAGGCGCCGGATACCTGGTATCAGGCCTATTTCCCGGGAGACCGGGATCGTATCGCGCGGATCCTGGCGCGGCTCGAGGCGGCCGGGGTCGGCACCCTGGTGGTCACCGCCGACACCTGCGTCGCGGCCAATCGTGAGAACAACGCGCGGCGCGATTTCACCATTCCGTTCCGCTTGACGCCGCGGTTGGTGGGGGAGGGGATGGCACGGCCGCGCTGGACCGTCGGCGTGCTGCTGCGCACCTTGCTGGCCGGCGGCGTGCCGCGGTTTGCCAATTTGTATGAAGAAATCGGCCCCCCGGTCACGCGCGAGCCGGCGCATGGCTTTCGCACGGGCCGCGATCGGCTGGACTGGGATGACATGGCCTGGCTGCGCGAACGCTGGCGCGGCCGCCTGGTCATCAAAGGCCTGATGCACCCGGATGACGCGCGCCGAGCCGCCGCATTGGGGGCCGACGGCATCATCGTGTCCAACCACGGCGGGCGCCAGCTGGATGGCGCCGCCTCGTCATTGCAGGCGCTGGCCGCCATCGCGCCGGGGCTGCCGCCGGACGTGGCGCTGATGGTCGACAGCGGCTTCCGGCGGGGCACCGACATCATCAAGGCGCTGGCGCTGGGCGCCCGCTTCGTCTTCGTTGGCCGTCCCACGTTGTTCGGGGCGGCGCTGGCGGGGGAGGCTGGCGTGCGCCATGTGCTGGAGATCCTGCGCAGCGAGCTGGACCGCGACCTGGCGCTGTTGGGCTGCCGCGCCGTCGGCGATCTGGGGCCCGGCCTGCTGGCAGGCGCCGCATTTCAAGGCCAGGCCTAGTGAAAACCCTTATTTGCATACGTATGCATGGAACAAAAAGTGTCGCCACGACTTTCTTCTTTTTCTCCTTTTTCCAGGACCTGAATACATGATTCGCTATCTCAAGCGCGGCCGCAGCGCCGCGGTCAAGACCGACGCCGACGCCAAGGTGCGCGCCACTGTCGAGGACATCATCCGCGACATCGAAACCCGCGGCGACGACGCCGTGCGCGAATACAGCCGCAAATTCGACAACTGGGATCCGGCCGATTTCCGCCTGTCCCGCGCCGAGATCGAAGCCGCGCGCAAGCAACTGTCGGATCGCGAGATCGAAGACATCGCCTTTGCCCAGACGCAGGTGCGCCATTTCGCCCAGATCCAGCGCGACTCGATGCGCGAGGTGGAGGTGGAAACGTATCCGGGCGTGGTGCTGGGCCATCGCCATGTGCCGATGAATGCCGTCGGCTGCTATATCCCCGGCGGCAAGTATCCCTTGCTGGCTTCGGCGCACATGAGCGTGCTGACCGCCAAGGTGGCCGGCGTCAAGCGCATCGTGTCGACCGCGCCGCCTTACCAGGGCAAGCCGCACCCGGCCATCGTCACCGCCATGGACATGGCCGGCGCCGACGAAATCCTGGTGCTCGGCGGCGTCCAGGCCGTGGTGGCGATGGCGGTGGGCACCGCCAGCGTCGATCCGGTCGACATGCTGGTGGGGCCGGGCAACATGTTCGTGGCCGAGGCCAAACGGCAACTCTACGGTCGCGTCGGCATCGACCTGTTTGCCGGCCCGACCGAAACGCTGATCATTGCCGACGACAGCGTCGACGGCGAATTGTGCGCAGTGGACCTGCTGGGCCAGGCCGAACATGGCCCCACGTCGCCGGCGGTGCTGCTGACCACCAGCGAAACGTTGGCCCGCGACACGCTGGTCGAGATCGAGCGGCAATTGAACCTGCTGCCCACCGCGGGTATCGCGGCGCAGGCCTGGGCCGATTGCGGCGAGGTCATCGTCTGCGACAGCGAGGCGGAAATGCTGGCCGTGGCCGACGAACTGGCGTTCGAGCATGTGCAGGTCATGACGCGCGATCCGGACTACTTCCTGAAGAACCTGAGCAATTTCGGCGCGTTGTTCCTGGGCCCGCGCACCAACGTCAGCTTCGGCGACAAGGTCATTGGCACCAATCACACGCTGCCCACCAACCGCGCGGCGCGCTATACGGGCGGGCTGTGGGTCGGCAAGTTCCTCAAGACCTGCACCTACCAGCGTGTGCTGACCGACGCCGCCAGCGCGACCATGGGCGAATACTGCTCGCGCCTGTGCCACATGGAGAACTTCGCCGGTCATGGCGAGCAGGCCAACATCCGCGTGCGCCGCTACGGCAACCGGCCGGATCTGCCCTGGTACCAGCCCGTGGAGGCCCAGGCATGATCGCCTTGCCCCAGGGACCGGACTTCGGCTTGCACGGCCGGCGCGCGCTGGTCACGGGCGGCAGCGGCGGCATCGGCCTGGCCGCGGCCGCGGCGCTGGGCCGCGCCGGCGCGCACGTGACGGTGGCGGCCCGCCGCGAGGCGGAGCTGGCGAACGTCTGCGCGGCCCTGCGCGCCGAGGACATCGGCTGCGACGCCCTGGTGCTCGACGTCACCGATGCGCCGGCGGTCGATGCGGCGCTGGGGCAGGGCGAGGTGTTCGACATCCTGGTCAACAGTGCCGGCATGAACCGCCCGTTGCCGCTGGTGGAGCAGCCGGACGCCGATATCGATGCCGTGCTGGACCTGAACGTCAAGGCGGCGTTCTACGTCAGCCGGGCCGTGGCGCGGCGCCTGCGGTCCGCGGGCCGGCCGGGCTCGCTCATCAATGTGTCTTCGCAGATGGGGCATGTGGGCAGCCCGCGACGCACGCTGTACTGCGCCAGCAAGCACGCGCTGGAAGGCTTCACCCGCGCCCTGGCGTGGGAACTCGGGCCGGACGGCATCCGCGTCAACACCCTGTGCCCAACCTTCATCGAGACGCCCATGACAGCGGGCATGCTGGCCGAACCCGGCTTTCGCGACTGGGTCTGCGCCCGCAATGCGCTGGGCCGCGTGGGCCAGTTGCACGAGGTCATGGGCGCGGTGGTGTTCCTGGCCAGCGATGCCGCCAGCCTGGTCACGGGCAGCGCGCTGATGCTGGACGCGGGCTGGACGGCCGCATGAGAACCGCCCCCCGCGCCCAGGACGTGGCCGATCTGGCCGAGGTGTCGCAGTCGGCGGTCAGCCGCACGTTCACCCCCGGCGCCAGCGGGTCGGAGGAAACGCGGCGCAAGGTGCTGGCGGCCGCGCAGCGGCTGGGCTACCGCCCCAATGCCCTGGCGCGCAGCCTGATCACGCGCCGCAGCCGCATCGTGGCGCTGGTGATGAGCTACCTCGAGAACCAGTTCTACCCGCTGGTGATGGAACGGCTGTCGCAGCGCCTGCAGCGCGAGGGGTACCACGTGCTGATGTTCATCGCCGAGGTGGGCGAGGCCGCCGACGGCGTGTTGGCGGAGATCCTGGAATACCAGGTCGACGGCATCGTGATGGCCTCGGCCATGCTGTCCCCCACGCTGGCGCGCAGTTGCGCCGAAGTCGGCGTGCCGGTGCTGCAGTTCAACCGGGTGTCGGCGCTGGGCGGCCTGGCGCGCCATGCCAGCAGCTCGGTCACGTCGGACAACTATGCCGGCGGCCAGGCGGTGGCGCGGCTGCTGGCGGGACGCGGCTACCGGCGTTTCGGCTTCCTGGCGGGGCTGGAGGATTCCTCCACCAGCCTGGAGCGCGAGCGCGGCTTTCGCGACGCGCTGGAGGCCGAGGGCCATGTGCTGCACGCCCGCGCCGTCGGGCATTACGACTTCGAGCGCGCCAAGCAGGCGGTGCGCGCGATGTTCGCGCAGGACCCGCCGGACGCCTTGTTCGCCGCCAACGACCACATGGCGATCGCGAGCCTGGACGTGCTGCGCCAGGAACTCGGCCTGCGCGTGCCCCGCGACATCGCCGTCGTGGGTTTCGACGACGTGCCGCAGGCGGCCTGGGGCGCCTACGACCTGACCACCGTGCGCCAAGGCGTCGACCCCATGGTCGAGGCCACGGTGACGCTGCTACGCGAGCAGATGCATGCCGAACTGCGACCGCGCGACGTCGTCGTGCCGGTCGAACTGGTCGAACGGGGCACCGTGCGGCCGGCAACATGATGATTCAAGAGCGGCGCAAGCCGCCCCTAACAGGAGACTATCCATGCGCAGTACTACCTTGTTTCGCACCCTGGCGACCGCCTGGGCGCTGGCCTGCGCCGCGCTGCCGGCCCATGCCCAGGGCGGGGCGGCCTGGCCGGCCAAGCCCATTCGCTACATTGTGCCGTTCTCGCCCGGCGGCGTGTCCGACGGCGTGGCCCGCCTGATGGCCGAACAGTTGAGCACGCGCCTGGGCCAGCCCGTCATCGTCGAGAACAAGCCGGGCGTGTCCGGCGTGGTCGGCACGCAGCTGGTCGCGCGGGCGGAGCCCGACGGTTACACCGTGGTCGGCGGCACCATCACCACGCACGCGGTCAACCCATTCTTCATCAAGTCGCTGGGTTACGACCCGGTCAAGGATTTCGCGCCGGTGGCGTTGGTGGGCATGGTTAGCAACGCGCTGGTGGTCCGCGCCGACAGTCCGTTCAATTCCGTGCAGCAGGTCATCGATGCCGCCCGCGCGCAACCGGACGGGCTGACCTACGGCACCGCCGGCGCCGGCACCTCGCAGCACTTGTCGGGCCAGCTGTTCCAGTCGATCTCGGGCACCCGGCTGCGCCAGATCATCTACAAGGGCGGCTCGCAGTCGATGGTGGACCTGATCGGCGGCCAGATCGACATGGTGTTTGAAACGGTGGCGGCGGCCCGGCCCATGATCGATTCGAAGCGCGTGAAGGTGCTGGGCGTGACCGCTGCCGCGCCGCTGGCCGATCTGCCGGGCGCAAAGCCGCTGGCCGAGCTGGGCCTGCCGGGCTTCGAGATGCAATCGTGGCAAGGCATTTTCGCGCCGGCGGGCACGCCCGCTCCCATTGTCGAACGACTGGCGCGCGAGATCGGCGCCGCCCTGCAGAGCCCGGACGTGCGGGCCAAACTGTTGACGCTGGGCGTGGCGCCCGACGGCCGCGGCCCGGCGCCATTCGCGCAGTTCCAGCGCAGCGAAATCGACAAATGGGGCAAGGTCATCAAAGACGCCGGCATCCAGGCCGACTGACACGCATTCCTCGACACCCACAGAGAAGACAACCCATGAATGAACCCTGCTATCCCCTCAATGGCGACCTGCCCGCGATGCTGCGCGGCGGCGGTCCGGTGCGCGGCCTGTTCAACGGCCTGCCGAGCCCGGCCGTGGTCGAAATGTGCGCCTACGCCGGTTTCGACTTCATCATCCTGGACAACGAGCACGGCAGCGCCGACCTCGACACCACCGAACACATGTTGCGCGCCGCCCGCGCCGCCGGCATCGCCCCCGTGGTGCGCTGCTTCGAGCACGATCTGCCGCGCATCCTGGACATGGGCGCCAGCGCCGTGCAGGTGCCGATGGTGGAAAGCGCCGCCCAGGCGCGACGCCTGGCCGACCAGATGCGTTATCCGCCGCTGGGCCGGCGCGGCAGCGCCTTCAGCACCCGCGCGGCTGGCTATGGCGCATTCGGCGGGGCAGGGCATACGCAACGCAGCAATGACGGCGTGGCGCTGATCGCGATGGTCGAGACGCCGCAAGCCATTGCCGCGGCCGGCGAGATCGCCGCCGTCGACGGCGTGGACGCGGTGTTCATCGGCCCCAATGACCTGGCGCACGCGATGGGCTACGGCAGCGACTGGAATGCCGCGCCGGTGCAGCAGGCCATCGAGCAGGGCCTCGGGGCCATCGTGGCGGCGGGCAAGTGCGCCGGCATCGTGGCGCTGACGCCGGCCGACGAAGAGAAGTACGGCGCCTGGGGCGCGCGCTACTTCGCCAACGTGTCCACCAGCATCATCACCCGCGCGCTGGCCCAGGCCGCCGCGGCGGGGAGGGACGCGCGCCTGCGTTACTGAGCAGCCTCCAGACCGGGCCGACCGCGAGGGTGGCCCGGTTATCATCGCCTGCTCATGCATTCGAATGCACAAAATAACGGCGACCACGATCCGGTACGCCGCGAGAGGAGACAAGCATGAAAAGAAGACAGTTCCTGGCGGCCGCGGCTGCCTGCTCCGGGTGGAGCGCCATACCGGCCTGGTCGCAGGCCGGCCCGGACCTGAAGCCGGGCAGGCCCTATGCCGGCACGCGACTGGCGATCATGCTGCCGCCGTCGTCGCAGTTCCGGGCACAGGAGAAGCGCCTGGACGAGTTCGAGGCGGCCACGGGCATCAAGGTGGCCTACCAGTACGTGCCTTATGGCCAGTTGCTGGAGAAGCTGACGACGGAAGCGGTCGGCGGCGGCAGCGCTTATGACCTGATGGCCTACCAGGACAGCTGGCTGGCGTCGCTGTCGGGGTACCTCAGCCCGCTGGACGCGCGGCTGGCCGATGGCGTGGTGGATCTGGGGCGTTATCCCGAGGTCTATCGCAAGGCCTGCCAGTATGGCGGCGCCACCTATGGCTTGCCGGTGCGGGCCCATCCCCAATTGCTGTTCTACCGGCGTGACCTGTACGAGCAGGCCGGCGTCGAGCCGCCGCGCACCTGGGACCAGATGCTGACCGCGGCGACCGCGGTGCAGGCCGCCAGCGGCGTGCCGGGCGTGGTGATGGACTACGTCAAGGGCAGCGGCTTCCAGAATCTGTGGATCTGGCTGAATTGCCTGTGGGGCCACGGCGCCGAGGTGCTGGATGCCGACGGCAGGCCGTCCTTTCAGCTGCCGGCCGGCGTGCAGGCCACCCAGGCCTATGTCGACGTGCTGCTCAAGCACCGGATCGCCAATCCCGGTTCCAGCCAGTTCAATGAGTACGACATGGTCAACGCCATGGCGCAGGGCAACGGCGCGACCATGATGGTGTGGTGGTGGACCTATTCCGTGCTGACAGGGGAGCGTTCGCGGTTGAAGCCCGGCCAGGTCGGCTTCGCGCCCATGCTGCGCGTGGGCTCGCCGCAGTCGCCGACCGTGGCGATCGTCATGCCTTTCGGCATTGCCAGGCAGTCGCGCCAGCAGGACGCGGCCTGGGAATTCCTGAAGTGGGTGTCCAACCCGGCGCTGGAAAAGGCCATCGTCTGCGACAAGCGCGACCCGCAGAGCGCGGATATCGTCGCCACGCACACGGCGACCTATCTGGACGACGAGGTCAACCAGGTCAACCACGGCCTGCATCGCGCCGCGCTGGCCAGCCTGCAGGGCGCCCGCACCGTGCCGCAGCTGGCCAACTGGCCGCAGATCGCCACTGCGCTGGAGGCCGCCGTGTCCGAAATCGTCTCCAGCGGCAAGCCGGTGCAGGCGGCGCTGGACGACGCGGCCGCCCAGGTGGCCCGCATGAATCGCCGCGCCGGCGCACGCGGGCGAGGGTAGGGCCATGAAAGACCGTACCTTGAAATACGCCTTGCTGGCGCCTGCCCTGGCCATCTGCGCGGCGACCCTGTTGTATCCGCTTTGCCAGTCGCTCTGGTACTCGCTGCACGACTGGAACCTGGGCCGTTCGGCTACGCCCGAGGGCTATGTGGGCTGGCTGAACTATGCCGACTTGCTCTGGCATGATCCGGTCTTCCTGGACAGCGCCTGGGTCACACTGGTGTTCACCGTGCCGTCGGTGGTCCTGACCATGGCGGTGGCGCTGGGCCTGGCCGTGTTGCTGGCCGGCGACGGCCGGTTGCAGGTCAATGCCCGCACGCTGCTGGTGATTCCGTTCGCGATGTCGCCCGCGCTGATCGGCATCTCCTGGCGTTTCATGCTGAATCCGGAATTCGGCGCGGTCGACGCGCTGCTCAAGGCGGTGATGCCGGGATGGAGCGGAGCGCCCGTGCTGGCGGATCCGGTGCTGGCCATGGCGGCCCTGATCCTGGTCGATGTGTGGCATTGGGCGCCTTATTTCATGTTGACCTTCATCGGCGCGCTGGCCGCGTTGCCGCAGGACACGCTGGACGCCGCCCAGGTCGACGGCGCCGGACGCGGCCGCATCTTCTTCGAAATCGTGCTGCCGCAACTGCGGCCGGTGCTGACCATCGCCATCCTGCTCAAGACCATCTTTTCGCTCAAGGCGCTGGACCAGGTCGTGACGATGACGGCGGGCGGCCCCGGGGCGGCCACCGACACGTTGCCCCACGCCATCTACAGCACCGCCTTCCGCTTCTACGACATCGGCTATGCCGCGGCCATGGCCTGGCTGCTGGCCATCGTGATGATGGGCCTGGCGCTGGTCTATTCCCGCTTTGCCATGGGACGCCCATCATGACCCAGACTGCCATTCTCAATCCCGCCGCCGCCACGCGCCGCCGCCGCCGCCGGGGCCTGGCGCGCCGACTGGCGATCTGCCTGGTCACGCTGGCCTGGTTCGCGCCCGTGGCCTGGATCGTCGCCACCGCCTTCAAGCCGCGGCTCGACGTCTACAGCCTGGCGCTGTGGTTCCGTCCCACGCTCGACAGCATCGTCGCGGCCTTCGGCTCTCCCTACCTGCTGGGAGAGCGCCTGTTCAACAGCGTGTTCGTCACCGCGGGCACCTTGCTGATGGCGATTCCGGTGGCCACGCTGGCTGCCTATGCATTTTCGCGTTTTCGCTTCCCGGGGGGACAGTTGGGGCCGCCGCTGCTCCTGGCCACGCAATTCCTGCCGCCCGTCATCATCGTGATTCCGTTGTTCGTGGTGTTCCGCAATCTGGGCCTGCTGGATACGCCCTGGGCGCTGATGGTGGCCAATCTGTCATTCGTGGTGCCGTACGCCACCTGGATGATCAAGGCCTTCTTCGACGCCTTGCCGCCGGACATGGAAGAGGCGGCTCAGATCGATGGCGCCTCGCGGTTGCGGGCGCTCTGGGAAGTGGTGGTGCCGGTGGCGCTGCCCGGCATCGCCAGCGCCGCGATCTTTTCGTTCGTGGTGTCGTGGAACGAATTCTTCTATGCGCTGGTGCTGACGCGCGACCAGGCCGTGACGCTGCCGGTGGCGCTGATGAGCGCCCGCACGGAGCAGGGCGACGCCTGGGAAATCATGGCCAGCATGGGGCTTTTCATCATTGCGCCCATGCTGCTGATCTCGCGCTTCGTGCAGCGCTATTTCGTCAAGGGCCTGGTCACAGGCGCGATTCGCTGAGGGAAAAAATGGCTTCCGTAAAACTGATCGATATCGAGAAACGCTGGGGCGGCGTGGTCGGGGTGGCCCGCCAGTCGCTGGAGATCGCCGACGGCGAATTCGTCGTCTTCCTGGGACCGTCCGGATGCGGCAAGACCACCACCATGCGCATGGTGGCGGGGCTGGAGGCGCCCAGCGCGGGCGAGATCTGGATCGGCG
This sequence comes from Achromobacter sp. 2789STDY5608615, assembly GCF_001298995.1. NCBI lineage: Bacteria > Pseudomonadati > Pseudomonadota > Betaproteobacteria > Burkholderiales > Alcaligenaceae > Achromobacter > Achromobacter sp. 2789STDY5608615. Next base: position 119,528 of record NZ_CYTY01000003.1, read on the forward strand.
GGCAGGACGTCACCGACGCCTTGCCCAAGGACCGCGACGTGGCGATGGTGTTCCAGAACTATGGCCTCTATCCGCACATGACGGTGGGCGAAAACATCGCCTATCCGCTCAAGGTGCGCGGCGTCGCGCCCTCGGAGCGGCGCGAGCGGGCCCGCGCGGTGGCCGAGAAAGTCGAGCTGGCCCACTTGCTGGACCGCCGTCCGCGCGACCTGTCCGGCGGACAGCGCCAGCGCGTGGCCCTGGCCCGCGCCATCGTGCGTCGCCCGCAGGTCTTCTTGATGGACGAACCGCTGTCCAACCTGGACGCCAAGCTGCGCGTCAGCATGCGCGCGGAAATCCGCCGGCTGCAGTGCGAACTGCGGGTGACCACGATCTACGTCACCCACGACCAGATCGAGGCCATGACACTGGCCGATCGCGTGGTGGTCATGCGCGGCGGCCTCATCCAGCAGGTCGGCACGCCCGCGGATGTCTACAACCGGCCCGCCAATCTGTTCGTCGCCGGGTTCGTGGGTTCGCCGTCGATGAACCTGCTGCCGGCGCGGGCGACGGCGGGCGGGCTGGAGGTCGAAGGCTTCCGCCTGGCCGGCTTCGACGCGCCGCCGGACACGGCCCTGGTGCTGGGCGTGCGCCCCGAAGACGTGGCGCTGGCGCCCGCGGGCGGGGGAGACCTGGACGGCGTGGTCTACATGTTCGAATTGACGGGCGATGCGGTGCTGGTCACGCTGGATGTGGGCGGCTCGCGGCTTTGCGTGCGCGGCGACCGCCACCTGCGCTATGCCATCGGCGAGCGTGTCGGGCTGTGCCTGCCGCGCGAGCATTGCCACCTGTTCGACGCCGCCACTGAAGCGCGCCTGTCCGCCTGAGCCATGACAGTCCGTTCACCCCGGCCAGGCCGCCGACGCGCGGATGATGACTTCGCCCGGCAGGCGCTGGCGGCGCGGGCGCCGCTCGGGCGTGGCGCGGCGCTGGCGCAGCAGTTCCACGGCCTGGCGCGCCATGGCGTCGATGGGCTGGCGCACCGTGGTCAGTCTGTAGGGCGCCCGCGCGCCTTCCGGGACATCGTCGAAGCCGGCCACCATGACCTCGTCCGGAATCTTCCAGCCCAGCTCATGGCGGCAGGCATCGATGACGCCCATGGCCATCTGGTCGTTGGCGCAGAATATCGCGTCAGGTCGGGCGCCCCGGGCAACCGCATCCACGAAGACGGCGTGCGCCTGGTCGTAGGAAAAGCCGCCGTCGAGCACCGCGGCCTCGGGCAGGCCGGCCGCGCGCAGGCCAGCCTGGAAGCCGTCGATCCGCAGGCGGCCCACCGGCGCCGCCGCCGGGCCGCCCAGGCAAAGAAAGCGGCGGCGGCCCGCGCCCAGCATGCCCTCGGCCAGCGCCCGCGCGCCGGCCTCGTGATCGGTCGACACCGCGTCCGCGTCCGTCTCGCCGGGGCTGCGGTTGAAGAACAGCACCGGCACGCCGTGGGCCGTGAACCCCTGCACAGCGGCCGGATCCAGCGTGGCGCAGGCGATCAGGCCATCCAGCGGATACCCGCGCAGGCCCAGCAGCACCGGCTTGACCGAGGCGTCGTCGTCGACCGCCAGCAGGATCATGTGCTGCCCGGCGCGCGCCAGCGCATCGCCCAGCGAGTAGAGCAGGGCGGGCGCGCTGCGCAGGGTGTAGCGGGTGATCAGCACGCCGACCGCATGCGAACGGCGCGTGATCAGCGAGCGCGCCAGGGCGTTGGGCGCGTAACCCAGGCGAGCCGCGACGGCCGGCACGTGTTCGCGCGTGTCGTCCGAAATGTGGCTGCCCGGCTGGAAGCAGCGCGAGACCGTCGATTGTGCAACGCCGGCCGCCTGGGCCACGTCGTAGGAGGTGGCGCGGGCGGCGCGCGGGCGGGAAGCTGTCGGCATGGGCTTGGGTGGCGGTTTTTTTCGCCTGATTATGCATTCGAATGCTTTCCGTTCCAAATGTGGGGCGCCTATGCCTCTTTTCCGTTTCCGGCGCCGCCGCGCGCCGCCACAGGAGTCAAGCAATGAATGAAGTCGTTCTGGACCGCGCCGCCGCCCAGGCCCGCGCCATCGCCCGTGAGGACATGGTGGCTTGCCGGTTGGCCTTTATCGACTGCAAGCTGCCTGGATCCGACCTGAAGGAGAACTACTCCATGATCGGTCCGGGCGTGACGCAATCGGAGGAGCAGGTGGTGAACCTGCGCGAACCGCACGGTTTCAATATCGGCGCCGCCGCCATGCCGGCAGGGGTGACCAATAACCTGCACCTGCATTTCAGCGCCGAGGTCTTCTTCATCCATTCGGGCCAGTGGACGTTCCGCTGGGGCTCGGGCGAGGGCGCCGGCGAACTGCGTGGCGGGCCGGGCGACGTGCTCAGTATTCCGACCTGGATCTTCCGGGGGTTCTCCAACGATGGCGACGGGCATGGCTGGATCTTCACCGCCCTGGGCGGCGACGACACCGGCGGCATCATCTGGCACCCGGACGTGCTGGCCGCGGCGGCCACGCACGGATTGTTCCTGGGTCGCGACAACACCTTGCTGCATGGCGCGGCGGGCCAGCCTCCCGAGGCCGGGCTGATCGAGCCCCTGAGCCCGGCCGACATGGCCGCGCTGCCGCGCTACACCCCTGCGCAGATGCGCCGGCGCGCGCTGGCCGCGCAAGACCGCGACTGGTCGGCCCGGGCGTTGCTCGGCGCTCGCGGCTGCGAACTGGCGCCGGTGATCGGCCACGGCATGAGCGAAGACCGGGCGCAGGCCGCGCCCATCGCCAACCCCCATGGCTTCTCGGTCGACTGGCTGCGGTTGGCGCCCGGCGGCACCACCGGGCGCCTGCGGCTGCGCGAAAAGCAGGTGTTCATCGTGATGCGGGGCGAAGCCGAACTGGTGCTCAACGGCCCGGGCCGCGAAGTGGTGGTGCCGCTGCGCGAACAGGCCATCTATTCGGTGCCGTCCGGCGTCTGGCGTGAACTGCGCCAGGCTGGCGAACAGCCCGCGGCGGTGATCTCGGTCTGCGCGGGCGACCAGCGCAAGCGCATCGAATGGCCGGCCGCCACGTTGGCCGAGGCCGCGGGGCACGACCTGGCGTTGGACCCCGACGGCTACCTTGCGCGCCGAGGCTTGCTGCCCGAGACCGCCCTCGGGGTCGGCGAAGCGCGCTTCTGACGTGGCGCCCACCTTGCTGTTGATCGGCGGCACGGCGTGCGACGAGGCCTTGTGGGCGCCGCTGCGCAAGCTGGCGCCGCCCTTGGCGCAGTGCGTCCGGGTGGCGGATTACGGCGCGCACGAATCGGCCCGCGCGGCGGCGACCGACCTGCTGGCGCGGCATCGAGGCAGACTGGTGCCGGTGGGCTTTTCGCTCGGCGGCTTCGTCGCCCAGGAAATGGCCGCGCAGGCGCCCGAACGCCTGGCCGGCATCGTGTTGGTCGCCACCAACGCCCGGGCCGATACGGCCGCCGGCGCCCAGGCGCGCCAGCGCATCGTCGATCTGGCCGATGCGCTTGGCCCGGGGGCCGTCGTCCGGCAGCACCTCTGGCCGGCGTATGTGGCGCCGGGCAGGCTGTCGGACAGCGCGTTGCAAGACGCCATCGTCGCAATGGCCGACCGCCTCGGCATCGCCGCGCTGCGGCGCCACGCCGCGATCGCGGCCACGCGCGCCGACGGGCTGGCGCGCCTGTCGGCGTGGCACGGCCCGGCGCTGGTGATCAGCGGCGCGCGGGATGCGCTGAACCCCGCGGACCGCCAGCGCGAGATGCATGGCCGGTTGCTGCAGGGCCGCTGGGTCAACCTGCCGGAGGTGGGGCATTTCGTGCCGCTGGAGGCGCCACGGGCCTTGCATGGCGCGTTGCGCCAGTGGTTGCGGGACGGTGTGGCGTTCGAAAACCTGCGGCCATCGGCGCGCAACCCGACGTCTCAGGAGCGAGCGCTTGACGACGGCCAGGGAAAGCCTTAAAGTTGCTGCTAACAACTAATTGGATCCGTGGCCATGGGCCTGCCGAAAAAGCGACTGCAACGCCAGGATGCTGAAACACTCTACGAGGCCGTGAACCAGCTCATCAGGGTGCATCAGTTCCGTGATCGCGATCGCATCTGCTGCCATGACGTGTCCGTCGCGCAGTGCTACGCCTTGGAAACGCTGGTCAAGCAGGGGCCATTGCGGCTGCAGACGCTCGCGCAGGAAATGTTCCTGGACAAGAGCACGGCCAGCCGGGTGGTTGATTCGCTGGAGCGCAAGGGCTACGTCACGAGAGTCGAAGATGCCTCTGATCGCCGTGCGGTGCAGCTGCAACCCACCCCGGCGGGGCGCACGTTGTATCAGACGATCCGTGCGGATCTGGTGACTGAGGAACTGGCCATGATCAAAGACATGGATCCGGCGGTCCTGGACGCATCGCTCGACTTGCTGCGGCAACTGACGCGCGCCGCGCAGGCCCGCTGCGGTGTAGCCGGCGGCCATGCCATCGAGTCGGAGCCGCAGGGCGTATCCGGCTTTTTTTTGGACAGATAGTTGTTAGTACCAATTAATACGGGATCAACCGTGCTCCCACCACGTGAAAAGAGGTACCTGAAATGCGCCAAAACGACCTTCCCATTGCAATCATCGGAGCGGGCCCTGTCGGGCTGAGCGCCGCCGCGCAGGCGCTGGCCAGGGGGATGACGCCTATCGTCTTCGAAGCGGGAGACCAGGTCGGAACGAGCTTGCGCCATTGGGGCCATGTCCGGATGTTCTCACCGTGGAGCTTCAACATCGACAAGGCGGCCGCCGCGCTGTTGGCGCGGACCGGCTGGGTCGCTCCGCCCGGCGACGCGTATCCCACCGGGCGGGACTTGCTGGCGCGCTACCTGCTGCCGCTGTCCGAGGTCGCGCAGATCAAGCGTTGCCTGAAGACCCGTCACCGCGTGATGGCTGTCTCGCGGACCGGTCATGATGTCATGAGAAGTTCGGACCGCGCGGCCGCGCCGTTTCTGCTGCGGGTCCAGGGGCCCGAGGGCGAACGGGATTTCCTGGCGCGGGCGGTCATCGATGCATCCGGCACTTACGCCACGCCGAACTGGATGGGCGCCCACGGTATCCCGGCCCTCGGCGAAGAGGCGGCGGCCGCACAGATCGCCTATGGCGTTCCCGAGATCCTGGGAACGGCCCGCCAGCGCTACGCCGAGCGCCGCGTGCTGGTGCTGGGCGGCGGACATTCCGCGTTCAATGCCCTTCAGGATCTGGTGGAACTGGCCGGCCAGGCGCCAGGCACGCGGATCTGGTGGGCCATCCGCGGCGTTTCTCTCGATCGCGTTTTTGGAGGAGGGGAGAACGACCAGCTGGCGGAACGCGGCAAGCTGGGCAGGGCAATCCAGCAACGGCTGGCCGAAGGTCGGATCACACTTCTGACGGCCGTCAATGTCGACCGGGTGAGCCGCTCATCCGACGGGCTGCTGGTGCACAGCGGCGCAACGACGCTGCCGGCCGTCGACGAAGTCATCGTGGCGACGGGATTCCGTCCGGACCTCCGATTGCTGGCGGAGCTTCGGCTGGAACTGGACCCGGCCACGGAAAGCCCGGTGCGTCTGGCGCCGCTGATCGATCCCAACGTGCACAGCTGCGGCACGGTGAGGCCGCACGGCGCCGCCGAACTCGCGCATCCGGAGGAAGGCGTGTTCGTGGTCGGGATGAAGAGCTACGGCAGAGCGCCCACATTCCTGCTGCGGACCGGCTATGAACAGGTCCGGTCCGTCGTTGCCGCGCTGGCCGGTGATCGGGACGCCGCGGAACGCGTGGCGCTGGCGCTTCCAGAGACCGGTGTGTGCGGGGCGCGATTGCCGCGTGCGAACGACGGGGCGGGTTGCGGAGCCTGAAGCAGGAATGTTCTGGATCGGGATGGCCTGGATCCGGGATTGTCAGGGGCGGTCGGCCCCTGGCGAGTCAATTCTTTACTTTACATAATATACATTATGCGTAATTCAAACAGGGAGATGGCCGGCCTGCCTCGCCTGGCCGTCTCCCAAGCAATCTACGCGTGCGGAAATGCCTGGAATGCGGGCAAGGCTTCCGCCTGTGCCGACAGTTGCGCCAGTCCGGGATGCAGCTGGGGCTGGATGGTTCCTGGCAGCAAGGCCTGCGTGAAACGCCACGCGACCGCCGCCGTCACGGCGAACTGGCCGACTTTCTTCAAGGGCTGCGCCGGCGTCCATGTCTGCTGCAAGGCGGCCTCAAGCGCCGCGTAGGCCGCGTCCAGCTGCCCCTGCACGCGTGTCACCCAGGGCTCGTGCTGCTTCTCGGCCGGACGCAGATTGCGTTCATAGACGATCTGCACCGTCTTCTCGCACGCCGCCAATGCCAGTCCGATGACGGCCGTGGCCTGGCGCCGCTGCTCGAGGGAATCCGGCATGAGCGTGCGTCCGCTGGCATGTTCGGCGTAGTCGATGATGAGCGTGGAATCCATCAGTACCGTGCCATCGTCCAGCACCAGCGTGGGCGCCTTGACGACCGGATTGATGGCCTTGAATTCGTCAAAGGTGCTGAATACGGATAGCGGCATGTGATCGAAATCGACGCCGAGCAGGTGCAGCGATATGGCGCTGCGCCGTACGTAGGGGGAATCCAGCATGCCGATGAGCTTCACATTTTCTCCGAGTGGTTGGCAGCCTGGCCGCCCTTGGGAATGGGCGGAAGGCATCATCGCATGTCAGCACCGCGATGCGCCAGGTCGCCGCGCACTCCCTGCTTTCGTTGCGCGCCTGAAGAATGCTGAAGTCCCCATCGGCTTCGTTCCCCGGCTTGATGCGTGTAACAAAATCAAATAATTCAATTCAGCCCCGCAAAGGCGTTGCCGTGGCCGTTGAATCGATCGTTCGCATCTCGTCCCGACATCGCCCTATGACGAAGCCGCGCTTTTTCCGAACCTTGCCCCGTGGGAACCCCGGCAAAGCTGTTTTATCGCACCGGCGCCGTTGCGCGCGGGGTGTGGAATACGCGCCACACCCCCTCTCGCCATCTCCTCGAGCCGCTGGCATGATGCGGCGCGTAGGGAACCTGTCAAGCATCTGAATAAGGAAAACAAACGTGCGATTCAGTTTTTTCAAGGCCCTGCTGGCCTGCCTGTGTGGCGCCATGTTGAGCGCCTGCACGACTTGGGACGTGGCCATGATGCGCCACAAGGGCAAGCCCGTGAACGACATCGTGACCGAATGGGGCATTCCCGACCGCGTCTACGCCAGCGAAGACTTGCCGATCGGACAATTGGTCTACCAATGGCAGACCTCCGGTGAAGTCTCATGGGACCAACCCGTCGGCAGCTTTAGCTACGGTATGAACGGCGGCACCATCTACGAGCGCCGCTCGGGCATCGCGAGCTGCTACACCATGCTCCATGTCGACGAAAAGGGCATCGTGGTCGGCGGCGAGCTGGTCAACAACGGTACGACATGCAAGATGTGGTGATGGCAAAGCGCCGCGGATCGGGCACGCGTCCCGCCGGCCCGCGGCCTCTCGGATAACCCGCTCTAGAAATCCTGATGACTACCATGAAAAAAGCCACCCTCACTCCCCTGCTCGCCCTGTGCTTGCTGGCCGGCCCGGCCCTCGCCGCGGAAAAAAAGCCCAGCGCCGGCGACATCTCGCGCGCCATCGCCTATACCGACGTGATGCGCGCCTATGCGTACAGCAAGCAGGCCAACGAGTACAAGGAACGCTATGACAAGATCGGTCCCGGTCCGGACGGCCTGGAAGCCATGACCAACGCCGCCAATCTCATGAGCCTTGCCAACCAGGCCATGCGCGCGGCCTGCGCGCGCGAACCGCATTACGTGGAAAAAGGCATCGAAGCCTTCCGCTGCAGCAAGATCAAATAGGTTCCGCAGCGGCGGCCGCGATTCCTTAGAATCCGGCCATGGTGATTTCCCCCCCGCCCGGGCCCGACCCTCGCGCTCAAGTCCTGGCACGCCCATGGCGTGCTGTGGGCGTTGTTGCTGGCGTCGGCGCGCGCGCCACTACGATCTAGACCCCGGTCGACATCTGCAAGCTCAACCGGAATGACGCCGAGGCCTGATTGCATCACGCCCTGGCTCGCGCGTCGAATATCGTCTGCCTCCGCATTGATCCCCTAGCGAAAAGTAGCCATGACAAACTTGCTTCCGATCGAGAATCGGGCGGTTTACCAAGAACTGGTCAATACCTTGTACCGGCAATCGCCTCCGATCTTCCTGGGCAACATCGCCGTTGCCGGCCTGACGGTGTTCTTGCTGTGGCACGAGGTCGGGCGCGAGCTGTTGCTGGGATGGGCGGCGGCAGTCTACCTGCTCACCGCACTACGCGTTGTTGTTGTCTGGAAGGACAGACGCTCCGGCCCGCATCGCCCCGAAGCCACCTCCCGGCGCTGCCGGCAGTACGTATTCTGGGTGACGGTATCGGGTTGTCTATGGGGTGCAATGGGGCCGTTGTTTTTCGAACCCGAAAACACCATCGTCACGGTGTATATCTGCATTGTGCTGGCCGGGATGACAGGCGGCTCGGTGGCCTCGCTGTCAGCGTTCTGGCCGGCGTACTACCTCTTTGCCCTGCTCACCGTGCTGCCCTTCGCGCTACGCTCGTTTGCGCACGGCACGCCGTTGTTCACCGTGTTGGGCGTGCTGTCGCTGTTCTTGCTGGGCGTGAACCTGGCCTACTGCAAGGTGATGCAGCGCACGCTGTCCGATGCCATCA
>NZ_CYTY01000003.1:128508-130548 GCF_001298995.1 Achromobacter sp. 2789STDY5608615
TGCTAGATGTCTCTCGCCTGGACGCCGGCGTGATCCAGGTGGAAAGGCGCCGTTTCCGTTTGCAGGAAACCTTCGATTCATTGGCCAACCAGTACACCCAGTCCGCCGCTTCCAAGGGCCTCGAGCTGAAGATACGACGTACCAGCGTCCGACCCGATACGGATCCGATTCTGCTGCAGAATATTCTCTCGAATCTCCTTTCCAATGCGGTGCGCTACACGGCGCACGGCAAGATCCTGCTGGCATGCCGCCGTCGACGGGACGCACTGGATATCTGCGTACTGGACACCGGCATCGGCATCGCCGAGGATCATTTCGACAGTATCTTCCAGGAGTTCTACCAGGTCGAAAACATAGTCCGCGATCGCGAACACGGCCTGGGACTAGGACTCGCTATCGTCAAGAGAACCGCCGATCTGATCGGCGCCGAGCTGCGCTTGCGTTCGGTCTATGGCAAAGGATCCTGCTTCACAGTGAGCGTTCCGCATCGAGACGAACCCGCCATTGCAGAGGGCCCATCGGTTCAGATGAATTCGCTACGTAAAGCCGATGGAAAACACACGGTTCTGGTGGTCGATGACGATAAACAAGTGCTCGATGGCATGGCGGTACTGCTGACCAGTTGGGGATATGCGGTCATCGCAGCGCGTTCATTGGAACAGGCATCAAGGGAATTGGACAAAGCCATCCCGCAGCTAATCGTGACGGACTTCCGGCTGGCCACGGAAACCACCGGCATTGACGTCGTGCATGCCGTGCACAAGGCCATCGGATTCGACGTTCCAGCCATCATCATTACCGGCGACACTTCGCCGCAAGGCATTAGCGAAGCCAACGCCAGCGGCTTCACAGTGCTGCACAAGCCGCTCGACATCACAACATTGAAAGATGCGATGTCAAGTGCTATCCGGCGTCATGCGCCAAACACCTTTGCTTATTAACAATAAATCGTGGAGAAAACGCTGACGATTTCTTAGGATGCCGGTTCGTTACCCCATTCAAGGCATCACCATGCTCCTCTCCGCCAAACGGCTTGTCGCCGCCCTTGCCGCCAGCGCCGCGCTGACCGCGCCCGCGCTGGCCGCCGACCCCATCAACGTCGGCTTCTTCTCGCACCTGTCGGGCAATTTCGCCGAATACGGCGCCAGCTTCAAGAACGCCGTCGAACTCTACCTGGACCGCGTCAACGCCGATGGCGGCATTGGTGGCCGCCCGCTCAAGCTGATCGTCGAAGACGACCGCAATTCACCGCAGGAAGCCGCCACCGTGGCGCGCAAGATCGTGGCCATGCCGGGCGTGGTGCTGGCCATCGGCTCCTGGTCGACCACGGCCTCGCTGGCCGCCGCGCCGATCTTCGCCGAAGCCCGGATCCCCCAGATCAGCCCGACGTCGTCGCATCCGGATTACAGCCGCCAGAGTCCCTTCCAGTTCCGCCAGAACAATACCGACGACGTGCTGGCACAGTACAACGCCGATACGATCCACAAGCAGCTCAAGGCCAACCGCATCGTCATCCCGTACTCGCAGGACGATTGGGGCGTGTTCACGGTCAAGGCCACCAAGGCGGCCATCGAAAAGGACGGCGGCCAGGTGCTGCTGACCGAGGCGGTGTTGCCCGGCTCCAAGGATTTCCGTCCGTTGATCAGCAAGATCAAGGCCGCCAAGCCCGACGGCGTGTTCGTGGCGCTGCCGTATCAGGAAGCCTCGATCTTCCTGCAGCAGTTGCGCCAGGCGGGCGTGGACATCCCGGCCGGCGGCGGTATTCCGCTGACGTCGCCCAAGTTCATCGAGCTGGCCGGCAAGGCGGCCGAGGGCGTGGTGGTGCACAGCATTTTCTTTGCCGGCGATCCGTCCAGGAAGGCTTTCGTGGACGCTTACCAGGCCAGGTACAACAAGCTGCCCGACCAGTTCGCGGCGCTGGCCTATGACGCCGCCGGCGTGGGCGTGGCCGCGATCCGCCGGGTGGTCGAGTCGGGCCAGCCGCTGACCGGCCAGGCCGTGCGCGACGCGCTGGCCAATGGCCCGGCCTATGAAGGCGTG
>NZ_CYTY01000003.1:130851-152260 GCF_001298995.1 Achromobacter sp. 2789STDY5608615
TCAATTTCGCGCAGGGCGCCCTGTTCATGCTGGGCGCCTTCATCGCGTTCAGCGCGATGACGCTGCTGCGCCTGCCGCTGGTGCCGGCCGCCCTGCTCTCGCTCTGCGCGGTCACGGTGCTGGGCATGCTGCTGGAACGGCTGGCGCTGCGCCCGCTGGAGAACGCGCCCTATATCGCGCCGGTGCTGTCGACCCTGGCGATCAGCCTCATCATCGAACAGCTGGCCGAGATCCTCTGGCCGCCCGAAGGCCAGGCGTTTCCGCTGCCGTTTGAAGAGGCGACCTTCTTTTTCGGCTCGGCCTACATCACCAGCACGGATCTGCTGATCTTCGGCTTCGGCGCGTTGGCCGTGCTGGGGCTGTCACGCTTCCTGTCGCACTCCTGGCTGGGCCGCACCCTGCGCGCCACCGCGCAGGACCGCGACGCGGCGGCGCAACTGGGCATACGCACCACCCAGGTCAAGCAGATGGCCTTCGGCCTGGCCGGCGCGCTGGGCGCGTTGTCCGGCATCCTGGTGGCGCTGTATTTCAAGAGCGTGTTTCCGCAGATGGGCCTGCCGTACGGCCTGAAGGGCTTCGCCGCCGCGCTGCTGGGCGGCCTGAGCAGCACGCCGGGCGCGGTGCTGGGCGGCCTGCTGCTGGGCGTGGTGGAGACGCTGGCCAGCGCTTATGTCGGCGAAGGCTATCGCGACCTGGTGGCCTACACGCTGGTGCTGGTGTTCCTGGTGTTCCGGCCGCAGGGTCTGCTGGGCGACCGGCGCCTGGATGCCCTGGGCGGCGCCGGCGGCGCGGGCGGCGCGATGCCCAGTACCAGCGTGCTGGCCTCGTCGTCGAGCCAGCGCAAGGCGGTCAAGGCAATCGAAATGCCGCCGTGGGGCTTTCTGGCGGCGGGCGCGATCCTGGCCCTGCTGCCGCTGGCCACCCAAAGCGGCTACGTGCTGCAGGCCTTCGCCTACGCCATGATCTTCGCCTTGCTGGTGGCCAGCGTCACCCTGGTCTCGGGCGCGCTGGGCATCCTGTCGATCGGCCACCTGGCGTTCTACGGCGTGGGCGCCTATGCGGTGGGCATCCTGGCGCGCAATCATGGCTGGCCGGCCGAGGCCGCGCTGCTGGGCGCCGCCGCGCTCACGGCGCTGGTCGCCGTGGTCGCGGCCTTGCCGTTGCTCAAGCTGGGCGGGCACACCGCCGCGCTGGGCACGCTGGCCGTGGGCCAGATCGGCTATCTGGTCTTCATGACCTGGCTGGACGTCACGCGCGGGCCGATGGGCTTCATCGGCATTCCCGCGCCGCGCCTGGCGGCCTGGGGCGATGCGGTGCTGTCCAGCCTGTCGCAGAAGTATTGGCCGATCGCGGCGGTCAGCGCGGTGGCGCTGGCGCTGACGCAGCGGCTGCTGAACGCCGACATCGGGCGGGTCTGGCGGGGTATCCGCGAAGACCGCCTGGCCGCGCACGCCGCCGGCCTGCCGGTGCGGCGCTACATCCTGCTGGGTTTCGCGCTGTCGGGCGCGCTGGCCGGCGCCGCGGGCGGCCTGTTCGCCTATGTGCAGAGCGTGGTCAGCCCGGAGAGCTTCACCGTCAGCGGTTCGATCCTGTTGCTGACGCTGGCCGTGCTCGGCGGCCTGGGCAACCTGACCGGCGCGGCGTTGGCGGGGTTTGCGCTGACGCTCCTGCCCGAGCTGCTGCGCTTTTTCGCCGAGTGGCGCATGATCGTCTACGGCCTGGCGCTGCTGCTCATGCTGCGGCTGCGTCCGCACGGCCTGCTGGGAGCGCGTTGAGATGACGGCCCATCACACTCCCCTGCTCCCCCGAGACGGCCTGGTCGTGGACGGACTCAGCCGCCACTTCAGCGGCGTGAAGGCGGTCGATGAGGTGAGCTTCACGCTCGATCGCGGCGCGACCGTGGCGCTGGTCGGCCCCAACGGCGCCGGCAAATCCACCCTGATCCAGTTGCTCAGCGGTATCGAAAAGCCCAGCGGCGGCCGGGTCTGGCTCGATGGCCGCCGCATCGATGGCCTGGCGCCGGAACGCATCGCCCGGCTCGGCCTGGGCCGCAGTTTCCAGACTTCGCGCGTCTTTCCCGCGCTGACGGTCTGGGACAGCGTGCGGCTGGGCACGCAGGCGCGGTTGCTGGCCACCTCAAGCGGGCGGCTGCGCAATCCGCTGGCCGAGGTGCTGGGCGAACTGGGCCTGCTGCCCGGCTGGCGGGCGCTGCGCGCGCAGGCCGATGCCCTGGCCGAAGCCGCGCTCAAGCGCTTTGGCGACCGCCTGTGGCCGCGCCGCCACCAGCCGGCGTTCAGCCTTTCCTATGCCAACCGGCGCCGCCTGGAGATCGCCCGCGTGCTGGCCGCTCGGCCGCGCTATCTGCTGCTGGATGAACCGGCCGCGGGGATGAATCCCAGCGAAACGCTGGAACTCACCGACATCCTGCTGGCCTTGCGGGCCGAGCAGCCGGAGCTCGGCATTCTGGCGGTCGAGCACAAGCTGTCGCTGGTCAGGCGCATTGCCGACCACGTCATCGTGCTCAACCAGGGCCGCATCCTGGTCACCGGCGAGCCGGCGCATGCGCTGGAACAGCCCGAGGTGGTCGAAGCTTATCTGGGGCGCACCCGCGCGCGCCCCGTCGAATCGGATGCCCATCTTGGCTGACTCCACTCCCCTCTTGTCCATTGACGCCATCGACGTGCATTACGGCGCCGTGCAGGCGCTCTATGGCGTCAGCCTCGCGGTGCATGCCGGCGAGGTCGTCTCCGTGCTCGGCGGCAACGCCTCGGGCAAATCGACCACGCTCAAGTCGGTGCTGGGCCTGGTGTCGCCGACCCGCGGCCGCATCCGCCTCGATGGCCGCGAGATCCACGGCCGGCGCCCCGCCGACGTCATCGACCTGGGCCTGGCCAGCGTGCCCGAGGGCCGCCGGGTCTTTCCCGCGATGTCGGTGGAAGAAAACCTGCTGCTGGGCGCCTATCCGCGGCGCAAGGAAAAGGCCGCCATCGCGCAGGACCTGGCCGAAGTGTTCGAGGTGTTTCCGCGCCTGGCCGAACGCCGTGCGCAGGCGGCCGGCACCTTGTCGGGCGGCGAACAGCAGATGCTGGCGCTGGGCCGGGCCTGGCTGCGGCGCGGCCGCCTGGTCTGCATCGACGAACCGTCCATGGGCCTGTCGCCGCGTTTCGTGGACACGGTCTACGACGTGCTGTTCCGCTGGAAGGCGGCCGGACAGACCATCCTGCTGGTCGAGCAGAACGCCCGCATCGCGCTGGAACTGGCCGACCGCGCCTATGTGCTGCAGCACGGCCATGTCGTCTTGGCAGGCGACGCGGCCGACCTGGCCGCCGACCCCGCCGTCCAGAGAGCCTACCTGGGCGCCGCCTGACACCCCTATCCCCTCATCATGAACGACGATACCTATCATTGCTTCGACACCGACGTCCTGGTCATCGGCGCGGGCGGCGCCGGCATGAGCGCGGCCATCGCCGCCGCCGGCGCAGGCCGCCGCGTCATGCTGGCCGACCGCAGCCTGATCGGCCGCGGCGGGGCCACCATCATGGCGCAGATGACCGTCGCCGCGGCGCTCGGCGAACAGACGCCCGACCACTGGACCCATCATTGGCGCGACACGCTGGCCGCCGGCCGCGGCCTGTGCGACGAGACGCTCGCGCGCATTTTGTGCGAGGACGGCGTGGCGGCCATCCGCCAGTTGCAGGACTGGGGCGCGGGCTGGGCCCAGGCCGATGGCCACCTGACCCAGGTGCAGGCGCCCGGCCATGACCGGCCGCGCTGCGTCTACGTGGATTTCCTCAATACCGGACCGGCGCTGGCCAAGGTGCTGCGGGCCCAGGTGGCGCGCCGTCCGGAAATCCATCGGGTGGGCGATCTGGCGGTCGTCGACCTGCTCCGGCATGGCGGGCGCGCGCATGGCGCCGTGGCGCTGCACCTGACCACCGGCAAGCCCGTGTTGATCCAGGCCGGCGCCGTCGTCATCGCCACCGGCGGACTGACGCGGCTCTACCGGCGCAACAGCGCATCGCTCAACATGGGTGGCGACGGGCTGGCGCTGGCGCTGCGCGCCGGCGCCCGGCTGCTGGACATGGAGTTCGTGCAGTTCTTTCCCATCGGCCACCTGGCCCCGCGCCTGGTCGGCTTCGACCCCATCATGTGGGACCCGTTCCGCTACAAGCTGGGCGGCCGCCTGCTCAACGCCGAGGGCGAGGAGTTCGTCGAGCGCTACGGCAACCGCACCGAGGACGGCCGCTACACCACCACCCGCGACGCGGCCACCTACGCCATTCTCAAGGAGGTGGAGGCCGGCCGCGGGTCGCCGGCGGGCGGCGCCTGGCTGAGCTTCCAGCACGTGCCGCCGGACACGCTGAAGGCGGCCTTCGGCCCCATCATCAAGCGGCTGGAAGCGGCCGGCATCGACCTCACGCGACAGCCGGTGGAGGTCGCGCCCATCGCCCACTATCACATGGGCGGCATCCGCGTGGACGCCGGCATGGCCACCGACGTGCCCGGCCTGTACGCGGCCGGCGAGGCGGTGGGCGGCGCCAATGGCGCCAACCGCCTGTCGGGCAACGCCATCACCGAGGCCGTGGCGTTTGGCCTGCGCGCCGGCCGTTCGGCCGCGGACGCGGCGCGCGCGGCCCCGCCCCTGCCGTCGGACACGCTGCGCGCCGCCGCCGCGCCCTGGATCTCGCGCTTGCTCGCTGGCGGCGCGCCGGACGCGGCCTCGCCCAACCACGCCGCCCTGATCGATGCGTTGCAGGCGCTGATGCAGCAGCACGTCGGCCCGTTCCGCAACGAGGCGGGCCTGCGGCAGGCCCTGCGGGACATCGACGCGCTCAGGCGCCGGGCCGGCGCCGCGCTGCCCGGCGGCGGTCCGCAGGACCCGCTGCGCCTGGACGCGCTGGACCTGGGCAACATGCTGCTGGTGGCCGAGGCCGTGACGCGCAGCGCGCTGGCGCGCCAGGAAAGCCGCGGCGCGCACCAGCGCGAGGACTACCCGCTGCAGGACGACGCCTGGACCCGCAACCAGACCATTGCCTGGCACGACGGCGCCTGGACGCTCGATAGCCAGCCCGTGCAACGCGAACCCCTGGCTCAGGAGACCACGCCATGACCCGCCCCGCCCCAATCGTCCAGCTGCGCGTCCAGCGCAGCGATCCTCCCGGCCGCGTCGATGCCTTCGAGGTGCCGGCCGACGCCGCCGCCTCGTTGCTCGACGGCCTGCGCTGGGTGCGCAGCCATTGCGACAACTCGCTCGGTATCCGCTATGCCTGCATCAATGCCAATGCCTGCAAGGAATGCATGATGCGGCTGGACGGCAAGACGGTCTACGCCTGTACCGCCCGCCTCGAGCCCGGCCGCAGCTACGAGGTGGGCCCCCTGCTCAACAAGCCCCTGCTGCGGGACCTGATTACCGACATTTCGCCCGGCAAGGAACGCCTGTTTCCCGACGCCGGCGGCGAAGACGATTGATCCCGCCCTGCCCGGAACCCCGCCATGACCCCTACACTCCCCGATGCCGCCGGCAACCCTGCCCTGGAACCGGTGCGCATCCTGTCCTCGGCCCATCTGGCCAACGGCCCGCATGCCGAATTGTCCGAGCTGGAGTTCGGCCTCATCATCGCCCACAACGCCTTCAGCCGCTGGGTGGCGCGCTGCATGGCCGCGGCCGGCGAGCCGGACCTGGGCTTCAACGACATCCTGGTGCTGCACCACGTGCACCACCGCCAGCGCGGCAAGAAGCTGGCCGACATCTGCTTCACCCTCAATTTCGAAGATACCCATGTCATCAGCTATGCGCTGAAGAAGCTCGCCGCGCTGGGCCTGGTGCAGGGCGAGAAAGCGGGCAAGGAAGTGCTCTATGGCACCACGGCCAAGGGGTCGGCGTTGATCGAGGCCTTCCGCGTGGTGCGCGGACGCTGCCTGCTGGCCGCCATCGATGGCGACCTGGCCGACGGCGCGGCCCATGCCGACGCCGCGCGCCGCCTGCGCAGCGTCTCGGGCCTGTACGACCAGGCCGCCCGCGCCGCGTCGTCGCTGTAGGCGCGGCGCGCGCCTTCCGGCCGGACCGGCATCGAAGTCAACGGCCTCGGCGCGCGGGGCCGGGCGCTGCTCAGCCCGTGCGCAACCAGCGCCACAGCGTGGTCGGGCTGATCCCCAGCTGCTCACAGGCCTTGCGCCGATCGCCGCCGCAGCGCGCCAGCACTTCGCGCACGTGGGCCGCCTGCTGGCGCCGGCCGTGCGTCGCCAGGTCGCCCGGTTCGAGTTCGGCGGCGCGTCGCGTCAGTTCCGGCGCCACATCGGCCACGATGCGCCGCACCTGCTCGTCCGGCGGCGTGTCGGGCATCTCCGCCAGGAACACCGCCAGGCGTTCCAGCACGTTTTCCAGTTCGCGGATGTTGCCGGGCCAGGCGTAGGCCAGCAACGCGTCGCGCAAGGCGTCGGGCAACGGCGGCTCGCCGGCCAGGCCCAGGTTCTGCCGCACCCGCTGGTACAGGTTCTGCGCCAGCAGCCAGATGTCGTCGCGCCGCTCGCGCAGCGTCGGCATGTCGATGCGCAGGATGTTCAGGCGGAAGAACAGGTCCTGGCGGAAGGCGCCGGCTGCGACCATGGCCGCCAGGTCGCGATGGGTGGCGGCCATGATGCGCACGTTGACGGGCACCGGTTCGCTGCCGCCCACGGGCATCACCTGCCGTTCCTGCAGCACGCGCAGCAGGCGGATCTGCAGCGCCGGCGGCATGTCGCCGATCTCGTCCAGGAACAGCGTGCCGTTGTGGGCCGCCTCGAACAGCCCGGGCTTGCCGCCGCGGCGCGCGCCGCTGAAGGCGCCGTCCTCGTAGCCGAACAGTTCGCTTTCCAGCAGGGTTTCGGGCAGCGAGGCGCAGTTGACCGCGATGAAGGGGAAATGATGGCGCGCGCTGGCCTGGTGGATGCCCTGGGCCATGACTTCCTTGCCGGTGCCGCTCTCGCCGCCGATGAGCACCGTCGAATCGACGCGGGCGTAGCGCAGGCCGAGCATGCGGGCCTTCGCCAGCGGCTCGGACTGGCCCTGCAGGTCGTCGAGCGTGTAGCGCACGGTGCGCACGCGGGTGCGGGCCCGGGTGCGCAGGCTGCGGTCGGCGCGGTGGATGGCGCCGGCTTCCTGCAGGGTCAGCACCGCGCCCGACAGGCCGGCCCCGGTCGCCAGCGGAATCCGGTTCACCACCACCATCTTGCCGCCGAGCCGGTGCACCGATTCGGCTTCGCGCTTGCCGCTGCGCAGCACCTCGTCCAGCGACAGCGCCGGCGATATCTCCTCCAGCCGTCGTCCGGCCAGGCCGGCGGCGGTGATGCCCAGCAGGCGTTCGACGGCGGGATTGAGCGCCTGCACGCGGCCGGCGGCGTCGACCGCGGCCACGCCCTCGTCGAGATTGGCCAGCACCGCGTTCAGGTAGTCGCGCCGGCCCGACTCGACGCGCTGCAGGCGGGTGATTTCGATGGCGTCCTCGATGCACGCGGCCACCGTGGCCAGCGAATACACCAGCACGCCGGCCAGCCCCATGCGCTCGGCGTAGTCGACGATCAGGCCCGAACCGACCAGGACCTCGATGCCTTCGTCCTTGAGCTGCTTGGCCTGGGCCAGCGCGTCGTCCTGGTCGCGGTAGGTGCGCACCAGGATGTCGACGGCGAAGGTCTGCATGAAGGTCTGCAGCTCGGGATACTGCGCGTGCTGGCCCAGCAGGGCCACGCGCGGCGAGATCCGGCGCGCCGTGGCCAGCGCGTTCATGACCTCGAAACCGCTGATCTTGACCTGCACCACCGGCACCGTGACGTGGCGGCGCAGATAGCTGCCGTTCAGGCCGGCCGCCACCACCACGTCGACGCGGCCCTGGCGCGCGGCCTCGTTGATGACGCTGGCGGCGGCGTCGAAACCGGCTTCGATCAGCTTGAATTCGCCGCGCTGGGCGTAACTGGGCAGGATCTGGGCGAAGGTGCGGGCGATGCGCGCCACGCCCACGGCCCAGATGCGCGGCAGCGCCGCCAGGTCGGATTCCACGGGTGTCGGGACAGTCAGCATGGCGGCATCGGGAGCGAAGGTCGAAGTGGGGATTTCATCATTGCGATGGCCGCATTTCAATTATGAAAACCCTACCCCGCCGCGCCGCCGCCCGTCCCAGGGAAGGCGCGATTGGCATGCATCTTGCTTGATGGAAAGTCATCACTCCCCTGCCCTTTCCCACCCCGGAGCCTCCACATGATGACTTCCCCCGAACCCGACCTGCCGGCCAGCGCCGGCCTGCGGCTGCGCAAGGCGATGCAGGCCGAGCAGCCCCTGCAGGTGGTCGGCGCCATCAACGCCAACCATGCGCTGTTGGCGCGGCAGGCCGGCTTTCGCGCCATCTACCTGTCGGGCGGCGGCGTGGCCGCGGGGTCGCTGGGCGTGCCCGACCTGGGCATCGTCGGCCTGGAGGACGTGCTGACGGACGTGCGCCGCATCACCGAAGTCTGCCCCCTGCCCCTGGTGGTCGATGTCGACACCGGCTTTGGCGCGTCGGCCTTCAATGTGGCGCGCACCACCCGTTCGATGATCGCCGCGGGCGCCGCCGCCATGCAGATCGAGGACCAGGCCGGCGCCAAGCGGTGCGGCCATCGCCCCAACAAGGAAGTGGTGACCCTGCCGGAGATGGTTGACCGCATCAAGGCGGCCGTCGACGCCCGCACCGATCCGCACTTCGTCATCATCGCCCGCACCGATGCGCTGGCCAGCGAAGGCCGCCAGAGCGCGCTGGACCGGCTGTCCGCCTGCGTCGAGGCCGGCGCCGACATCGCCTTTCCCGAAGCGGTGCATGACCTGGAGGGCTTTCGCGATTTCGCCCGCGCGTTGCCGGCGCCCATCCTGGCCAACATCACCGAATTCGGCCAGACGCCGCTGTTGACGGTGCAGGAGCTGGCCGCCGCGCAGGTCGGCATGGTGCTCTACCCGCTGTCGGCCTTCCGCGCCATGAACCGCGCGGCCCAGCGCACCTACGAGGCGATCCGCCGCGACGGCACCCAGCGCGGCGTGCTCGACCAGATGCAGACGCGCATGGAACTCTATGAAAGCATTGGCTATTTCGCCTATGAAGAGCGGCTGGACGCGCTGTACGCTGACAAGGCCGCCTGACACGCCATGAAGACAGCCGGGCACCGACCCGGCGACAACGGAACGGAGACAGACGTATCGTGCAGCCCCCCGAGCAAGATCCCTATCTGCAGGCCTACGACCCGGACGCGGAGTATGGCCGCCATTTCAGCGTGCCGGCCTTCGCCGCCGAGCACGGCCTGCAGGCCGGCCGCCTGCCCTACGTGGCGCGCGTGCTGATCGAGAACGCGTTGCGGCATGAAAGCGCCATCCATGGCCACCGGCCGCATGCGCTGGCCCTGCTGCGGGCCTATCACCCCGACGCGCCGGCGCCGGATGCGCCCGCCGATGTCTGGCTGCATCCGACGCGGGTGCTGGCGCAGGACGTCAGCGGCATTCCCAGCCTGATCGACCTGGCCGCCATGCGCGATGCGCTGCAGGCGCGCGGCGGCGATCCGCGCCGCATCAATCCGCTGATTCCCACCGACCTGATCGTCGATCATTCGCTGATCGCCGAGGAAGGCGGCCATGCCGGCGCGCGCCAGGCCAACGAGGCGCGCGAATACCGCCAGAACCGCGAGCGCTACACCTTCCTGAAATGGGCCCAGGGCGCGTTCGACAACCTGCGGCTGGTGCCGCCCGGCAAGGGCATCCTGCACCAGATCAACATCGAATACCTGGCCGAGGTGGCGACCACCCGCCGCACCGCGCAGGGCGCGGCGGTGACCTGTCCGGACACCCTGGTCGGCACCGACAGCCATACCACCATGGTCAACGCCCTGGGCGTGCTGGGCTGGGGCGTCGGCGGCATCGAGGCCGAGGCCGCGATGCTGGGTGACGCGCTGGTGCTGCGCGCGCCCGAGGTCATCGGCGTGCGGCTGTACAACCGGCCCGCGCCGGGTGTCACCGCCACCGATCTGGTGCTCAACCTGACCCGCATCCTGCGCGAGGCCAAGGTGGTGGCGCAGTTCGTCGAGTTCACCGGCGAGGCGCTGGATGGCGTGCTGTCGCTGGAAGACCGCGCCACGCTGGCGAACATGGCGCCCGAGTACGGCTCGACCTGCGCCTACTTTCCGGTCGACGAGGAGACCCTGGCCTATCTGGCCCGCACCGGCCGTGACGCGGCACATATCGCACGCGTGCGGCGTTATGCGCAGGCCGCCGGGCTCTGGCGCACGCAGGAGCGGCCCGGCTACAGCCGGCTGGTCGAGGTTGACCTGGCGCAGTTCACGCGCGTGGCCGCCGGGCCCAGCCGGCCGCAGGACCGCATGGCGCTGGAGGAAGTGCCGCTGACCTTCGCCAAGGCCACCGCCGCGCTGCCCCGCCATGAGCATGCCGACCTGCCGCAGGGCGCGGTGGTGCTGGCGGCGATCACCAGTTGCACCAACACGTCCAATCCGCGCCTGCTGGTGGCCGCCGGGCTGCTGGCGCGCAAGGCGCAGGCGCTGGGGTTGCGGCCCGCGGCGTGGACCAAGACGTCGTTCACGCCCGGCTCGCGCGTGGTGACGGACTACTTGCGCGCCAGCGGGCTGCAGGCCGCGCTGGACGCGGTGGGCTTTCACACCGCCGGCTACGGCTGCGCCACCTGCGCCGGTCTGTCCGGTTCATTGTCGCCGGCGGTGGAGCAGCGCATCGCCGACGGCTCGCCGCGCGTGGCGGCGGTGCTGTCGGGCAACCGCAACTTCCCCGGCCGCGTCCATCCGCTGGCGCGCGCCAATTACCTGGTGTCGCCGCCGATGGTGGTGGCCTACGCGCTGGCCGGCACGGTCATGCGCGACCTGCAACGCGAAGCGGTCGGCTGGCGCGCGGACGGCACGGCGGTAATGCTGGCGGACCTGTGGCCCAGCGACGCCGAGATCGACGCCGTGGTGGCCGACTACGTGCGGCCCATGATGTTCACCGAGCGCTACCGCGACGTGTTCGAGGGCGATCCGGCCTGGCAGGCCCTGCCTGGCGGCAGCGGCGCCTGCTATCCGTGGGACGCCGACAGCCTCTACCTGCGCCGGCCGCCCTATCTGGACGTGCCGTTGCAGACCGGCACGGTGCGCATCGAGGGCGCGCGCGCCCTGCTCATCCTGGGCGACTCGGTCACCACCGACCATATCTCGCCCGCCAACGAGATCCCGCCCGAGTCGAGCGCCGGACGTTACCTGCTGTCGCTGGGCGTGCCGGCCGATGCGCTGCACACCTACCTGGCGCGCCGCGGCAACCACCGCGTGATGATGCGCGCCACCTTCGCGCAGCCGACCCTGGTCAACGAACTGCTGCCGCAAGGCCCGGCCGGCCTGACCCGCCACCAGCCCGATGGCGAGATCCAGCCGATCTACGACGCGGCCATGCGCTACCGCGACGCGGGCGTGC
The DNA here is from genome assembly GCF_001298995.1 of Achromobacter sp. 2789STDY5608615. NCBI lineage: Bacteria > Pseudomonadati > Pseudomonadota > Betaproteobacteria > Burkholderiales > Alcaligenaceae > Achromobacter > Achromobacter sp. 2789STDY5608615. The sequence goes on from NZ_CYTY01000003.1 coordinate 142,310, forward strand.
CGGTGGTGGTGGTGGCGGGCAAGGACTACGGCAACGGCTCGTCGCGCGACTGGGCCGCCAAAGGCACGCGGCTGCTGGGCGTGCGCGCGGTGATCGCCGAGAGCTTCGAGCGCATCCACCGTTCCAACCTGGTGAACATGGGCGTCCTGCCGCTGCAGCTGCCCGCGGGCGTCACGCGCCTGACGCTGGGCCTGGACGGCAGCGAGACGTTCGACCTTGAAATTCCGGCCGACCTGGCGCCGCAGGGCGAGGCACGGTGCCTGATCCGCGGCGCCAGTGCGCCGCGGACGCTGGCCCTGCTCTGCCGCCTGGACAACGCGCACGAGATGGAGATCTGGCGCGCCGGGGGCATCCTGCCCGCGGTCCTGCGCCAGGCGCTGGAGGATTCGCAGCACGCTTCACAACCATAAAGATGAGGCAGCGCCTCACGCCCTACCAAGGAGACAACATGAAGTTCGACCGACTCAAGTATCCCCTGTACGCCCTCGCGCTCGCGGCGGGCGTGATGACGGCGTCCGCCGCGAGCGCCGCCGCCTGGCCCGAGAAGCCGGTGCGCCTGGTGGTGCCGTTTTCGGCGGGCGGCCAGCTCGACAATATGACGCGGATCTTCGCCACCGGGCTGTCCGACCATCTCAAGCAGCCCGTCATCATCGACAACCGCCCCGGCGCGGGCGGCATCATCGGCTCGGACATGGTGGCCAAGGCGCCGGCCGACGGCTACACCTTCCTGGTGGCCGGCAATGGCGCCATCACCAACAAGCTGCTGCGCAGCAAGATGCCCTATGACGACAGCGACCTGGTGCCGGTCGGGCTGCTGTTCGAATCGTCCTCGGTCATCGTCGTCAGCGCCAACAGCAAGATCCATTCGCTCAAGGACTGGCAGCAGCAGGCCGGCAAGGAGAAGCGCCCGATCCTGTTCGCCACCGCCGGCACCGGCAGCACCGGCCATTTCGTCGCGGAAATGCTGGGCCAGGCGCTCAAGGTGCCGGTCACGGTCGTGCCCTACAAGAGCGGTTCCGAGAGTTCCACCGCGCTGATGGGCGGCCAGGTCGACGCGGCCTTGGAGGCGGCGGTGTCGGTGCGCAGCTACATCGCGTCCGGCCGGGTGCGCGCGCTGGCGGCCACGGCGGACCACCGCTCGCCGCTGCTGCCCGACACGCCCACCACGGCGGAACAGGGCTTTGCCCAGATCAACATCACCCACTGGGGCGGCATGTATGCGCCCAAGGGCACGCCGCAGGACGTCATCAAGGCGATGAACCAGGCCATCGCCGACGTCATGGCCACGCCCAAGGTCAGGCAGCAGCTGGTCGACGCGGGCTACGAGGCGATTCCCGGCTCGGTGGAGAAGTTCGGCAGCTTCATCGCCGCCGAGGACAAGCGGCTGGGTGGGATCGTCAAGAGCGCCAACATGAAGGCGGAATGAGCGGACGCGGGATGGGTGGCGCCGCGGCCGCCCTCCCGCGCGCGGCGCCGGCCTGTCGACAAAGGTAGGCAAGCGCCTTGCCTCGTGTTCGTCTCAGCGGTCCAGGCCGGCCGCCAGCACGTACTTGACCTCGACGTACTCTTCGATGCCGTAGTAGCTGCCTTCGCGCCCGTAACCCGAGTGCTTGATGCCGCCGAACGGCACCGACGCGGTGCCGACCGAGCCGGAATTCAGGATCACCATGCCGGCCTCGATGCGCCGCGCCAGGCGCAGCGAACGGGCCAGATCACGGGTGAATACATACGCCACCAGGCCGTATTCGGAGTCATTGGCGCGCCGCACCACCTCGTCCTCGTCGCCGAAGCGGTAGATCGCGAACACCGGCCCGAAGATCTCGGTGCGGGCGATGCGCATCGTGTCGTCCACTTCGGTCAGCACGGTCGGCTCGTAAAAGTTGCCGCCGCGGGCATGGCGCCGGCCACCCAGCACGGCCTGGGCGCCCTGCCGCGTCGCGTCATCCACCAGCTGCGCCACCTTGTCCACGCCGGCGGCGTTGATCAGCGGCCCCACCACGAATTCGTCCTGCATGCCCTGGTCGACGCGGATCCGCGCCACCTTGTCGGTCACCGCCGCGACGAAGCGGTCATGGATGGCCTCGTGCACGTAGACGCGGTTGGGCGAGATGCAGACCTGGCCCGAGTTGCGCAGCTTGGCCGTGACCAGCTGGGCGGCGGCCGTTTCGATATCGGCATCGTCGAACACGATGAATGGCGCGTTGCCGCCCAGTTCCAGCGTCATTTTCTTCAGGTCGTTGCCGCAGGCCGAGGCCAGCCGCTTGCCCACGGCGGTCGAGCCCGTGAACGAGAGCTTGCGGATGCGCGGATCGCCGGTGAAGCGCTCGCCGATCTCCTGGGGATTGCCGGTCACCATTTCGAAGACGCCGGCTGGTATGCCGGCCTGGCGCGCGTAGTCGAGCATTCTGTAGGCCGTCAACGGCGTCAGCTCGGACGGCTTGATGATCATGGTGCAGCCGGCCGCCAGCGCCGTGGCGATCTTGCGGGCGATCATCATGAACGGGAAATTCCAGGGCGTGATGGCCGCGGTCGGGCCGGCGGGCTCCTTGAACACCAGGACTTCGGCATGCGCGGCGTGCGACGGGATGGTGTCGCCGTAGACCCGCTTGGCCTCTTCCGCGTACCACTCGATGAAGCCCAGGCCGTAGTCGATCTCGCCCAGCGCTTCGGCCAGGCACTTGCCGTTTTCCTGGACCATGAGCTCGGCGAAGACGCGCTTGTCCGCCCGCATCAGCTCGAACCAGCGGCGCAGCAGCTCGCCGCGTTCGCGGGCCAGCTTGCGCGACCAGGCGGGAAAGGCGGCGCAGGCGCGGTCGATGGCCGCCTGCACCTCGGCGCCGGTCAGCTCGGGCGCCTGGCCGACCAGCGCGCCGTCGGCGGGGTTGTATACGTGGATCATGATGTCTGCCTTTACAGAGGGGATGGCGCCGGCTCGGGGTATCGCCGGCATGGATTGCATAATAAAATTGCAGTACCCAGGCATCCATGGCATTGAGTCTTTGTTCATTGCCTAAAAATATTGAAATGGCAATTTCCAGGCAGACCAAGAAAAGCGCCGTTCCCGCGCCGCCGGTTTCCGGTGATCCCCTGGCTTGCGCTGGCCCGCAGGCGGACGATCCGCAGGCGCGGGTGCGCCAGCGCACGGTCGCCCTGCTGCAGGCGCTGGCGCCCGACGAGGGCTACAACCTGACGGCGCTGCCGGACGTGCGCCTGCTGCGCTCGAACCGCCCGCTGAAGTCCGTGCCGGTGCTGTACGACCCCGGCATCGTGATCGTGTGCCAGGGCCGCAAGCGCGGCTACTTCGGCGGCGACACCTATCTTTACGATGCGCGCCACTGCCTGGTGGTCTCGGTGCCCGTGCCCTTCACGATGGAAACCGACGCCAGCGAGCAGGAGCCGCTGTTGGCCGTCTACATGCACCTGGATTTCAAGCTGGCGGCCGATCTGATGCTGCAGATCGACCAGTTGGGCGGCGTCGCGGCGGCCGAGCCGAAAGGCATGTTGTCCAGCCCGATGAGCCCGCGCCTGTCCGAGTCGGTGCTGCGGTTCCTCGAGGCGATGAGCCGCCCGATGGAAGCGCGGATCCTTGGCCCGTCGCTGGTGCGCGAGATCTACTTCCAGATCCTGACCGGCGACCAGGGCCCGTCGATGCGCGCGGCCCTGTCCATGCAGGGGCATTTCGGCAAGGTGACGCGGGCGCTGCGGCGCATCCACGCGGCCTACCCGCAGGATCTGGACGTCGAGCAGCTGGCGCGCGAGGCCGGCATGAGCGTGCCGGCGTTCCACGTGCACTTCAAGGCGGTCACGCAGACCTCGCCGATGCAGTACCTGAAGTCCACCCGCCTGCACCAGGCGCGGCTGCTGATGGTGCGCAACGGGCTCACCGCCGCGGCCGCCAGCGCGGCGGTCGGCTACGACAGCCCGTCGCAGTTCAGCCGCGAGTTCAAGCGCGTCTTCGGCCGCAGCCCGGTCGAGGAAGTGAAGCGGATGAAGGCCGAGTTCGCCGTGCCGCCGGCCTTCGCGGCGTCAAGCTACGTGTCATCGCACTGAGGCGCGCCCGCTTATTTACCGTCCTCGAACGACCCCGTGCGCACCTCGCCGCCGCGCAGGTAGCGGCTGACCAGCACGCCGCCCGGCGCGGCGTCGACCCGCTCCAGCGTGAAGGCGCGCGCCCGCGCATCGTCGCCGAACACCCGCTTGCCCTGCCCCAGCATCACCGGATAGACCAACAGGGACAGATCATCCACCAGATCCGCCGCCAGCAGCTGGCGCACCATGTCGCCGCTGCCGAACGTCAGCAGATCCGCCCCGCCCTGGCGCTTGAGCGCGCGCACCGCCTCGGCCAGGTCGCCGGACAGCGCCCGGCTGCCCTGCCAGGACAGCCCGTCGGGCCGGTGCGTGGCCACGTGCTTGGGCGCGCTGTTCAGGCGGTCCGCCAGCGGGCGGCTGCCCGAGCCGGCCGGCACGTGGGGCCAGTAGCCCGCGAAGATGTCGTAGGTGCGCCGGCCCAACAGCAGTTCGAACGGCGCCGTCATCAGGTCGCGCACGTGCCTGCCGATGGCGTCGTCGGCATAGGGCACGGTCCAGCCGCCCAGCCGGAAGCCGCCGGACGGGTCTTCATTCGGCCCGCCGGGGGCCTGCACCACGCCGTCCAGGCTGGTGAAGAGGGAAACGATGAGTTTGCGCATGCCGTTCTCCTGGAGAGGGGATCGGGAGGACCCCTGGCACTACGACGAACGAGCCCGGCGCACATCGACAGGGCCGATGCAATAAATGTCCTCGAACCGTCTGGCCCGGCGCCCGCTGGCGGATGCCGGGCCAGACGCGGCGCGTCAACCCGGATGCGGCTGATGCCCGCCCCGCGCGCCTTGCCCGCGGGTGCCGATCAGCGCCAGGATGAAGACGGCGGCCAACACCACGACGATGGTCGGGGCCGGCGCGCTGTCGAGGAAGAAGCTGAGGTAGGTCCCGGCCAGGCAGGCCGCGAGCGACACGGCGACCGCGACCCACAGCATGGCACTGAAACGCCGCGTGAGCAGGAAGGCGATCGCGCCCGGGCCGATCAGCAGCCCGATCACCAGGATGATGCCGACCGCCTTGAGCGCGCCCACGACGGTCAGCGAAAGCAGGATCAACAGGCCGTAGTGCAAGCCGCGGACGGGCAGCCCGACCACGCGCGCCTGCCCGGGATCGAACGCGTGCAGCAGGAAGTCGCGCCACTTCAGTCCGATGACGCCGACCACCAGCAGCGCGATGACACCGCTCTGGAGCAGATCGCGCGGGTTCGCGCCCAGCAGGTCGCCAAACAGGATGTGATTCAGGTGCAGATCGGATTTGACCGCGACGTGCAGCACCACCCCCAGCCCGAACAGGCTCGAGAACACCACGCCCATGATCGTGTCCTGCTTGAGGCGGCTGTGCGCCCGGATGAAGCCGGTCCCCAGGGCGCAGACCAGGCCGGCCACGACCGCGCCGACCTCCAGCGGAATCCCGGCGACGTAGGCGAGCACCACGCCCGGCAGCACCGCGTGGGAAATGGCGTCGCCCATCAGCGCCAGGCCCTTCAGGACCAGCAGGCACGAGAGGGTCGCCGTCGGCACCGCCACCACGACGGCGATCAGCAGGGCCTCGCGCATGAAATCGAACTGCAGCGGCAGGAAAAGGGATTCCAGGATAGTCATGCGTCGACCCTCGCCGCCTTGATGCGCCGGCGCGCGGCCAGCAACCCGTGCTTGGGCGCGCAGACAAAGGCGAGCAGGAACGCCAGGGCCTGCAGCACCACGATGACCCCGCCGGTGGCGCCATCCAGGAAGTAGCTCAGGTAGGCCCCGACGCCGCTGCTGGCCGCGCCCAGCGCGACGCTGATGGCCAGCAGGCGGCCGAACCGGTCCGTCAGCAGGTAGGCGGTGGCGCCGGGCGTGATGACCATGACCACCACCAACAGCCCCCCCTACCGTCTGCATGGCCGCGACCGTGCAGGCCGCCAGCAGGACGAAGAACAGGCCCTTGGTGAGCGCGGGATCGATGCCCACCGAGCGCGCATGGTGCGCGTCGAAGAGCGTGATCATCAGGGCCTTCCAGCGCAACAGCAGCACCAGCAGCGAGACGCCGCCGATGGCCAGCAGTTGCACCGTGTCGGCCGGGGTGATCGCCAGGATGTTGCCCAGGATGATGGTCTGGATGCTGACCGATGCCGTGGACAGCGAGACCATGAACAAGCCCAGGCCGAAGAAGGCGGAGAACACGACGCCGATGACGACGTCCTCTTTCAGCCGGGTGCGCTGGTTCAGCAGCAGCATGGCGCCGGCGGCCAGCAACCCCGAGACAAACGCGCCCGCCGAGAAGGACAGGCCGAGCAGGTAGGCGCCCGCCACGCCCGGCACGATGGCATGCGCCAGCGCGTCGCCGACCAGCGACCATCCCTTGAGCATGAGGTAGGCGGACAGGAAGCCGCAGAGCGCCCCGACCACGGCGGACACCCAGATGGCGTTGATCATGTAGCCGTAGTCGAACGGTTCGGTGAGCCAGTCAAGCATGGTCCGCTTCTCCGTGTCCGTCGCGCGATTCCCGCGCCGTCGCCACGTCGCCGTAGAACACCAGCGGACGCTCGTCGTCGGAGAAGATGCCCACGTCCCGGCCGGGCTGGTCGTCCGTGTCGGGCAGCAGGAAATGCCGCAGCATGCCGCCGAACGTGGCCTGCAGGTTGGCGCGGGTGAACACCTGGGCCATCGGACCGAAGGCCAGCACCTCGCGCTTGATGAGCACCGCGCGGTCGCAGAACTCGGGCACGCTGCCCAGGTTGTGGGTGGACACCAGGATCACGCGCCCTTCGTCGCGCAACTGGCCCAGCAGCGCGATGATCACGTCCTCGGTGGTGACGTCGACGCCGGTGAAGGGTTCGTCCAGCAGGATGACGCGGGCATCCTGCGCCAGCGCGCGGGCCAGGAACACGCGCTTGCGCTGGCCGCCCGAGAGTTCGCCGATCTGCCGGCGGCGCAAGGCGTCCATGCCGACCCGCGTCAAGGCCAGGTCCACGGCCTGGCGGTCCGCCGGGCGCGGCCGGCGCAGCCAGCCCATGTGGCCGTAGCGGCCCATCATCACGACATCCTCGACCAGCAGGGGGAAGTCCCAATCGACCTCTTCGCTCTGCGGCACGTAGGCGATCCACTTGCGGCGCAGCGCGGCGCGCGCCGGCAGGCCGAGCACGGTGACCTGGCCGCGCGCCAGCCGCACGATCCCCATGATGGCCTTGAACAGCGTCGACTTGCCGCTGCCGTTCAGGCCCACCAGCGCCGTGATGGTGCCGGCTGGCGTGTCGAAGCTGGCGTTGCGCAGCGCGACATGGCCATTGCGATAGACGACGGTGGCATCGTCCACCTGGATGCCGGGCGCGGCGGCGCCCTCGCCTGCTTGCGGCCTCACGGCTCCAGCCCCTTGGCGATGGTCTCGGTGGTGACGCGCAACAGGTCCAGATAGGTCGGCACCGGCCCGCTGGGGCCGCTGAGCGAATCGACACACAGCACGCCGCCGTAGCGGGCGCCGGTTTCCTGCGCGACCTGGCGGGCGGGATTGGCGGACACCGTGCTTTCGCTGAAGATCGCCGGGACGCGGTTGGCCGTCATCAGGTCCACCACGCGGCGCACCTGCTGCGGCGTGCCCTGTTGATCGGCGTTGATCGGCCAGAGATACAGCTCGCGCAGGTCGAGATCCCGCGCCAGGTAGCTGAACGCGCCCTCGCTGGTCGCCAGCCAGCGCCGCTCGGGGGGAATGGCCCGCAGGCGCTGGTGCAAGGGGCCGATCGCCTCCTGGATGCGCGCCTTGTAGGCCGCCGCGTTGGCGCGGTAGGTTTCGGCGTTGGCCGGGTCGTACTGGATTAGCGCATCGCGGATGTTGTCCACGTAGATCAGCGCGTTGGCGGGCGACATCCAGGCATGCGGGTTGGGCTTGCCCTCGTAGGGGCCGTCGCCGATGCCGATCGGCTCGATGCCGCGCGTCACCACGACGCCGGGCACGTTCTTGAGCCGATGGAAGAAGCGCTCGAACCATTGTTCCAGGTTCAACCCGTTCCAGAGGATCAATTGCGCGCCCTGGGCCCGCGCCAGGTCGCCCGGCGTCGGCTGGTATTCATGGATTTCGGCCCCGGGCCGGGTCACGGACTCGACCGTGGCGGCATCGCCGGCCACGTTGCGCGCCATGTCCGCGATGACGGTGAACGTCGTCACCACCTTGAATTTCTCGGCCGCCTGCGCGGGCAGGCAGAACGCGGCGAGTGCCAGCGCGAGCCCCGCGGCGAGCGTGGCGCGGGCGGTGCGGCGGCGACGGCCCGCGACTGCGAGGGCATCGGACAATGACGGCATGGCAACTTCCTCCGGGATGCATGACGACGCCTTGCGAATCCCGCGCGCGGGCCGCGTCAGGCGCAAGGACGTCAACAGGAGGGGAAGTCGCGGTATCGCATGGATGCCATCTGGAGGGGCCGGAAACTGGCGAAATAATATAACAACAATTTCCCGCGAGCGGACAGGCGCGACCGCCGTCGTGGCGTCTGCCAGCCGGTCAAACGGTCCCAGAAGTGGTTCGGGGCGCGGCCCGGGCGCCGACGGCCCGGGCGCGGATCAATAGTCGTCGCTGGCGCCGCGGCGGTTGCCGCCGGTGATGCCGGGCTTGCCCAGCGCGTGCAGCGCGACGGCTTCGGCGACCTTCATGCCGTCGATGGCGGCGGACATGATGCCGCCGGCGTAGCCCGCGCCCTCGCCCGCCGGGAACAGGCCGTCGGTGTTCATGCTCTGGAAGTCGTCGCGGCGGGTGATGCGCAGCGGTGACGAGGTGCGGGTCTCGACGCCGGTGAGCACCGCGTCATGCATCGAGAAGCCCTTGATCTGGCGCTCGAACGCCGGCAGCGCTTCGCGGATGGCGGCGATGGCGTAGTCCGGCAGGCTGGACGACAGGTCGGTGAGCGTCACGCCCGGTTTGTACGACGGCGTGACGCTGCCCAGCGCGGTCGAGGGCCGGCCGGCCAGGAAGTCGCCCACCAGTTGCGCCGGCGCGCTGTAGTCGCCGCCGCCCAGTTCGTAGGCGCGCGCCTCCCAGTGGCGCTGGAAGTCGAGCCCGGCCAGGGGCGACTGCTCGATGCCGGGGAAGTCCTTGGGTTCGATGCCCACCACGATGCCGGCGTTGGCGTTGCGTTCGTTGCGCGAGTACTGGCTCATGCCGTTGGTGACCACGCCGCCCGGCTCCGAGGCGGCGGCGACCACGGTTCCGCCCGGGCACATGCAGAAGCTGTAGACCGCGCGGCCGTTGCCGGCGTGATGCACCAGCTTGTAGTCGGCCGCGCCGAGCACCGGATGGCCGGCGCTGGGACCGAAGCGGGCCCGGTCGATCACGGATTGCGGGTGTTCGATACGAAAACCCAGCGAGAACGGCTTGGGCTCCATGAACACGCCGCGCGCGTGCAGCATGCGGAAGGTGTCGCGGGCGCTGTGGCCCACCGCCAGCACCACGTGGCGGGCGGCAATGAATTCCCCGCCTGCCAGGCGCACGCCGCGCACCCGGCCGTCCTCGATCTCGATGTCGTCCACGCGGCTCTCGAAGCGGAACTCGCCGCCCAGCGAGGCGATCTGGGCGCGCATCTGCTCGATCATCTTGACCAGGCGGAAGGTGCCGATGTGCGGCTTGCTGACGTACAGGATCTCGGGCGGCGCGTCGGCGGCCACGAATTCCTGCAGCACCTTGCGGCCGTAATGCTTGGGATCCTTGACCTGGGTCGAGAGCTTGCCGTCGGAGAACGTGCCCGCCCCGCCCTCGCCGAACTGCACGTTCGACTCCGGCTGCAGGGTGTTCTTGCGCCACAGGCCCCAGGTGTCCTTGGTGCGCTCGCGCACCACCCGGCCGCGCTCCAGGATGATGGGCCGAAAGCCCATCTGCGCCAGGATCAGCGCGGCGAACAGGCCG
>NZ_CYTY01000003.1:152552-159646 GCF_001298995.1 Achromobacter sp. 2789STDY5608615
CTGGGAGGTCGACAGGGGCAGGATGATTTCGGTCAGGCGCAACATGAGGCAGGGGAACCGTGTCAGGGTTCAAGGGCTCGTAAAACGCGTATTAGAACACGCGCGCGGCCCCGTCCCGCGCCCCATGCCGCGCCGTCCGGGCGGGTCCGCGCTCAGCCGCCGCGGCGGACCGACGCCAGCCGTTGCACCACGTCCAGCAGGCGGTCGATCTCCTCGTAGGTGTTGTAGAACGCCAGCGACGGCCGCACCGTGGTTTCCACCCCGAAGCGGCGCAGGATCGGCTGGGCGCAATGGTGTCCGGTGCGCACCGCGATGCCCTCCTCGTTCAGCGCCTGGCCGACCTCCTCGGTGCTGTAGCCGTCCAGCACGAAGGACATGACGCTGGCCTTGTCCGCCGCCGTGCCGATCAGCCGCACGCCGGGGATGGCGCCCAGCCCGCGCATGCCATGGACCAGCAGGTCATGCTCGTAGCGGCCGATGTTCTCGATGCCCAGGCGCGTTACGTAGTCCAGCGCCGCGCCCAGCCCGACCGCATCGGCGATATTGCCGGTGCCGGCCTCGAACTTGTTCGGAATGGGCTGGAACACCGTTTTTTCGAAGGTCACGTCGGCGATCATGTTGCCGCCGCCCTGCCAGGGCGGCATGTCCTCCAGCACCTCGCGCCGGCCCCAGACCACGCCGATGCCGGTGGGCCCGAAGATCTTGTGGCCGGAAAACACGAAGAAGTCCGCGCCCAGCGCCTGCACGTCCACCCGCAGGTGCGACACCGACTGCGCGCCGTCCACCAGCACGCGGGCGCCGGCCCGGTGCGCCAGTTCGATGATGCGCGCGACCGGCGTGACGGTGCCGAGCGCGTTCGACACCTGGGTCACCGCGACGATGCGGGTGCGGTCATTGAGCAGCTTCTGGTATTCATCCAGCAGGATCTGGCCGGAATCGTCCACCGGAATCACGCGCAATCGCGCGCCCTTGGCCGCCGCCAGCTGCTGCCATGGCACGATGTTGGCGTGGTGCTCGAGGTTGGAGACGATGATCTCGTCGCCCTCGCCCACGTGCTGCGCGCCCCAGCTCTTGGCCACCAGGTTGATGGCCTCGGTGGTGCCGCGCACGAAGATCACCTCGTTGACGTCGGGCGCGTTGATGAAGCGCCGGACCCGCTCGCGCGCGCCCTCGTAGGCGTCGGTGGCGCGCGCCGCCAGCTCGTGCGCGGCGCGATGGATGTTGGAGTTCTCGTGGGCGTAGAAATACGCGATCCGGTCGATCACGCTTTGCGGCTTGTGGGTGGTGGCGGCATTGTCGAACCACACCAGCGGGCGGCCGTTGACGCGTTCCCGCAGCACGGGGAAGTCGCGCCGCACCGCGTGCACGTCGAACGGCGGATGGGCATCGGCGCCGGCATGCGGCGCGGTCCGCGCCTGGGGATGCGCGGGCGTGACGTAGCCACTGGGCAGCACGACCGCATCGACGAAGTAATAGCGCGGGTCCGGCGAGGCTGCGGCGGCCGCCGGCGGGGCCGGTGCCGCGGGAGTGGCGGCCCGGGCGGGCACGGCCAGCCCGGCCAGGTCGTCGCTGACCGCCGTGGCGCCCAGCACCGTGCCCGGCCGCGCCGGATGACCCTGCCCGCCCTCCAGGAAATAGTAGGGGATGGACTCCCCTGCCCCGGCGTCGGGCCGGACCGTCGTCGCACCGGGCGCGATCCCGGTGGCGCCCGCGCCGAAGCGCGGCTCGTAGGCCGGCACCGCCGTCACCACGTTGTCGGGCAGGCCGTTGCCCGCCTGCGCGTGCGGCAGCAGCGCCGGCGCGCGGTGCGCCAGCGATGGCAAGGGCGCTGGCGAGGCCGGCGCCAGGTTGGCGCCGGGCGCCAGCCCCTGCGGGATCGGCGTGCCGGGCACGCCCGGGCCCAGTCCCGCGGGGCTGACCAGCGGCGAGCCGGGCGGCGCGACGTTGACCGGAGCCTGCACCCCGGGCGGGACCGGCGCCGGCAGGTCGGCTGGCGCCGGCCGCCCCGGCAGCGCCGTGAAGAAGGCATTGGCCAGACGCGCCAGCACGTCCGGATCGATGGGCGCTTCCGGCGCGCCCGGCACGCCGCCGGCCAGGGCGGCGAAGCTTGGAGAGGAATCGGCGACAGCCATCGTGCGGCCTATTTGTAGGTGTCGGGATAGTCGTGGTACTTGCCGATCTCGACATCGTCGAGCACCGCCAGCGCGTCGTCGGCCAGCAGCGCCAGCGAGCAGTACAGCGAGATCAGGTAGGACGCGATGGCATGGTTGTTGATGCCCATGAAGCGCACCGACAGGCCCGGGCTCTGTTCGCCCGGCAGGCCCGGCTGGTACAGCCCGACCACGCCCTGGCGCTTGTCGCCCACGCGCAGCAGCAGGATCTTGGTCTTGCCATCGGCCACCGGCACCTTGTTGGACGGAATCAGGGGAATGCCGCGCCAGGTGATGAACTGCGAGCCGAACAGGCTGACCGTCGGCGGCGGCGTGCCGCGCCGCGTGGCTTCGCGGCCGAAGGCGGCGATGGCCAGCGGATGCGTCAGGAAGAAAGCCGGCTCCTTCCAGACCTTGGTCAGCAGCTCATCCAGGTCGTCGGGCGTGGGCGCGCCGGTCAGCGGGAAGATGCGCTGCTCCTCCGTCACCTGCGACAACAGGCCGTAATCGGGATTGTTGATGAGTTCGCTTTCCTGGTTTTCCTTGATGGTCTCGATGGTCAGGCGCAGCTGTTCCTTGATCTGGTCGTGCGGGCTGCTGTAGAGGTCAGAGATGCGGGTGTGCACGTCCAGCACGGTGCTGACGGCGTTCAGGAAATACTCGCGCGGCTGCTCCTCGTACTCGACGAAGGTGCGCGGCAACTGGTTCTCGGCTTCGCGCGCGGTGCACGTCACCTTGATGTTTTCGGGATTCTTGACCTTGTTCAGGCGGTAGATGCCTGCTTCGACCGGCGCCCATTGCAGCAAATGCGTCAGCCAGCGCGGGCTGATGGTGGCAAGTTGGGGTACGGTCTTGGTCGCATTGGCCAACTGCCTTGCGCCGTTGTCGCCCAATGCGACGGTCCCGCCTACGGTGGCACTCATTGAAATCTCCGAAGTGAACAAACACGCAAACAACACAGACAAAAAGAAAGGGCCGAAGCCCCTGGGGAAATAGCGGTCAGGCGGCGCGCTCGCGCGGACGCGCCTGGCCGGCGTCGGCCTGCGGCGTGCTGCGCGGGCCGGCCTGCGTGACGGTGGCGCCGGGCGCCACGTCGCTGGTGATCCAGACGTTGCCGCCGATCACCGCGCCGCGGCCCAGCGTCACGCGGCCCAGGATGGTGGCGCCGGCGTAGATGACGACCTCGTCTTCCACGATCGGATGGCGCGCCAGGCCTTTTTCCAGGTTGCCGTCGGCGTCGGTGGTGAAGCGCTTGGCGCCCAGCGTCACCGCCTGGTAGATGCGCACGCCGCGGCCGATGCGGGCGGTCTCGCCGATGACGACGCCGGTGCCATGGTCGATGAAGCAGCCCGGGCCGATCTGGGCGCCGGGGTGGATGTCGATGCCGGTTTCGCCATGGGCGATCTCGGCCGCGATGCGCGCCAGCAGCGGCAGGTCCAGCAGGTACAGCTGGTGCGCCAGGCGATGGTGGATCAGGGCGTGGATGCCGGGATAGCAGAGCAGCACCTCGTCCACGCTGCGCGCCGCCGGATCGCCGTGATAGGCCGCCAGCACGTCGCTGTCGAGCAGCCGCCGCACGTCCGGCAGCGCGGCGGCGAACCGCCGCACGATCGCGGCGGCGTGTTCATCGACGCCGGCATCGGCCGGCGCGTGACGCCGCAGCTCCAGCCGCGCCTGTTCCAGCAGGCTGCGCAGGGCCGCGTCCAGCGTGTAGCCGACGTAGAAATTCTCGCTTTCGTGGCGCATGTCGACCGGCCCCAGGCGCATGGGGAAAAGCGCGCGCTTGAACTTGTCGAAGATGTCGGCCAGCGCCTCGCGCGACGGAAACTCGCGTTCGCCCGGCTCGCGGGCGCGCTGTTGCGAGGTGCGCCATTGGGCGCGGATGCCGTCCAGGGCGCGCACCACGCCCTCCAGATCGAAGGCTGCCATGTCAGTCCTGCACCCAGGGCAGGCCGCGATGGCGCCAGCCGTCGCTCAGGCCGCGATGCTGGTTGGCGTCGAGCTCGCCTTCGAAGCCCTCGAAGACGTTGAAGACCGCCGAGAATCCCGCCTTGGCGGCCGCCTCCGCCGCCAGCGCCGAGCGCTTGCCGCTGCGGCACAGCAGCAGCACCACGGCGTCCTTGCCGCCGGCGCTGGCCACCTTGGCCTCCAGTTCGCGCACGAAGCGCGGGTTGCGGGTCAGGCTGGTGCCGGTGGCCCAGGGCACGTGCACCGTGCCGGGGATGTGGCCGACGAATTTGCGCTCTTCCGCCGAGCGCACGTCCACCAGCACCGCGTCGCCGTTCTGCGCCAGCGTCCAGGCGTCCACGGGCGAGACGCCGCCGGCATAGGAAAGGTGCTGGTCCAGCGCCGCAGCGCGCGCCTGCTCCAGGGTGGCAGGCAGGATCCGTTCGGTGACGGCGGCTTCGGGGGTGTCGTAGCTCATGGCGCAAGGGCCTCCAGGCTGGCCGCCAGAACAGGTGGCGGCGGAATCCACAATCTAGGCCTAAAGCGGCGAAATCCAAATGAATAAAAAGTCGGAAATTAACAACCGCGAGTTGTGTAGCGGCCGCGCGGGCGCTCAGGCCACGGCCGCCGCGTTGGCCGGCGGGGCCGGCGCCGCCGCGCGCTGGCCGGGACGGGCGGCGAGCAGTTCGCGCGTGTAGTCGTGCCGGGGCGACGTGAACACCTCCTCCACCGCGCCCTGCTCCACCAGCGCGCCCGCCGCCATGACCGCGACCCGGTCGCTGATGTGGCGCACCACTTCCAGGTCGTGCGAAATCAGCAGGTAGGTCAGGCCTAGGTCTTCCTGCAACTGCTGCAGCAGGTCCAGCACCTGCCGCTGCACCGCCACGTCGAGCGCCGAGACCGGCTCGTCCAGCACGATCAGGTCGGGTTGCAGCGCCAATGCGCGGGCGATGGCCACACGCTGCCGCTGGCCGCCCGACAGCGCGGCGGGCCGGCGCGCCGCCAGGGCGCGGTCCAGCGCCACCTGGTCCAGCAACTGCAAGGCGCGGTCGCGCCGCTCCTCGGGCCGACCGATGCCGAAGGCGCGCAGCGGTTCGGTCAGGATGTCCTCGATGGTGTAGCGCGGGTCGAGTGAGCCGTAGGGGTTCTGGTGCACGAACTGGATCCGCCGGCGCAGCTGGCGCAGCGGCTCGCCCCGGAGCGCGCCGATATCGCGGCCGCCGAACCGCACCTGGCCGGCGCTGGGCGTCTCCATGCGCACCACCATGCGGGCGGTGGTGGATTTGCCCGAGCCGGACTCGCCCACCAGCGCCAGCGTCTGGCCGCGCGCGATCTCGAACGACACGTCGCGCACGGCCTGCAGGCGCTGACCGCCGGCCAGCGCGAAGGTCTTCGCCAGGCCCTGGACCGCCAGCAGCGGCGGCGTGGCGGGCGCGGACACCGCCGGCCGCTGGCGCGTCGATGCGCCCGGTCGCGCCGCCAGCAGCGCCTGGGTGTAGGCGTGGCGCGGCCGCTCGAACACGTCGCCCGCGCCGCCCTCCTCCACGATCTCCCCGTGCCGCATCACGATGACGCGGTCGGCGCGTTCGGCCGCCAGCGCCAGGTCGTGCGTGATCAGCAGCACCGAGGTGCCGTTCTCCTGTTTCATCAGCGCCAGCTGATCCAGGATGCGACGCTGCACGGTCGCGTCGAGCGCGCTGGTGGGCTCGTCGGCGATCACCAGCCGGGGCCGGCAGGCAAAGGCGATGCCGATCAAGACGCGCTGGCGCATGCCGCCCGAGAGTTCGTGGGGATACTGCCGGGCGCGCAGCGCCGGCTGCGTCAGGCCGACCTGGTCCAGTATCTGCACGGCGCGCAGGCGGGCATTGAGGCGATCGGCCAGGCCGTGGATGCGCAGCACCTCGGCCACCTGCTCGCCGATCCGCATGGCCGGGTTCAACGCGACGCCGGGATCCTGCGGCACCAGCCCGATGTGCGCGCCGCGCAGCCGGCTCCAGGTGCGTTCGCCGGCCCGCGTCAGGTCTGCTCCCTGGAAATGGATGGCGCCGCGCAGGATGCGCGCGTCTTCCTGCAGCAGGCCGATGATGGCGTGCGCGGTGGTCGACTTGCCGGAGCCGGACTCGCCGACGATGGCCAGCACCTCGCCGGGGTGCACGTGCAGCGACACGCCGCGCACGGCGTGCGTCCATTGGCGCCCGGCCTGATAGGCCACGTGCAGGTCGCGCACGGCCAGCAGCGGCTGCGCCGCCGTTTCGCCGCGTTGGACGGACAGCGCCGTCACTGTGTTCAGGTTCATCGTGCCCCCCCGCAGGCGCCGCCGTTCAAAGGCCTTGCCCAGACTGTTGGTGGACAGCACCACCAGGATGATCACGCCGCCCGGCATGGCGGTCAGCCACCAGGCGCGCACCAGGTAATTGCGCCCTTCCGCCACCAGCGTGCCCCACTCGGGCGCGGGCGGCGCGGCGCCGAAGCCCAGGAAACTCAGCGCCGATACCGCGAGGATGGCGGCGCCCAGTTCCAGGCCCGCCAGCACCAGCACGGGGCCGGCGGCGTTGGGCACGATGTGGCGGCGCAGCACTGAGAACCAGCGCTCGCCGCTGCCGAAGGCCGCCTCGACATAGGCGTTCGCCTTGATCCGCAGCACTTCGGCCCGCATCAGCCGCGCGAAGGTGGTGATGGTGGCCACGCCGGCGGCCAGCGCCACGTTGACGGTGCCGAAGCCCAGCACGGTGATCACCATCAGCGACAGCAGCAGCGACGGGATCGCCAGCAATACGTCCACCACGCGCATCACCGCGTCGTCCACCGCGCGGCGCGAGAAGCCGGCCAGCAGGCCGAGGCAGCAGCCGGCGGCCAGGCCCAGCGAGACGGCGATCACGGTCGCCTTCAACGACAGCGCCGCGCCGTGCACCACCCGCGCATAGACGTCGCGGCCCAGGTAGTCGGTGCCGAACCAGTGCGCCAGGGACGGCGGCCGCAGGCGCAGCGCCACCCGGG
>NZ_CYTY01000003.1:159918-169821 GCF_001298995.1 Achromobacter sp. 2789STDY5608615
CGAACAAGGGGTACAGCAGGTCCACCGCCAGGTTCACCACCACATAGACCAGCGTCGACAGCACTACCAGGCCCTGCACCATGGGAATGTCCTGCGCCTGCACCGCGATCTGGGTCAGGCGGCCGATGCCGGCGCGCGAGAACACGGTTTCGGTGACGACCGATCCACCCAGCAGGTGGCCGGCGCTCATGCCGACCAGCGTCAGCGCGGGAATGGCGGCGTTGCGCAAGGCGTGCCGCAGATGCACCCGGCGGCGCGACGCGCCCTTGGCGTAGGCGGTGTCGATGTAGCCCTGCCGCAGCGCGGCCGACAGGCTCTTGGCCAATACCTGGGCGATCGCGGCGCCGGTGGGAATCGCCAGCGTCAGGGCGGGCAGCACCAGCGAGGCGAAGCCGGCGTTGCCGGTCGCCGGCAGGAACGGCCAGCCGAAGGAAAAGCACTGCAACAGCACCAGCCCGATCCAGAACGACGGGATGCTGACGCCCAGCGGCGGCAGGCACAGCAGCAGTTCGGCCAGCCAGGGCCGGCGCGTATAGGTCGCCGCCAGCGCCACCGCCAGTCCCAGGACCAATGAGATCAGCAGCGCCAGCGCGGCCAGCGCCAGGGTCTGGGGCAAGGCCCGCAGCACTGTCGTGGCGACGTCGTGGCCGTTCTCGATCGAGATGCCGAAATCGCCGCGCAGCGCCCGGCCCAGGCCGTTGACGTACTGCGCCAGGATCGGCTGGTCCAGCCCGAAGCGGCTGCGCATCTGCGCCACCTGCGCCGGGTCGGCCAGCACGCCCTCGCCGCGCGCATCCAGCATGATGGCCACCGGATCGCCCGGCAGCACGTAGAGGATCAGGAACGACACCGAGAACGCGGCCCACACCACGAAGACCGCCTGCCCCAGGCGCGACAGCAGGTAGCGGCGCATGCTGGCTTACCGGGCGGCCGCCAGCCAGGTGTCGTGCAGCACCGGCCAGCGCGGCGTCGACAGCCACAGGCCGCGCACGTCGGGCGCCACCGCGAAGACGGTATTGCTCTCCTTGATCGGCACCGCGTAGCCCTGGTCGATGATCAGGTTCTGCACCTGCGCCACCAGGTCCTTGCGCCAGGCCGGGTCCACCGCCACGCTCTGCTGGTCGAGCAAGGCATCGAGCGCCGGCTCGGCCGCGCCCAGGCCGCGGCCGAACTTGCTGGAGAACGCGGCCAGGATCACGTCCGGATCGGGGCGAGTCAGGTCCGACAGCCGCAGGTCGTAGTTGCCCGAGCGGATCACGCCGCCGATCTCGGCGTCCGAGCGCAGGTTCAGGCGCAGGTCCACGCCGATCCGGGCCAGTTGTTCCTTGATGAGTTCCAGCGTCGGCGTGTAGCCGGGAAAGCTCCAGGTGACGCCAACCTGCAAACGCTGTCCGTCGCGGCTGCGGATGCCGTCCTTGCCGGCCTTCCAGCCCGCCCGTTCCAGCAGCGCCCGCGCGGCGTCGGGCCGATAGGCCAGCTTGGCCGACAGGTCGACATAGCCCGGCACCGTGGTCGAGACCACGCTGGTGGAGGCCTTGTCGTATTCGGTATAGAGCGCCTCGATGATCTCGGCGCGGTTCACGCCGATCACCAGCGCCTGCCGCACTTCGGGGTGCGACAGGACCGGGCTGGCGATGTTGGGGTACAGCGTGATGCCGATGCCGCCGGCCGAGCGCGCGACCACGCTGGCGCCCGCGGCCTTGACCCGCTGCACGTCCTCGGTCGGGATTTCCTCGATCGCGCCCACCTGGCGGCTGATCAGCGAGCCGACCCGGACGCTGCCTTCCGACACGGTCTGGAACGTGACCTGGTCGAGCCAGGCCGGCCCCTGGTGCTCGGCGTTGGGCGAGGCCCACTGGTAGTCGGCGCGGCGCTTGAGGACGATGCGGTCATTCTTGACCACCTGCGCGATCACGAACGGGCCGGTCCCGATCAGCGCGCCCTGGCAGCGTTCTTCCGGCGTTTTGGCGAGCGTGGCGGGCGCCAGCGGCGCCAGGGTCTTTTCGGTGAGGGCCTGCAGGAAGCCGGCCTTGGGATGGTCGAAGCGCAGCGCCACCGTCAACGGGTCGATCACGTCGGCGCCCAGGTAGCCGGTCAGGTAGCCGGAGGCCTGCGGCGCCCGCCCTTCCCTGGCGTACACGGCCAGGGCATCGAAGTTGGCCTTGACGCTGGCGGCGTCGAAACGCTCGCCATTGCTGAACGTCACGCCGTCGCGCAGGCGCAGCACCAGCGTTTTGCCCTCGTCCTGGTAGGTCCAGCGGGTGGCCAGCCACGGCACCACCTCGCCGGTGCGCTTGTCCTGGTCCAGCAAGGCGTCCAGCGCCTGGCGGCTGGCGTTCTGGGCGCGCGCGCTCTGGGCCAGGTCCAGGCACGGCGGAAAGGAACTTTGCGCGATCGTCAGCGCGCCGCCGGCGCGCGGCGCGGGATCGGCGGCCTGCGCCGCGGCGCTGGCCAGCAGGCCGGCCAGCGCCAGCGCAATGGCGGCCACCGGCGACGGGCGGCGCGGCGCGGCGGTCGGAATGAAGGAGGTAGCGAACACGATGAACCTTGCAGGGAGAGTCGGAGGAAACCGCGAACCGCCTACAGGCGGAAGCGCGCGGCGCCGAACGGATCCAGGACCGCGGGCCGCTTGCCGCTGGCGAGCCAGGCGGCCACCGCTTCGGACACGGCGGGCGCGATGGCGAACCCGTGGCCGCTCCAGCCGGTGGCGTAGTACACGCCCTCCTGGCCCGCCACCTGGTCGATGATCGGGATCTGGTCGACCGAGCTGGAGTCCGCGCGGCTGGCGTCCAGCCGGGTCACGACGGTGTCGGTCGCGGTGATGGGAAAGGTCGCCGTCAACGCCGTCAGGCTGGCGCTGAGGGTCGACAGGTCGGTGTTGCCGATCTCGGTCGCATCGTCCCAGCGGCCCACGGCGCCGCCGGTCACGGTGATGTGGTCGGCGTCGGCGCGCTTGATGGAGAGCGTGCGGTTGCTGTGGTTGATCAGGTAGTCCAGCTTCAGTTCGCGCGACACGCGCAGTTGCGCCACCTGCGGGTTGAACGACCAGATCGGCAGCCGCAGCCCGAAGGCGTCCACCAGCAGCTTCGGCACCTGCGTGTTGGCGGCCAGCACCACCGCGCGCCTGGCGGCGAATTCGCGCCCGTCCGCCAGCCGCACCGATGCGGGCTGCGCGCCGGCGGCGCGCACCTGGCGCACGTCGGCGCCCTCGATCAGCGTGGCGCCATGCGTCACGGCCGCCGAGGCGAAGGCGCGCGTGGCGACCGTATGGTCGGCGATGCCATCGTTGGGGCTGTAGAGCGCGTAGATGACCTTGTCGGAGACGTGGGGCAGCTTCTCGCGCACGCCGGCCGCGTCCAGGATCTCGGTGCGGGCGCCGAAGGCGTTCTGCACCGCGGCGCGCGCTTCCAGGGTCACGCGGCCGTGCGTGCCGCCCACGCGCTCCAGTTCGCCCAGGCTCAGGCCGCCCAGCGGCTCGAAGCCGCTGTCGGCGCCGAGTTCGCGGGTCAGCGTGGGCCATATTTGCAGCGCCCGCACGGCCAGGGGCAGTTCGCGCAGGTCGCGGTTGTTGGCGCGCACCCCGCGGTGGCCGGGGCCGCCGGAGGCGCCGCTGGCGACGGCATGGCGCTCCAGCAGGGTGACGGAATGGCCGGCGCGCGCCAGCGTCCAGGCCAGCGAGGCGCCGAAAATGCCGGCGCCCACGATGACATAATCGCTCGAGACTTCACTCATGATGATCCAGGAACAGGTACGGAGAAATGGGACGCGTCAGGCCGCGAAGCGCGCCGGCCGGAAGTCGGCGAGCAGCGGCGACGGTGTGCCGTCGATGATCTCGGCGGCCAGCAGTTCGGAAAGAATGGGCGCGAGCGTGGCCGCGCTGTGGCTGAACGCCACCGACAGGCCGCCGATGTCGGCGACCTCGCCCGCCACCGCTCGCTGGTCGCCGGGGATGGGACGCAGGCCGATGCCGGCCTGGACCTCGGTGAAGGCGGGACGGCCGGCCAGCCAGCGCGCGGCCGCCGCGGTGACGGCGTCGATCACGTCGGGCGTGACCGACCAGCCGCGCTCGTCGTCGCCGGCGACGCGGGTGTCGGCCCAATCGGCATGCAGCGCCAGCAGGCCATCGGCGCGCGGCCGGATCGCGATGTCCGGCGCGCGCAGCACGGCTTTGGGGGCCGCCCCGCTGGCCCGCGCCGTCACCAGCAAGGCGGTATTGGTCTGCGCCGGCAGCTCGATGCCCACCTGCCGCAGCAAGGCGGGCGTGCCCGCGCCGGCGGCCAGCACCGCGCTGTCGGCGTCCAGCGAGGTGCGGCTATCGACCTGCACGCCCGTGATCTTGCCGCCGGCCACGCGCAGCAGCGGCGGCTGCGTCAGGGTCACGAACTGGCCGTCGCGCGCGGCGATGCGCCGGCGCAGGACATGGAGGTATTCGGGCAGGTCGACCCAGCCTTCGCCCGGCGTGTGCACCAGCGCATGGCCGTCAAGCGCGGCCCTGTCCAGCGCGGGTTCGAGCCGCGCCGCCGCATCGGCGTCGACCCAGGTATTGCCATAGCCCGACTGGCTCAGCGCCTCGGCGCGCGCCTGCAGCAGCTCCCGCTTGTCGGCGTCGCGCCAGGTCAGCGAACCGTCAAAGCGCAGCCATGGCGCGCCGGGTCCGGCCAGGGTGCGGTAGCGGTCCAGCGACAGCAGCCGCAGGCGCCGGTAGCTTTCCGGCGCCGCGCCGAACGCGTTGAGCCACGAATACGACCGCAGCGACGCGGTCCGGTGATCCAGCGGCGGCGCGGCCACCACCACCCGCGCCCCGCGCTCGGCCAGCTCGGCCGCGACACTCAACCCCAAAACGCCGGCACCGAGCACGACGACTTTCCTTACCGCTGGCATCAAACACATCCTTCGACCACGACTTGATTGCCACCCATTCTGGGCAAGCAGCCGTGGCGCGCCAACGATGGAATACGTATATCAATATCGGTTTTCCGCGCGCGGTGGCGAAGGCGTTTCAGACCGCCGGCAACTGATGCGTCACGCAGTGGATCCCGCCGCCGCCCGAGGCGATCGCGTCGATGTCCAGCTGCACCACGTCGCGGCCGGGATACAAGGCGCGCAGCAGGTCACGCGCCTTGCCATCGGCGCGGGCATCGCCGAACTCGGGCGCGATCACGGCGCCGTTGATGACGAAGTAGTTGATGTAGCCGGCGGCGAAATCGTCGTTGTCTTCCTGGTAGACGCTGGCCCGGGGACGGCGCGGCGGCGACAGCGTGTGCAGCTGCAGCCGGTTGCCGTCGGCGTCGGTGGCGGACCGCAGGATCTCCAGGTGCGCGCGGGTCACGTCATAGTCGTGCGAGTCCGGATCCTCCTCCAGGTTGGCGACCACCACGCCGGGCCGCGCGAAGCGGGCGTAGAAGTCGACGTGGGCGTCGGTGATGTCCTTGCCCTTGATGCCCGGCAGCCAGATGATCTTGCGCAGCCCCAGGCAGAACTTGAGTTCCTCCTCGACCTCGGCGCGGCTCCAGCCCGGATTGCGGTTGTCGTTGACCCAGCAGCTTTCGGTCATGATGCCGGTGCCGCGGCCGTCCACCTCGATGCCGCCGCCCTCGCCCACCAGCTCGCTGCGCACGTGGCGTGCGCCCGTCTCCCTGGCCGCCCGCCCGGCCAGCAAGGCGTCGGCCGCGTGCCGCTGCTTGTCGCCCCAGCCGTTGAAGTTGAAGTCCATCGCGGTCAGGCCACCCTGTCCGTTCACCAGGAAGTTGGCGCCGATGTCGCGCATCCAGATGTCGTCGAGCTCGGCCGCCAGATAGGTGACGTTGGCGTCGCCGCAGTGGCGCCGGGCCAGCGCCGTCTCGGCCTCGCGGCAGAACACGGTGACGGGCTGGTAGCGCGCGATGGCGCGCGCGATGCGTCCCTGCGCGGCCTGCACATCGGGCGTGAAGTCCTTCCAGATCGCCGGCTGCGCGCCGAAGGCGATGAAGGCCCGGGCCTGCCGATCGGCTTCGTCGGGCATGCGCCACTGTCCGCCGGTGCCCGCCCGCGCGGGGCCCGCGGCCAGCCCGAAGCCGGCGGCGGCAAGCGCCTGGCCCGCGGCGAGCGCGGAAAGCTGTTTGACGAAAAGGCGGCGGGTAAACATAAGCAAATCCAATCAGTGTGAAAACGAGGGGAAAATCGGGCCTGCGACCCATGAATGCATCGTAGAGCGCGCTGGACACCGCCAACAAGCGATATATTTAGCGGACATCTGATTAGATTTACTTATCAATATGCTTAAACAATGGCCCCCGTTGAATGTGTTGCGCGGCTTCGAGGCGGCGGCGCGGCTGGGCAGTTTCCACAAGGCCGCCGACGAGCTGCACCTGACCCAGTCGGCCATCAGCCAGCAGATCCGCAGCCTGGAAACCTATCTGGAGCAGCCGCTGTTCCTGCGCCAGGGGCGCAGCGTGACGCTGACCGACGCCGGCGTCGACCTGCTCGGCACCACCCAGGCGATGCTGCTGCAACTGGCGACGGGCATCCGCCGCCTGGACCAGTACCGCAAGCCGAACCAGCTGATCGTCAACACCAGCCCGGCGTTCGCGCGCCATTGGCTGGTGCCGCGCCTGCAGGCGTTCCATGAGCGCCATCCCGAGGTCGATCTGTGGCTCTACACCAGCGATGAGGCGCCGGACATGGCGACGCAGACCATCGACATCGCCTTGCGCGACGATATCGGCCCGCAGGCCGATTGCGATTTCCGCGTACTGTGCGAGGACCGGCTGTACGCCGCCTGCCATCCGCGCCTGCTGGCGGCCGATCCGGCGCAGCGGGTGACCCTGCACGGCGAACGCGAGATGGACTGGAGCTATTGGCGCATGCAGGGCGGCGCCGACGTCGGCCAGCGCGACAGCGGCCTGAACTTCTCGGATCCGGGGCAGTTGCTGGACGCCGCCAGCCAGGGCCTGGGCATCGCCCTGGTGGCGGCGCTGCTGGCGCGGCGCGCGTGCGAGGACGGCCTGCTCGCGCCGATGACGCCGCAGACCGTGCGCGGCCCGACCTGGCGCTGGCTGGTGCACCGCGACAGCCGCAACGCGCTGGCCGCGGGCTTTTGCGCCTGGCTGTGCGAGAACCTGGGGGTGGACTGGCAGCCCTGGCGCTGAACGCCGCGCCCGGGCTCGTCCGGCCTACCAGCGATGCTGGTAGGTCAGGGTCAGCACCGTGCCCGGGGCCGGCAGGCGGCTGGTATTGGTGCTGGTGCGCATCAGCTGGCTGTAGAGCGGGTAATAGTCGCGGTTGAACAGGTTCTCGACGCCGACGATCAGCGTGTCCTTCGGCGTGACCTGGTAGCGGCTCATCAGGTCCACCGTGAAGTAGCTGCCCACGTCGCGGCGGCCGAAGCTTTCGACGCCGTCCAGCCGGTAGTCCTTGCCGCCGAAGTAGTTGGCCTGGATGCGGTTGTTCCAGCGCTCGTTCGGCCGGTACTGCAGGTACGCGGTGAGCTTGAGCGGCGGGATGCGGTAGCCGGTCATGTCGCGCCATTGGCCGTTGTCGGGCCGCTCGCGCCCCTTCATCCAGGTGAACGTGCCGCCCGTGCCCCACTTCTCGTCGTCGGTCAGGTAGTCCACCGTCGCCTCGATGCCGTGGATGCGCTCTTCGGTGCGCGTCAGGATCAGGCCGTTATTGAAGCTCTGCACATCGCCCAGCTTGGAGGTGGTGTAGAACAGCGCCAGCGACGCGGTCGTGTTGCCCACCCCGCCGCGCCAGCCCAGCTCGTAGTTGTTGGTCTTGACCGGCTGCAGGTCGGACGAGCCGATGTCGAAGCCCGGCCGCGCGTTGCGCATCTGCACGCCGATGTCCGGCAGCTGGAAGCCCTGGCTGAAGTTGGCGTACAGCTCCTGGCCGCGGACCGGCGCGTAGGTCAGGCCGGCATTGAACAGGAAGGCGTCGTAGCTGACCGAGCCGCCCTGCACCGAGGCCGGCGACGCCACCCGCAACTGCGACAGCGGCACGAAGTCGCCGAAGCGGGCCGTGGCGTACTCGTAGCGCGCCCCGCCCTGCACCGACCATTGCTCGTTGAAGCGGTGCTCCAGCTGGCCGAAGATGCCGGTGCTGCGCGAGGTCAGCTCGGGCATGTAGGTCAGGCGGCCGGTCTTGCGGAACACCCGGCCGCCGCTGGCGTCGTAGGCGGCCGCGTCGAACACGTCGATCGGCATGTCGCTGCGTTCCTGGTTGAAGTCCATGCCCCACAGCAGTTTCGATTGCTCGCCCAGCGGCGTGTCGATGGTGAGCCGGCTGCCGAACACCTTGCTGTTCTGCATGACCTGGTCGACGTTGCCGCCGCGCGTGACCACGGCGCGCGCGTCGAACGGCGTGAAGCGCGTGTAGTAGTCGCGGTAGTACATCTGCGCCGTGACCTTGCTGCCCAGCAGGTCCAGGTGCTGGTATTCCAGGTTCACCAGCGTGTTGCGGATCTGGTTCTGGTCCGCCAGGTCCAGGCCGCTCATCGGCAGCGCGCGCGCCGTGCCGGGCGGCAGCCGGCCGACCGAGGGATCGGAGGTGTAGTTGGAGTGCTGGTCGGCGTTGTAGTAGCTGGCCGACAGTTGCAGGCGCTGCTTGTCGTCCAGCCGCAGGCCGAGCTTGCCGCCCAGGCTGTAGATGTTGGAATCGAACAGGTCGCCCTGGCTGGGCTCGGGCGCGATGCGGCGGCCGCGCGCGTCATAGGAGGCGCCGTTGTGGCGCGCGCCCAGGTCCACCGCGTAGTCCAGCATGCCCTGGCTGCCGGCGAAATGCTGCTGCAGCTGGCCTCCCAGGCCGTCGCCGCCCAGCCGGCTCAGCGGGCTGACGGCGGTCACGGTGGTCTCGGCCACCGGTTCCCCGCCGGCCGGCCGCGTGGTGATGGAGACGATGCCGCCCGTGGCGCCGGCGCCATAGATCGAACTGCTGCCGCGCAGCACCTCGACGCGCTCGATGGTGGCCGGGTCGACGTTGGCGAGGTTGCGCGACGAGTCCCGGTTGGTGTTCAGCGGAATGCCGTCCACCAGCACCAGCACGCCGCGTCCGCGCAGCGTCTGGCCGTAGTCGGTCATGGTGCGGCTGGAATCGGCCATGCCCGGCACGGTCTTGGCCAGCACGGTGGCCAGGCCGTCCGAGCCGGTGCGCAGTTCCTGCAAGGCGTTGCGCTCCAGCACGATGGTCTGCTGCACCGGGCTCACCAGGTTGCTGGCCGTGCGCGAAGCGCTGACCTCGATCGGCGCCAGCACGGTGGCGGCGCCGGCCGCCTCGGGTTCGATGATGGTGGCCGAGCCTTCCTGCCGCAGCCGCAGCGGCTTGCCCTGCAGCAGCGCGGCCAGCGCCTGTTGCGGCGTCATGGATCCGGACAGCGCCGGCGCCTGCATGCCGGCCACGGTCTGGGGCGCATAGAAGATCTGCAGCCCATGCGTCTCGGCCAGCCGCTTGAGCGCCTGGTCGAGCGACTGCGCCGGCATGTCGATGACGACGGGCGCCGTCATCTGGGCGCTGGCCATCCCCGGGCCGAACGCCAGCAATGCCGCCATCGCGGCCATCGTCAGGCGCGCACCCACCGGCGCGCCTTGTCCCATTTTCTTGTGAACCACAGCTTCTGCTCCTGATCCGCTCTCGGTAGGCCCCATGCCCCACGGAATCAAGAAGAAGACGCAATACGGCGGAAAAACCTGAATGTCCGCGCCAACTATTTTGTAACAGCGTCAGCGCGCCGAGATTTCGCTGCGGCCGTCGGGCAGCTGGCGCACCCGCACCGGCAGGATGTGCGGCAAGGCTGTCAGGAAGGCGTCGGTGTCGCGGGTCTGGAACACGCTGGTCACGGTCAGATGCTCGACGCCCGGCCCCAGCACGATCGGCTGCTGGCGATAACGCGACACTTCCCGCGCCGCGCTGGCCAGGTCGGTATTGCTGAAG
>NZ_CYTY01000003.1:170098-242150 GCF_001298995.1 Achromobacter sp. 2789STDY5608615
TCCACCACGAACGGACGGCCGGCGTTCTTCTCGACCGAGAACAGCGCCTCGCCCGCCACCAGCAGCACGCGCCGCTCGGCGTCGTCGAAGCGCACGCGGATATGGCTGTTGCTATTCAATTCGGCGCGGGAACCATCGGGCAGCGCCACGCTGCGCAGTTCGCCAACCTGTGTCTGGTATTCGGTCCAGCCCGCGCCGCGCGGCCACAGCGCCCAGCCGCCGACGGCGAGGATCGCGGCGCCCAGGCTCAAGGCCAGCGCGGCTCGCCGTCCGGAATGGGACGCGCGGCCCGGCGCTTCGGCCAGGGCCCGCAGGCGCTCGGGCGCGACGGCGTCCGCGGCCTGCCAGATCGATTCCAGCAGGCGGTACTCATAGGCGTGGCGCGGATCGGCCGCCAGCCAGTCGGCGCGCGCCTGTTCCTGCGCGGCGTCCCACTCGCCGGAATGGGCGCGCGCGAACCACCGCGCCGCCTCGGCGCGGATGGCGTCGGCGCCGGCCTCGCGGCCGGCCTGCCCGGGCGATGCGGCGTCAGTTGGGCGCATAAGCCCCCAGCCGCTCGCGCAGATGCAACGCGGTGCGAATCATGTATTTCTCGACCATGTTCTTGCTCAATCCCATGCGTTCGGCGATCTCGGCCTGCGTCAGGCCTTCCAGCCGCTGCCAGACGAACACCTGGCGGCACTTGAGCGGCAGTTCCGCCAGCGCCGCTTCCAGCGCCTGGCCCAGCTGGCCGGTGCGCGCCTGGGCCATCGGGTCGCCCAGCGGGCTGGCGTGGTCGGCAATGGTATCAAGCGGCACCCATTCCTGCCCGCCGTCGCGGCGGAACTGGTCGACGGCCGCGTTGCGCGCGGCCTGGTGCAGATAGGCGCGCGGCTGCGCCACCTGCGCCGGGTCCGTTTCCAGGCACTTGACCAGCGCGTCGTGGGCCAGATCGCGCGCGGCGTCGCGGCAGCCCAGCTTCCGGGCCCAGACCGCGAGCAGTTCTTCGTAATAGGCCAGGAAGCCGGATGGGCGGGACGAACGCAATGACATGGCGCGCAATCGATAGAGTCAGGCATGATAATGGTTTCCATTTTCATAAACAAACCCGCATTCCATGCAAGGACGCCACCATGGCCGCTGACGACGCCTCCTGAAGCGGCGCGCGAAATTTGGGGCGTCTGATGTGAGATAAATGCCCGCTCGCTGAGTTACGCCAGCGGAAAAATAATTACAAATTGGGGAATCTGACGGCTTTCGATTATGAGCCGCTGGAAACACAGACCCCAAAACCTCACCCCCACTCTCTCCGACTCTCTGGCACGATACCTGGCTGAGATATCCCCTCGAAAGAAAGGAACAGCGACCGACGCTTCGATCGCCGCACGTTGGCTCGAGACCAGGCTGGCCAATCGCCGGCTGGCATCAATAACGGACACCGACATCAGCGACATTGCCAACGCTTGGCTGAAAGACCTGGCACCAGCGACGGTCGTGCGCCGCCTCGCCCTTGTGTCCCATCTGTATACAGTGGCCAGGAAGACGTGGAAGCACCGGACCCTGGTCAACCCTCTCCAGTTTGTAGACCGTCCAGCCGTCAACGATGCCCGGGAACGTCGCCTTTACGACAACATCCGTCTTAGAGGCGTCCCGGAGACCGAGTGCCCCAGGAGCGAGATCGAATGGCTCATCCGGTCTACCACCTCGGCCGAGCTGCCAACCATCATGGTCCTGGCCGCAGAGTCCGGCATGCGCCGCTCCGAGCTGGTCGTCACCGCAAAGCGAGAGCGAATTGACCTTGCCCACGGTGTGATCTACCTCGACGACACCAAGAATGGTCAGCGCCGCGCTGTCCCATTGACTCCCTGGGCTCTAGCCTGGTTGAAACACTACCTCGTCGGGAGGCCTTCCAGAGGGCGGATTTTCTCAATCTCGCCCTCGTCAGCCACCCGGGCATTTGCCCGGGCCCGAAAGCGTGCACGAAGGGACTATGAGGCCCTTTGTGCGCGGTACGGGCGTACGCCAAGGCCAGAGTACTTCGCCGATCTCCGGCTGCACGATCTACGCCACGAGGCCACAACCCGCCTTGCCGAGGTATATGACATGCACAAGCTGGCCAAAGTGACTGGGCACCGAGATACTCGGATGCTGCTGCGCTACTACCACCCGTCGGGGCGAGACCTGGCCAAGGAGCTAGCCCGCAGCGATCTTGGTCGCCGACAGCGGGCACGCTTGGCGGCAGGCCTCACACCAGCCCTGCTGGCTCAGCGTGCACGTCCCAGCTGAATATCACCAGCTCACGCCGGTGGGCGCCAGCGCCACCACCCACGGTGTACGTGATGTCGGTGGACTCAATCGGAAAGCTGGAGAATAGATCGCGGATGGCGGGGTGATCGTTCAAGGTCACCATCGCCTTCCCCTTGAGCTTTCCCAACACTGCCGCGAGGAGCTCGTACTGCTCCCAGCCGAATTCCACCCCGTAGCCCTCGGTCTCCCAATAGGGAGGGTCCATGAAGAAAAAGGTGTGCGGCCGGTCATAGCGGCGGATGCACTCCATCCACGGCAAGTTCTCGACATAGGCGCTGGCCAAACGCAAGTGGGCGGACGACAGGTTTTCCTCAATGCGCAACAGATTGAGCCCAGGCGGCGCGGTGGTGGCAGTGCCGTACGACTGGCCATCGACGCGGCCGCCGAAAGCCGAATGCTGTAAGTAGAAGAACCTGGCCGCCCGCTGGATGTCGGTCAATGTCTCCTCGGGCGTTATCTGAAGCCACTTGAACACCTGGCGACTCGACAGCGCCCACTTGAACTGGCGGACGAACTCCTCCAGGTGGTGCTTCACGACCCGGTACAGGTTTATCAGCTCGCCATTGACGTCGTTGAGCACTTCAACGTCGGCCGCCATGGGCCGCAGGAAGAACATGGCCGCCCCGCCAGCGAACGGTTCGACATAGCACTGGTGAGGCGGGAAGTACGGAAGCAGACGGTCGGCCAAGCGGCGCTTGCCACCGAGCCACGGAATGATAGGAGATGCCATTTTGTAAATTCGTTTCAAAATGGTAGCCTTGGCGCGCCTGTGCACAGGTGACGCGGCCTTGGCCACATTGGCAGCCTCATTCTGCTGGTGCGGGGCGTGCACGGCGTTCCAGCGCCGAGCACGTCGCCGCGTCTTTATTCGCCCGTGGGGCTAGCTTCGCCAGTCACGGGATCAGGCGCGTCCAGAGTCAGCCAGGCGGGCACATTTCCCCAACCCGGGTAGCTAGCCGGGTTGCCATCGATTTCGACGCTGCTTCCTATCTCGTACGTGGACCCGTCCTTGACCAGGTAGAACACCTCGCCACGGTGATCCTCCTCCACGTCCCAAACTGACGTGGCCTGATTCCATCGAGCGACCTCGCCCGCCGCTACTGCTGGCGGGGCCTCTTCGTAAGAGCCGAAGGGAATATTGAAAACCCCGGGGACCAGGGCCAGCTCATTAGCCTGTGTCGCGAAGAGATAGATCCCGCTGACGGGGTCGGTTTGATAGACAGTCTTGGTAGCCATTCGGCTCTCCTTGGGTTGGAAATAACACTGCAAATGCACGGGCGTTGGCATCCCGGCAGTCGGGAAGCGCGATCGCCGTGAACGGTGGCCCCACCGGCCTGACGTCGATCGCCGACTTTTCGGCCGCGGCCGCCGCCGTATGGGGGCTGGAGCAAGTGGCCAGCCCGACCCCGGGCATGAAGATCAGCAGCACGCCAGGCACTGCCGGAACGCCCACGTCGGGCAACGTAGCGAGGGTGCGCCCGACGAACACTGCTTATCACCCTCGCATCCATGCTTGACGTCCGCCTCACTGCAAATGCAAGAGCTATGGCGTCGAGACAAGCTGACCAGGTGGGACCGCTCACCTTTTTGCTTGAATCCTCGGCTGCCCAGCAGACTTCGGGACCAGGGTGGTTCATGCCCGCAGGCACGTCGAACAAAGCCGGGTTCCCGAAGTCCGGCCTGGTGTCGGCAAACATGGGGCCGGAAACCAGGTCATCGAACACCGCCTATCACCCACGAATTCATGTCTAGGCTACGCGTGGATCCGAGGGTAATAGGCGACGTTCGGCCCCCGGGTTTCGGCCCCCCCAGTCTGTTCGATGTATGGGAACGAACCACCTGCGGGACCTTTCTCGTAGAAGTTGTCCCCGCCAGCCTGGCCGCCAGCAAGCGTGTTGGCAGCACCTCCCACAGCGTAGAGCGACGAGAACGGGGTTGCTGTGTTCGTGCCGCGCACCCTGTGGCCGTGCAGGCGCAACGCATCGTTCTGACGGCTGCCCATAGCTCTTGCATTTGCAGTGAGGCGGACGTCAAGCATGGATCCGAGGGTAGTAAGCAACGTTCAGGGACCGGGTCTCTTTCGACACCCGGGGCGCGCCTCGGGCGCCGTCAGAGATCGGATCGCGTACCCGGTTTGTCGATACCGCCCCGACCGGGGACTCGTAGGCATCGGTGGTCCCATCCGGCTCCACGCGGCCACGCACCGCAGGGAAGTAGTGCAGGGCGTGCCAGTGGCCTTGGAATGCGTCGCCCTGCCTGCTGCCGGCCTCGCGCGCATTTGCAGTGTCGAGGTCAGTCCCCGTAAAGCGGCGGAACATGTCGCGCAGGTCGGGCACCCGGAACTGCGTGGCCGAGTAGTCCGAGAACCAATGCGCGCCGCGATTGGCCTGCCACACAGCTTCCGTGCGAACCAGGCTTTCCTCCTGCGCGTAGCCCCACAGGCCTGCGTAGGCTCCGACCTTCGGCAGTAGGCCACCCACCGCGTCGACCTCGCTGGCCAGCGGTGCCGCGGTGTGACCATCCAAGGGGCGTCCGCACAACAGGGAGCGGTAGCCTGTGAAAAATGCCGTGCTGACCCACGTCCACACCTCGCTGCATTCCCTCACGATGATCGGGCCCGCATCGGCCGTAGGCAGATCCAGGATCGAGCGGATCAGCGGACGGTTGGTCAGCGCCGCAGCGATGAGGCGTTGGATTCCCTGCAGGAGCTGAGCGTTGTTGTTGGGGTCGAGCGCCACGCCACCGGTCTCGGCGACCGCGGCCACCTCTTCCTGCAGGGCGTCGAACCACTCAGCCTGCAGGTCCGTCGACGGTATGCCAGCGATC
This sequence comes from Achromobacter sp. 2789STDY5608615, assembly GCF_001298995.1. Lineage (NCBI taxonomy): Bacteria > Pseudomonadati > Pseudomonadota > Betaproteobacteria > Burkholderiales > Alcaligenaceae > Achromobacter > Achromobacter sp. 2789STDY5608615. The sequence goes on from NZ_CYTY01000003.1 coordinate 175,211, forward strand.
GGATCGCCATTGGTAAAGCCGTCGCGGCCGGGGCCAAACTTGTTCAGATGTCGGGTGGGAGTGGCTATTCGTCGCATGGCGCACCTGGAAAGTGAAAATCAAAGGGAATCGACATACCCGACCAGCACGACTGTGTGCGCGGGCTTGTAGCGTGATAGGAGACACAGCAACCCGGGATCGCCCCAGGCACGCAGCGGCGCCGTACATTTGCTGTTGGCGGTGGCCTGGACAACGTTGGCAGAGGCGACCACGTTCACTCGGAAGGCAAAGCGCCAGCCGCCCTGGTTGATTGCCGCCGTGCACTTGCTGGTGGCCCGGAACGGGCGGAATTCGTCGATCCGCGCGTCGGGATAGCCCAGGCCGATGACCATCTGCCGGAAGTATTCGGGCCTGGCGTCGCCGAGCATGAGTCGGCGCATGTTCACGCGCTGGCGCCGCTGTTCCTTGCCCACAGGGGCATCCAGGCATTCATCGGGGAGGTCGTAGAGCCGTTCCCAGTCCTCTAGCAACTCGTCGGCCAGCAACGGATCGAACTGGGCCACCAGCGATACCGCCAACCGCTCGACCGCGCGCATCGAGGCGCCGCAGGCTTCCATGAGGCGAACCAGTACACCGCCAGGCTGGCGGTTGAGCATGCCGCCAGGCGGCAACAGCGCCAGGAGCGCCTCGCGCCAGGCTTCTATGCTTCTCACGCCCACGTGACTCCCCCGAACGTGGCCAGCTCGCCGGGCAGGCAGGTCACGTTGCCGGCCGGAGACACCAGCACGTGGTCGTTCTCGCCAGCGGCGATCGAGATTGCCTCCCTCATGTGAGTGATCAGCAGCGTGCCACCGGGGATTGCATCACGCACGTGCATGTCCTTGAGCTCAGCGATGATCGCGGCGCGGATCTCGGCCGAGTCTGGTTGCAGGTCCGAGATCACGTATGCGACAGGCTTGGCCACCACCGGCAGCACGAACAGCTCAGCTGTCGCCGGCCGTTGCGCCTCGATATGCATCCGAACGGCTTCGATCTCCCCCGCGTCTGGGATCGGATCATCATCGTCATCCCGGACGAAGCGTACGACGACCGTGCCGGCGCCCATTCCGTTGGGCGTGCACCAGGCGCGGCTCACCCCAGCGACTTCCTTGGCCCAGGCCACGTAGTCATCGTTATCGCCACCGTGGGGTGGCCGGCGGATCCGCTCCAGGATCCGGGCCCGGAACAATTCCGGTCGCTCGACATCGGCGCCGCCGGAGATCTCGGTCGACGCGACGGCAGTGCTGTTGATGCCCAGCACGGGGCTGGCCAGATTGAATTGAATGCCGGCCGCAGTGTTGCCCGCCTGGCCAGTTCCCACTGCGGTAATGGCGGCCGTCGCGCTGCCGCCCACGATGATCACTCCCACGTCGACCGTGAACTGCGCCCCGTCCGCACGTTGGAACACGGAGCCCGCCATCAGCGCCGCCCCGTTTTCCCCGCCAATCAACAGCGACCCAGTCGCCGGCGCCGCGGTCTTTTGCTGGACGCCCCATCGCGCGCCGTGAGCGGACAGTTCTTCTTCGTCGCATTGGTCGGGCCAGGCCTGCTTGAATACCCGCTCGAGGAACTTGTAGAGCGCATCCAAGCCGCCCGAGAACACACGCACCAGGACACCAGCCAAGCTGCGACGGGCTCGAGGAAGAATGCCAGGCAGGCGGCTCTCCATCTCGGAGGCCAGCTGCTCGATCAGCTTGGGAAGGGTTGGACGGGGAACCGGCATGTCAAACCTCAGAGGGCACGAACGACTCGCCAGCCAGGCGCCAGGCCTGGGTCGCGGCGTTCCATTCGAATCGATAACGGCGGTCTACGCCGTTCAGGGAGAGCGTGATAAGCAGGACGAGCCAGCCCATCCGCGGAACGAAGGCGCTCACCCCCACCGAGGTGACCAGGCCGTCCTCCTGCATCCACTTCAGAGCTTCGAGGGCGTAATCGCGGGCGCGCTGGACCGTGGACTGCAACTGCTTTTCTCGGGCGAGCAGCCACCAGCGGCAACCGAACTTGTCCTGGGGGGACGAGGCGTAGGCGTCGGCCCACCAGCCACGGCGGTCTTCACCAGCCGCCACCTCGTGCGGCTGCGCCAGGCGGTCCGTGCACAAGCTGAGCAGCACCGCCGTCACCAGCGTATCGTCGCCGGCGAAATCCGCACCGGCCAGGCTCATGTCGAGCAGGCCGGTTTCGGGGTCAAGGGTGAGAGAGAAGTCCATGCTCCGCAGTCTCGCGGAACATGGCCGGCAGTGCCATTAAACAGGTTTACCGGCTAGGCGACGGGCGTGCCGGAGATGTCGTCGCCTTCTTGCACGCCGTCATGCTTGTGCTGATGGCCGATGTCCGTGCCGTTGTGGGTAGCCTTACCACCTCGCAGGTCCACGTCACCGTCGACGCGCAGGCCGCGCGTCACGCGCACGAAAGAGTCCAGCTCGATCTCGCTGGCATCCGTCATGCGAATCGGCTTTCCGGCGCCGCGTATTACGATGCCGGCGCGGGTCAGATGTATCGAAATGCCCTGGTCGTCGTACATGGCGACTTCGCCGGTCTCCAAGCCGCGCATCCGGTAACGGCGATCATCGACGTTGATTACCACCTGGTGATCGGTATTCCCGCCCACGGACAGGGTGACGCATTCAGCGCCCGCGTGCGGCACCGACGTCATGCCGTACTGTTGAAACCGTTCTGCCTGGTCGCGGCCGACATCGGCCTGGATGCCGATTTGGACGGTCTGCAGGCCGCCACCGTCGTTGACCTGGCCAACGAGGGCGCGGGCAATGGCCAGCCGGATCCGATTCAGGGCCGAGGAGATGCTCATTCTTCGCGTCTCCCCGTGCCGGACAGATCCCAGGGGGAGTCATCCAGGTGTTGCTTGCGGCGCTTGCGCCGGCGGCGCGGCGATGCGCCCTCCAGATCAAACGCCTCCGGCCGGCACACGGTGAGCGCCGTGCGACGGGCATTGGTCTCGTCCAGCGTGTACCGGCAGGAGGTAATCAGCAAATCCAGATCCAGGAACATGCGGGGGCTGGTAACCCTGACCAGGGTGTTGGGGAGCCACAGATCGCCGACCTGGCCATCTTGCCCTGTGCGCCACCCAACGACGATGATCTGCGCACGCTTACCACGCCCCATCCGGGTGGAAACCTCCCACTGGGCGCGTTCCTTGGCCTCGGCGTTGCTCAGGCCTTGCTCGGAATGGATGATCAGCGGCCGGTATCGATCAATCTCCGGATCCGTTGCCTTGGCCTGGATGTGGGCGGCCGTCGCGCCAAACTGGTTGTCATTGCCCGCGACCTGCGCCTTCATGCGGATCTCGGAATGGCGCCGCGCCCAGGTGTGTCGCGCGCTGATTCTCCGGATGTTCAGGCCCTCGACCAGTTTGGTTTCGATCAGCGTCTCGCTGGCGCGGGTCAGCACCAATTGGCCGGTCGGCGAGCTGGTCACCAGGATCGCCTTGGCCCGAGCCGCACGGTCGATCGCATCGAACGCCTTTTCGCCGTCATCCAGGGAGAAGCTGTCGATCGCGTCACCCGTGTCCGTTTGCACCAGCACCTCGATGCCGAACGGCTTGCAGATGTCTCGTACGATTTGCTCCAGACGCGCGCGCTTCCACTGACCGCTGCCATGGATGGCAGAGCTGTCCACCAGGTCGCCCGTCTTGTCGCGCCCGCTGACGTTGAGCCTGCAGGACTTGTCGGTCAGGTCGATATCGATCGTGTCGATGTAACCCGTGATGAGCACGTCCTGGCCGAACTTCACCTCGCACGGTAGGCCCTCGCGCAGGCCGATCGGGGCCTCCTCGCCTGGCCAGCGGTGAGTCAGCGTCAGCTGAAACTCACCCGCGAGCTGTTCGATGCCGCGCTCGACCTCCAGGCTCTTCCAGCCACCATAGGCCTGGCCGCCCACCACCAGCGTGATCAGGTTTTCGTCAAGCTGAGCCATTAGCGCAGCACCTCCAAGTCGCCGGCCGGCACGAAGAGCGGGTTGCGCACCTGGTTGCGAGCGACGAGCTCATCGGCCCGCGATCCATCCTGGTACACACGCTGGGCGATAACCAGCGCCGGCAGCATGGCCTGGGTGGTATAGGTCGCTCGCTGCTGCAGGCGGTCGGCTTGCTCGGCCACGTCCCGAACGATGGCAACTCGAAGCGCAATGAGCGCGGCCGCCATCTGCGCCGGCGGGTCATAGGCCTCGAGCTCGTGATCGATCTCCTCCAGCACCACGTCGGCCTGGTCGCGGGCGTCTTGACCCGTCGTCACTTCCTTGGCGGCAATGGCGTCGGTCAGAATGCGGGCCTGGGTCGCAATCACCTGGCTGCGGGTGAATTCCTCCATCGCGGCCGCGTTCTCCACCCGGCGGGCCGCGGTGGCGCCCAGGGGCGGAGATGCCGACCCGACGGGACTTGTCCATGGCGCCGGGTCGTTGGCGCCGTACTCCGCGCGCAGGTCAGCTATGGCTGACTTCGGACGCTTGATGGCCACGTCCAGTTGCTGGTACAGCGACTGGAGCTGTAGGGCAAGCGTCTCTGGCGTACGGATCAGCGTGGAGAGACGGTCCGAAATTGACGAAACACCGCGTACGACGTCTCCAGCAAGGTCGACCAGGCCGTTCAGTCCAACCATCCGCTGCAGAGCGTCCAGACTGGAGGTAACGCGTCCGACCAGGTCAGAAACGAGGGTGGCGGCGCCGGAGACGTCGATTAGAGAGGAAAAGCGATCCACGGAAGCCGTGCCCAATTCGTCTGCCGCGTCGTGCACGCCATCCTGAGTGCTCGATGCCGCCTGCGGGAACGTGTTCTCGCCGGCCTCGGCGAACGTGATCGCGAACCGGGCGATGCCGCCCTCAGTATGAGACTCGCGGATGCTGACCCGCCCCAGTACGACCACGTTGAGCATGCCGTACTTGGGATGAATCAGCTCGCCAGACCCATACGCTTCAAGCGCCTCGATAAGCGCGTCTCGCTCCTGCAGGTAGTTCTCGCCCACCACATAGCCATTGACCTGGAACTCGCGCGCGCGGCGCCCCAGGTCATCGGCATAGGGCAGATCCCGCATGGGGTATTCGTGCACCTCGTTGCGCCGGCCGACACCGGTATCCGACTCGGTCGTGCGAAAGGGCACGCCCCGAAAGCTTGCGCCGACCGCCATCCCGTCGGGATGCGCCACCCTGCGCTGTTCTTCACGCCAGCCCATATCAGTCCGTGTTCACATTGGTGCGCCCGACATTGCCCGTCATTCGGGTGCCGTCATTGGGCTGCAGGTCTGCATTTGCCTGAATGCCCGGGGCTGCGGTGATGTTGACATTGACCTCGCCGCCGACCTTGGCGTTGGCCAGCAGTTCCTGCAGTCGACGGATCATCTCGTCGCGCGAAGCAACCACGTCATCGCGCTCGGCCTGCACCTTGCTGATAGACAGCGGCGTGTCACCAACCTCCTGCTTCGTTGCAATCAATTCGTCGAACATCTTGATCCTCTCTTCGCGCTGAGCGATGCGATTGCGCAGTCCCTCCTCGGTGCGGAACATATTGTCTTGCGCCAAAGCGCCAGCGATGGGGGCTGCAACCAGAAAGCCGGCCGACAGTGCGCCGGCGGCACTGATGCCTCCCGCCGCACCTGCTCCGGCGCCGCCGAGCGCGCTCGTGGCACCAGCTGGGGCCGCAGCTGCGGCTGCCGTTGCTGCGGCCCGCGCTGCCCGTGCTGCGCCGATAGAGCTTGCGGCCTTTCCGACGCCAAGCGCAGCCCCGCCTAACCCGACAACCCCAGCTCCAACCGCCAGGCCCTGAAGAATCGTGATAGAGCCGCTAATCGCGGCCGCCAATTGCGGCGAGCTCTTGGCCAGGTCAGCAAAACTGTCTGCGACTGCCTTGGTAACCGGCGCAAGCTTGATCATTGCATCGTAGTTTGCGAACTCTTCTGCTTGCTTTGCCTGGTTGAGCGCGTAACTGGGGGATTCTTCGACAGTCCACATGTTCCGGTTGACAGCATCGGCGCCATATAGCAATGAATCCTTGGCAATCTTGTTGACATTGCCGCGGTCTGCAAGGAATCCAACTAGAGCCTTCATCGCCTCCTTGTCTGGAAACAGCTTGGATATGACGCTGCCCTGGGCGATATTCATCACTGACGCGAGGGCTTCTTGCCGCTCAGTTCCCTCGGGAGCCTTCCGGTATTTCGTGAGCGCATTTTGGTAGTTTTTGTCCTTTGCAAGCTGCTCCTCAATGATGTTTGCCGTTACGTCAAGCGCGTCGAGACCAGCCATGCGGCCTTCTGCGAGTCTCTTGTCGTATCGAATCCCCAGCTTTGCAAAGTTGTTCCGGGTGTCCTGCGCTCCCATCTTTGTGAGGAGATTTTCGGTATTTGTTGCAGCCTCCGCAGAAGTCCCAGCAGTCAGCCTTGTTGCTTGGTTCAAAGCAGCAAGCTTGGCCACTCCGGTGACGCCGGACAAGCCAACGTTTCGAGCTGATGCAAACTGGCTGGGAAGAGAGGCCGCCAGATCCCGGATCTCGAATGCACCGCTTTGACCGGCGAACGTAGCAGCCCCGAAGACGCGTGCCATTTCCTGCGGCTTGATCCCCATGCTCGCGTTGGCAGCGAACGCAATCTGGGCAAATTCATCTCCCGACGCCTGGTTCGCCGTAGCGGCACGCTGGGCCTCGCGAAAGATGGTCATTGAGTCCGCAGAATTGAAGCGGCCGGACGATAGCAACGAGTTCAGCGTTGCCGATGCGCTTTCCCGGGTTCCGCCACCATATCGGATCGCATCGCGGATAGCCCGGTCCATTTCAGTCCGTCCAGCGATACGTCGTGCTCGATCCTCGGCTGCGTTCAGCGACGGATCACCGTATGCGGTGTTCGCCATATGGGCGAGCTGCTCGTCATAGGAGAACGCCCGATTGACCTTCGGCGCCACCACGGCGGCACCCGCCATAACCCCAGCAGCCAACAGGCCAGCCTTCTGAGCGCCGGCGATCAGGCGCTGCCGCCCGCTGAACACGCCCATCTCGGCATTCAGCCGTCCGACCGTCTGGCGCATCTGTTCGGCGGCGCGCTGCTGCTCGCGCCAGCTCATGGTGCCGCTGTTGGCCAGGCGCTGGTAAGCGGCCTGCGTGCGCAGGATCTCCTGCTGGATTCGATGCTCGGAGCGAATGCCCAGGGTTTCGCGCGCCTGGGCCATGCGGGCGAACTCGCGCTGGGTGCGCGTCGCCATGTTCACGAGCGAGGTTTCGGTCTGCTTGGTGGCACGGCCGATCGCGGTGAGGTCTTTGGCCCCTGCGATGGCCATGTTGTCCAGGGCCTTCTTAGCTTCCAGCGCGGCCTTGTTCAGGCCGGCCGCGGTGCCGTCGACACGAACCCCAACGACGAATTCGCTCATTACCCAGACCTCTTCTTAGTGAGCTGATCTACATAAAACTGCGCTTCCGCCAAGGGAAGCGCCAGGATCTCGGCCCGGCTCCAACCCAGCCGGGATGCCAAGAGCATGATCTGCAGGAGCGCGCCCTCGCGGGCGCGCGTCAGTCTTCCCCCAGCTTTTCAGCCTCCTGCATGGCCTCACGGAAGACGGCCCACTGCTTGCCCTTGAGGGTCTTGAACTGCCCCGGCACGAAGGGGCCGGTATCGTCGCCCGCACGCACCAGCACCTGGCAGGCCAGCGCGACCTGAAAGGCCGTCGGCTGCAGCGCCGGGTTGGCTTCTTTCTCGGCCTCGAGCGAGTCACCCAACGACGCCTCTCGGACTTCGATCTCGGTGACGGGCTTGCCGCCTACCACCCAGGGCGAAGGCAGCGTCTTGATAACGGTCAGGGGAGTTTTCATGATGTTCCTTGAAATGGATTTACAAAGCGGCTCTAGCCTTCGATGCACTCGACGCCGTTGAAGGCGAGCGTGACCTCGCCACCGCCGCCGAGCACGGGCGGCGCCGCCAGGAAGGCGCCGCGGATCGTGTAGCCGATGCCGGTGTCGGTCTGGAACCGCATGGTTTCGTCACGGATCGCCGCCAGGTCGGCCAGGCTCACGCCGGCCATGTGGCTGATGGTGCAGTTCACCGCCGGTGCAGCGGTGGACTCGGTGTAGCCGTCGACGCCGCTATCGCTCATGACGGGCGCGCGCGACACGCCACCGATATCGAGCGTGGCGCCGGGCTTGCTGCGCAGGCGGCGGCCGCCCACGCTGATGAATACTCGGCCGGTAACCTGAGACATAGTCGTGATTCCTTACAGGATGAACTGGATGCTGCCCGCGAACACCCGGAACTGGTTCACCAGGTCAGGCGGGATGACGGCGTTGACACGGTTGCGATCGACCATGCTGCGCTGGACGATGAGGTTCTTCTTGAAGTCCTCGAAGTTCTCCAGGAGGCCCGCCTTCTCCAGGGACTTGGCGGTGGCGATCAGGACACCCGCGATCATCGACGGCGTCGCGATCGGCTGGGCGGGGTCGAAGTCGGTACCGTCGTCGGCGAGCTTGTGCCGCGGGAAGTTCGTGGCCACGGCCGTGCGGAAGGCATAGCGCATGTAGTCCGCCGTCCACACGGTCTCCACGTCCAAGTACGAGACATCCTCGATCCCCCAGGCGTTGGTTTGGTACGTGGTCACCACGCGCTCGATCTGCACGATGCCGTCCTGCGAGACGGTGAAGGTGCTGCAGCCATCGTGCAGCAGCAGGTTGCGCTCTTCGCGACGGAAGCGATCTTTCGGGCTCGGCGGCAGCAGACCCGGGAGGTCGAGCGTCTGGAAGGGGCGCGCCGGGTCGATGGCGCCGTTGAACTCGACCACCGCGCCGTGTACCGCCGCCCACAGGTACGGCGCCTGGGGCGGGTTCTTCACACCGATGAACGAGCTGTTCTCGCTGTTGCGGGCAGAGCCATAGGTGCTGAGCTGGGCGTGCGTGCCGGCCATGCCCGTAAAGAGGTGCCCCGTGCGCATGTCCATCCCCCCGAACCGGCTGGCGAGCTCGGCCTCGATGATCGCCATGTTCGCCGAATCGCTCCAGGGCGAAATGATGGTGTAGAACCATTCGTCGGAGATTGCCGCCACCACGTCCGCCGCATCCGGATTGCCGGCACCGGCAACGCCGTTGGCGATCTCCAGCGTCAGGCCGGCCGGCAGCGTCTCGTCGTCGTAGAAGTTGACCAGCACGCCGATGCCTTGGGTGAAGGCTCCCTTATGACGTGCCGTCAGCGTCACCACGCCGGCCGCGGCCGCAGCGGTGACCGGGCCATTCTGGTAGCCATTGACGACCGCAGCGATCGCCGTGGCGACAGCTGCGGCGGCATCGCCAGCTGCCACCCCGATCGACAGCTTCTGGCCGTTGATGTAGAGGGCGATCGTGCCGGCGCCGGCTGCGGGGCCGGTGACCGTGACGGTCTTGGTGGCGGCGACACCGGCCGCGAGGTCTTCGACGCTCAGCGCCCAGATGTCGCTCGTCTTGTTGGCCGCGCGTGCCAGGCGCAGCATTTCATGCAGCACGCTGCCGCGGCCAAAGAGCGTGGCGCCCTCGTCACCGCTGTTCACACGATAGAGGGTCAGCGGGGCCGCCATGCCGGTGGGCAGCTTGTTGCCCACGACCAGGATGCGGCGGTTGAGCGACGGCAGCCCGCGCAGCGCCTTGGAGTTGTCGATTTCGACGTATTGCCCCGGCGTACGGATGTCGGTCGGGATGGTGTTGAAGATAATGTTGTCCGGCATGGCGGTTCCTTGGAGCGTTACTCGGTGGCGGGCTTGGCGCCCTTGGCCGAGGCGGACTTGGCGGGTGCCGGCGGGGTGTCCGCCGGATCGATGGCCTGCGAGGCGGCGCTGACCTCGGTCACGTCGCCGTCATCGCGGCGACGGCGCCAGTAGGTGGTCAGCACGGTGGGCTCGCCCTGCGCGGCCAGATAGCCGCCTTGGGGCTTGCGGACCTTGAGCGGCTCGCCATCAACGATGGCGGGTTTGAGGGTGACGGTCTGCATTCTGGATCCTCGGATGTCAGTTGTCGGTGCCGGCGCCAGCCAGCGGAATGTCAGCCTGCAGGTCAGGCCTGTCGGTGGTGTAATCGGGCGGCTCGACGAGCCATTTTTCATGTTCCTCGCGGCTTGCGTGCGGGGCGATGTCCATATCCAGGTGCACGTGGCGCAGGTCGCCCAGGCCGTCGATCTCCTCGGGGTCGTCCGGCAGCGCCATCGGCGTGCTTTCAACGGATACGCCGACCACGGTCAGCCCGGCGGCCTCGAACACGTCGACGGGCTCCAGGTACTCGGCGCGGCGGATGTTCCAGCTGGCGTCGCCAATGCGCCGGCCATGCAGCGCCCGGATCACCAACGTCAGAAGCTGGTCCGCGCTGATGGATTGGCCATCGCCAAGGCGAGCCTGGGTATTGCCGCCCACGTTGCGCACGACGATCCCGACGGTGAATGCCAGTACGCCCATGTCGTCGACGATCCGGTACACCCCTTCGGTCACGTACAGGGCAGGAGCGTCCACCTGGTAGCGCTGCAGCAGCTTGGCGTCATCAGGCACGGTGGGCAGGCTGTCGACCGTGCGCGTGGTCTTCTGGATACCCGGGCGCGCCTTCAAGGCCGCGATGAGGGCGAGTTCATGCTTACCGAGCACCGCCACCTCCCTCGGCCGCTTGGATGGCCTGCACCGTCAGGCGGCCCATTGCCCACAGATCCTCACGGTTCACGCCCAAGAACGGCCGGGCGGGCATGCGGATCTTGTAGGCACGAACCTCATGCCAGCTCGTGCGGGCCCGCTTGTGGCGATCGCGGGCGAACACCGCCAGATTGCGATTGCCAGGCTGGCGCGCCAGGTTGCCGCGGGCATCGGTGCGCAGGCGGATGCGGGTCGAATACGGGGCGCGATTGATCTCGCCGCCCGCCTGGTGGATGCGTGCATAGGCGACGTTGCTGCCCCAGGCTGCATAGGTGTCGCCATAGACGTTGGTGATGCTGCGCAGCAAGCGCCGGCTGTTGACGAGCGTCTGCCCGCCGGACTTCTGGACCCGACGGCTGGGCTTCCAGGCCGAGCCATCAGGGCCCCGCTGGCGCTCAAAGCGCAGGCGGGTCGAGGATTCGCCGTAGTTGGCGATCGCTTTGAAGATCGGCCGCGGCGAGCGCCCCAGCGCGGCCAGGCGAGACAGCGCGGCATCCAGCCCGCGCTGCCCCTCGTAGCGGATCGTGGCCTGAACCATCAGAGAAACCCTCCCGAGGAGCGGCGATCCCAGATCCGGCCTGCGGTGTACAGCTCGGCGCCGGCGCCGCCGGCCGGCTCGACACCCGATTCCGCATCCACGCCCAGCTTCACGTCGCCCGAGGCCACGCCGACCAGGAACTTGATGTTGGCGTCGTAGCGCTGCTTGACGGTCTCGGTGAACTGATCGTCGTAGAGGTAGTAGCGGGCCAGTTCGCAGGCGATCCGGATCAGGACCTGCGGCACAGACGAAAGCGGCAAGGTGTACCGCCCGGCGATGTAGCTATCGATCGTGTTGCGTGCATCGGCCAGCGCGCGGTCGACCTTTTCCATGGCCCGCGCGATCGCGGCACGCTCTTCGGGTGCAAAGCCACTCAAATCGCCTCCAGCGGCCGCGATGCGCAGCATCTCGTCGGTGACCAGGCGCGGCACCATGCGGTCGGCACGCTGGGAGATCTCATCGGAATCGAAACGGATCAGCAGTTCGGTGGCTGTGGCGTAGGACATGGGAAAGACCGTAGAAATGCCGGGGCTAGACCAAACCGGTTCCCGCTCTATCCAGCCCCGGCAGAGGTTGGGCGGTAGCGTCTGCAAGGCTCCCCCCATCCGTCAGACGCAACAGATGGGGTTCAGCGCCCGTCGCATGGGGTGTCAGGTGGCGTTGGCCTGGCTGCTGTCGTCCGGCTCGGTGGGCAGGTCGACGAGCATCGTCACCAGCTGCGGCTCGGTGGTGAGCTGTTCGAACTGCTCATCGGTCAGCTCGGACAGCGGAATCACCGTCTCGCCGGCGAAGGCGCGGCCGGCGCGGCGAAAGCCGTCCACTTTCGGAACGACCTTCAGGGCCTTGGCGCCCTCGGGCTTGGTGATGGGCGGTTTTGCGGTGGCCTGGCGGCCTCGGGGTTTGGCGGTAGCCATGTGGGCAATCTCCGGTATATCGGGTTGGGTCAAGTGGTGCGGGCGGGATTTACCGATCAGCCCAGGTACGGGCAGACCACGACCTTGGCGGTACCGCGCATCACGTTGCTCGCGCCGTTAGCCAGGCGATCGGCCTGGATGACTTCCAGCGCGGCCTGCTCCAGCGAGGGCGGCACCCAGAGCTCGGCGGCGCGGATCACCAGCGGCTTGCCGTTGTCGGCCTTCTGGCTCTGCATCGAGGCGCGGGCATCGGAGTACGCCTGCAGGTCCAGGCCTTCCTTGGACGCATAGGCCAGTTGCCACAGGCCATAGCCGACGTTGCTGCGGCCATCGGCACCCCAGACGAACTCGTTGCGGTTGAAGACGTTGTCGTCGGTCAGGCTCGTCTTGGCCTGGAAGGCGTAGGGGCGGCGACGCTGGTAGATGATCGGCTTGATCACTTTGGTCGTGTCCACCAGGAACCAGGCTGCGCCCGTACCGCCTTGGAAGTTGCTCACGCTGACTTCCTTACCGGGCTGTCCGACAGGGTGATCCGTGTCGAAGAAGTACTGGCCGTCAAAGCAACGCGTGGAGAAGCCCGCCTGCAGGAGTTCGAAGACGAGCTCATCGGGGTGCGTCGCCGCGTCCTGGCCCAGCTGCTGGATGACGGGCTTGTACACGCCGTATTGGTCATCCTCGATCTCGTCGCGGCCGACCGACACGGTGTTTTCCCAGGTCTTGTTCTTGATCGAGTAGTCCGATTGCTTCAGGTTCTGATAGACCCGTTCACCCAGCCACTCGCGGAACTTGGTGATGGAGCCCAGCCAGGCGTACTTCTCCGTGCTGGTGGTGCTGGGCACCATCATGGCCAGCTGGTTCCACATGGGAGCCGCGGTGGTCAGGCCCGACTGGAAGGCCGCGTTGTAGGCCTGGTTGAGGATCGCCAGGTTGGCGTGATTGATGATCATGTTCGAAATCTCCGGATTCGAAGGGCTGGTGGCCGATCAGGCGAAGTCGACCCAGACGCCGTCGGCGCCCACATCGAACACCTTGCCAGCCACACTGCGGGTGTTGGTGCCCGAGGTCTTGGCCACCGTCTGGTCGTCGACGATGTAGCAGTCGGCACCGATATCGGCCAGGGTGATGAGGTCGGCCGAGGCGCTGTTGGCGAAGCGGTGCGGGCCTTTGCGCAGCCGCACGCGGATCTCGCCCGCAGCGCCCGCGCTGTTGTCGGCGCGGTCTTCGGCAACGCCCGCGGCTTTGAGCGTGGTCGAGGTCGATCCCGGCACGGCGTATCCCGTGGCGGTGTTGATGCACACGATCGAGCCGCCAAAGATCTTGGTGGTGGCCGCCACGGGCGATTCGATCTGGTTGCCGTCACGGCGCAGTGTGTTGCGATCCTGGGTCAGCGCGGTCATGGAAGTGTCCTGAAGGTGAGAAACGGGGGAAGCGGCGATCAGCCGTTGGCCAGGCCCTGGGCTTGCTTGCCGGCCTTGAATTGCTCGGGCGTCATGCCCATCGCAGCGCACACGGCGAGCTCGGCCTGGTTCAGTTCGCCTACGCCCTGGCCCGGCTGCTTGCCATCGGTCTGGCGCTTGCCAGCCAGGACCGGGTTGGCGGGCGTGGCGGCTACCAGCGCTTTGAGCTGCGCCAGGTCGGCCTTGCCGATGTCGCGCCAGGTCTTCTCGACGACATCGCTGGCCACCTTGCCTTCAGCCTTGGCCTGGTCCATGACCTGATCGAGCTCGCCCTGAACGGCTTGCGCGCGCAGGGCCGCCAGTTCGGTGTTCAAGGAAGCAACGGCTTCCACCGACACGAACTTGGTCGGATCGGGCGGCGTCGACTTGAGCGTCGCGATCTGGGCGTTCAGGCCAGCGATCTGGCCAGCCTGCGCGGCCTGGGACTTCAGCGCGGCCAGGGCGGATACGCCTTGTTCGGTGGTGGCGGTCTCGGGCAGGCCGAGGCCTTCGAGCAGGGCTTTGAGCAGAGGGTTCATGTCGTCCTCGGAGGTGGGGGGAAGGAATTGGCGCGCGAACTGCGCGCTGAGCGCGGCCAGCTGAGCGCTGGTCAACCCGTCCAGGGCAGGACGGTTGGTGAGCGCAGCGCCAACGATGGCCAGCACGTCACCGGTTTCGGGGTGATAGAGGAATGTGGCGCTCTGGTAGCGGTATTCGTCGTCGTCCAGCATCTGCTTGGCGCGCGCAGTCCACTGCACCCCCTGGGCAAAGAGGCCTTCGCCAGGGCGGAAGACGAACTTGGCGCCGGCCATCCACCCGGCCGCCGGCGCGGGCTGACCGTTGTTGGCCGCTTGCTGCGTCTGGTGCTCATAGTCGATCGGCAGATCGTTGACGCTCGCCCGCGCCAGAGCGATGACCCGCTCGGCGATCTGGGCGTTCATGCGGTACGTGCCCGACTTGGGCATCTCGCGCGCATCCTCGGCCGCCTGCGGCTTGAATTCGCCATCAGGCAGCAGATGCAGCTCAGGGACGGCATCATCGTCACCCGTGCGTTTGATCTGCACGGCGAACGCGGCCAGGAGTGGGGCGGTGGATTTAGGCATGGGCGCCAGTCTGACGCCATGCCTTGGAACGCTCTATTAAACGGGTTTACCGCGTTTTCGGGTGCCCACCAGCTGCCGCCGGCGCAGCAGCACCTCGCCCAGCGCCGTCACCTATTGCAGCTTGGATAGGCCCGTGCGGTCAAACGTTGCCGGGTCGATCACTTCCATCGAGACCACGCCATTGCCCCCGGCCTTGCCATGCGCCTGGCCGGAAAGGTCCACCACAACCTTCACCACGCGTTGCGAATCGGAGGGGGAAGTGCATAGCAGCACCGCATGATCGCCGTCCAGCCATGCCTCACCGACCTGGCGCAACAGCGTCGGCAGCTGCGCGACAAGCGCGGCGCCGGCGTCCGTGGCTTGGCCGGCAGCATGTTGACCATCGCCCAGCATGCTTCGCAGCTGTGTCATGTCAATGTGAATCGTGCCGCGGGCGCTCGCGCCGCGCAGCTGGCCGGCGTCCTGCAGCGCGTCGACCTGGTCGCTGGAGAATGCACCGACCACGCGACGCTGACCAACCGTGCGGCGCTCGCCGCCGGTGTAGCGGCCGACGAAGTCGTTGAACTCGGCCTGCACCAGTGGCGCGACCTGGTCGGCGCCGTCGGCCAGGATGCGCGCCGCCGTGCGTGGCTCGGCCGCATCGGCCTTGTCCATCAGTGCCCGGGCCAGGCTCTCGCGGCGCAGGCCCGGCCGGTAGTTGAAGGCAGAATGCACGCCCACCGGCACATCCATGGTTTCGCCCGTGCGGGTGTTCGTGTACTCGACATACCGCTCGGGCGGTGCCTCGCTGACCTCAAGGCCCATCTGGCTAACCTGGCGCGCGGTCAGCTGCAGCACACCGCACTTGCAGCCCCATTCCTTGACCGGCATGTGCGATTGCCACCAGGGATCGTCTGCACGCATGATCCGGCCAGCAAAAGCCGCGTGCGACAAGCGAGGGTGCTCGCTTGAGCTGCGCAAGTACTGCAGGTAGGGAAACAGCTCGATGTTGCGCTGGATCCGCTCGGACTGCCCCTCGGAATACGCGGTGGAAACGTTGGTGTCAAAGATTTTGCGCAGCCTGGCATCGCTGCCGAGCTGCGCATTGACCGTCTCGCCGGTGACCGGATCGACCATCTCGCGCTTGCCCCACCAACCCTTGTCCTGCAACTGCGGGCCGAGCGTGCGCCGAAAGTCCTGAAACGTGGTGCCCTCGGCGATCGCGCGGTCGGTGGCGCCGCGGATGTCTTTCAGCACATCCAGCCGCATCGCCTTGGCCACCGTGAACGCGGCGGCGTGTTCCTGGGCAGGCATGTCCTGCCAGGAGAACGCCATCCGGTAGCCTTTCTGGCGAAAGAACTCGACAGCCTCACGCGGCGGCAGCGGCTCCAGCTCGATGGCGGCCATGTCAGGTGCGTCCGCCATTCAAGTACGACCCCCATTTGTCAGGTTGCCCCAGAGGCGAGCCGCCAGCGTGCCGCGGCTGAGCAGGTCCGCCAGCGCCGTGGCGTCCATTGCTGCCAGGCGCTGCTCGACGGCCACCTGGAAGTCCTCGAACGACGTGCTGATCTCCAGCGCTTCCTGGATCGCCTTCTGGATCGGGTCAGGCTTGGCCTGCCACTCATCGAGCATGGCATCGACCAGGCTGTCGATCGCGTCGGCCGCCGTGTTGGTCAGATCTCCCGGCGCGGCCTTCAACCGCGCCAGCTGCGCAGGAGCGGGCCGGCGTCGACCGCCAGCAGCCAACCCCGCGAGCCCGCCCGCGCCATCGCCATTGCCGTTGCCAAACGACGGCGCAGCGGGCTGCAGGATCGCATCCTTTTCTTCGGCCATCGGGATCTTGAGCTTGCTGTGCGCCCAGTCCGCTTTGATCCGCATGCCCATGTTCACCAGCTTGGGTAGCGAATCGGCGAGCAACTTGATGTCTTCGGGCTGCTGCGTGTCGAGCACCAGGCGCGGGCACCGGTGCAACGACGTGCGGCCCCGGTTGACTGCCAGAATTGGGTACACCAGCTGGCGCGTCAGCGTAGTGGCGAGCTGGCGCGCGTCGGATTTCTTCAGGTCGTGGCGCAGTTCGTTGTGCACCTTGCCCAGGGCCTGCGTCCCGTGCTCGCCTTCGCCGCTGGTGAGCGTGCCACCCAGCACCGCCTTGCTGGTGCTGCGTTCCATCAGGCCAATCATGCTGTCAAACGGCGTGGACTCGCCCTTGGCCGCTTCCTTGAACTCGATCTTCATGCCCTCAGGCACGATGGCGGCCGCATCGTGGCCAATGCCGATCACAGCGCGCAAGAGCGTCGCCCGTGCCTTGTCGTCGGAGGTATTGGGGTTGTACGTGCCCAGACGCAGCGGCAGCCCGTAGATCTCCAGGAACTCAGCCAGGTCGCGCACGGCAAAGTTCTTGAAGAGCCACGGCCAGGCGAGCACCCGAAACAGGCCCGTGCGGGCGATGTAGCCGCTGCGCGAGCGGTGCGTGTGCATGATCCAGCCAAACGGCCAGAGCGATTCTCCATCGGCGCTGTTGTCGCGCAGGCGCAGCTCGTTGCGATCAAGGCCCGGGGCGATCGGCGTACGAAACCACCCTTGCGGGCGAAATGTTGCCGTGACCGGCATGCGCATCTTCTCGATCGTGTCCCATCCGAGCTCGATCGGCGAAAACCCGTGACCGACTGCATCGGTCATGTCAAAGAGAATGTCCTCCATTTCCAGGCTCTGCAGCACCTCGGTCACGAAGGCCGCTTCGTCCAGTTCCGCACTGGTGGGGTTCGCTGGCGGCTCGATCGACCAGTCGAGCTGGCTGACGGTCAGGCGGCGCGTCTGCATGACGCTGAAGAGGTGCGCGTCTTTTTCCTCCATGTCGGCGAACATCTCGTGCTGCGCCGTGATGTCGCCCGTCTCGGCCTGCTGCAGAATCTGCGCGAGCCGCGGCGGGGTCAAACCGCGCGTGGGATGGTTCTCCCATTCCGATTGCAGGTGTCCCAGCCGAGCCGTCTGCGGCTCCTCCAGGTGCATGTTGGTGATCGGGCGGCCGAATTGATCAACGATTTGAGCCATGAATCTCTCTCTTTCGGGTCTCAACCCAAACCTGCGACGGTTCCCCGGTGGAGCGAAGCCCCGGCAAGCCGTTTACACGTGTTTATAAAGGCCCTCAGACGTGCGATTGGGGTCAGCGTAGCCACCCACCCCAAAAAACGCCCCAAAAGGCCGGAAATTTGAAGTGCCTCACGCCACGCGCCGTCGCCGGCCCACGGCGTGTCATCGTCGTGCTCGCCGGGCAACGCATCCCAACGGCTCGTTTGGCGCGGTACCGGCGTGTAGTCGATGGGCGCGGCCAGGTTCATCGACGCGAACCACAGCAGCGCCAGCATCACCGCCGAGTCACCGTGGCGGGTCAGCTCCGGGTCCTTCAAATCCTTGCGCCGCAGCTTCACCACCATCGGTATGCCCTCGACATCCTCGATCGCGCGAAGGTCGGCCGCCACGTTCGCGTCACGCGGCAGGTCAATCATCCCGTCTTCAAAGCCCTGGATCAGCTTGGACATCCAGGCGCCGTACCAGGCGCGGTTCAGCTTGATCTGGTGGACGTGGTCGTGCCCGAACTTGTCGGCCGTGTATTCGGCCAGGGTCTCGCCCGAACCGGTTGCATCCATGGCGCCGCCACAACGGCGCGGCATGTGCTCGATGATGTACCAGATGACCTGTTCTTGTTGGCGCGTCGGCACCTTGTGCATCTCGACGATGAACACCACGCGCCGGCGCAGGTTCGCCTCGATCTGCCCAACACCGAACACCGAGAAGTCGCGGTGGCGCGCGAAGTCCTGGGCGAAAACGCTTTGCAGTTTCGGATCGAGCAGCGCCAGGGCAGGTTCAACCTGGCGGCGAATCCAGTCCTCGACGAATGAGCGGCGTTCCGCCTCGCTCTTGCGCACGAAGTCATCGTCAAGCGCCAGGCGCACGACCGGCCGCTCCTCGGCCATGGCGTTCTCGATCCAGACGCCAGGCAGGCTGACGCCGCTGCCGTCGCGCGGGATGGCATCGAGCTCCTCGCGCATGGCCGCCTTGCGCACCCCATAGGCATTGCGGATCTTGCTGTACCACTCTTTCTTGCCCTCGGCCGTGGCCGGCGTGCCATTCATGAAGCACACCCGCTCGTACAGGCCGTTGGTGACCGCGTCATCGAACGTGACCGTCACCACAGCTGCATCTGCGCCATAGCGGCCGGCTTCGATGTCCCGGCACAACTGGGCGAAGGGGTTGTTCTTGCCGTTATGCGAACTGATGATGGTGATCTGACCACCCCAGATCAGAAGTGCGGTGGCCGCATCCAGCACGCCCTGCACATCCGGGTGGAAGGCCGCCTCGTCGATGACGACGTGCCCCTGCAGGCCGCGGATGTTCGCTGGCCGACTGGACAGGGCGCACACCTGAAAGCCGCTGGCGAACCGGATGCGATACGCGGTGATGTGCTTGGTCTTACCGCCCTCGTCCTGGTCTTCGAAGAGGAACTCCTCGACGCCCGTGACGCCTTCGCCCTGGGCTCGCGCGATCACCCGTGCAAACTTGGCGCAGTAGCCGATCGCCTCCAGGCCCTTTTCCTTGGTGTCGCCGATGTAATAGACGTTGTCGCCGCCGGCGGACTTGCGCGCCGCGGCCACCAGCGTCTTGTTCAGCATCGTGCCAAAGGTGATGCCCGTGCGCCGGCCCTTCGGGATGGCGATGATTGACGCCTTGAGAGCGGCGACCTGGCGCTGGTGCAGCATCAGAATGCCGTCGGCCAGCGGATTGAAGTTGTCCGAGATCGAACGCACGCTGGCGGGCAGGTCTTCCCATTCCAGGACGCGCAGGGTTGAGGCCAGGGGCTTGATGACGGCGGCCATCAACGATCACCACCAGGCAGAGGGATGATCGGGCCCGTCACCACCAGCGGGATCTGGATATCTCGGTCGGGCGCGACGGTTGCTGCGACCTGGACGAACGTTCTGAACAGCGCTGTGGCCAGGCTCAGCACCCACTCGGGGATGCCGTTGCGCTCGGCCACCAACGGGGCCTCGCCTTCGAGGTTGCCGAGATAGACGGGAACGACGCCGCAGAACCACCCGTAGTGCGTGAAGCGCGTGCCGAGCTCGGTACTCGGGATCTGAGAGAGGATGCTCACGGTGCGTTGATACCCAGGAAGTCACGGCGCCAGAAGTCGACCTGCTCGGCGCTCATGCCCTGGGCCTTGGCGACCTCCTGCAGCTTGGCATCCTGCTGGGCGAGCAGCGCGCGCCGCGCACGCTCCTCGGCCTCGGCCTGGAACTTCTTCAGGTTGACCGAGCTGCGTGCCAACGTGGCGATGTTCTTGGCCGCTTTGCTCAGGAGCTCCACTCGCTTGCCCGAGTCCGTCTCATCGTCAGCTTCTTGCAGTTCGATGATGGCTTCGAAGAGCTCGGTCTGGACCAGGGCCGTCAACGCCTCGCTGCGCGCATCGATCTCGTCGCCGGCGTGCGCTCGTATGAGCTTGGCCGCTTCCGTGCTTGCACGAATGGCGGCCAGCCGGCGCTCGAGCTTCTGACCGTACCGGCCGATGGCGCTGCGACTGGGCAAGCTGCCGGCGTTGGCTTCGACCGGGAATCGCTCGCGCAGATCCTCGATCAGGCTATCGAGCGTGTGGCAGCCGGTGGCCAGCTGCGCCTCGATGTAGGCCTTGATCTCCTCGGGCAGGCGATGAATGCTGCTCTTGCCAGCCATGGGTCACCAGTATTTGACGGGCCGGGCGATGCCAGGCTCACAGTCGATCGTGTATTCGGCCACGTCGGTGCCGTAGCGCGTGAGATCCGCGAACCACTTGCCGTCCGGGCGCTTCTCCAGTTTGACCAGGTCGCGGTCCGACAGGTAGTCGAGCTCGCGGCGCAATTCCAGCGGCGTGGCATCCGGGTACTCCGATTGGGCAACCGACAGGATCGGGCCCTCGAAGGCGCCGATGGGGCGTGCGTTGTTCAGGGTCAACAGAATCAGCCAGCGCAGCGATTCGCGGCGCGAGCGGGCCAGGTCAATTTGCATTTTTCTTTCCATCCAATACTCCCCGCAGCTGCAGGTTCTCGATCTTCACTGCCAAGCCATCCAGCTTCGCCTCGACCACGCTTTGACCACGGATGTAGTCCTCACGTCGAACGTACTGCAGAGCCATGTCACGCTGCATCTGCAGGAACTCGCGTTCGACACGCTGCCACTCGCCGGCCTCCAGCTTGGCTGACTCCTCGAGTTTGTCCAGTCGATGCTGAACCTGCTCGTGGTTGGCCGATCGCGCATCTTCCTGGGCACGGAAGCGCAGATCAATGTGACGCAGCATCTGCGTGAGCAACAGCCTCCCAGCGCCTGCGCAGGCCCCGAAAAATCCCAGCAGCAGCGTGATGAGCTGCCAAACTTCCAATTCGATCTTCACCGATCCTTCCCCGGCTTGTTGATGTAGTCCACGGTGTCCACGTGCTTGCCTGCGCAGGTGCCGTACAGGCCGTACATCGCCTCCAAGGCGACCGCGGCCGCGGCGTCCGAGTCATCGATCGGGCGCACGACCGGTTGACACCGCGCGGCCAGTTCCGCTGGCAGCAAGACCGCCGGCCGCCATGGCATCGGCTCGGTCTGCCGCGGCGCCGAGGATCCGCATGCTGTCAGCATCGAAACGGCACTGCACAGCACCAGCCGGGCGAGATTTCGCAATCGCATTCTTGAGCTCCGTATTCGACGTCTTGTTCTGCTGCTCCAGGCCGGTCATTGCCGTGCGCAGTTCCTTGTTCATCGCCGTGCTGCCCGAGACGTCGGCGCGTAGCGCATCGAGGCCCTTGGCGAGCGAGTCGACCTGGCTGGCATCGTGCGCAGCCTGGGTTTCGAGAACGCCACGCTCGTGCCCATTGGCCTCGCCGCGCCAATAGCCCAGGCCGGCGGCGAGCGCGCCTAGCGCGATCGCCCAGCCCACGATGTTCAGATTCACGGGCATACGCCAGGCCCCCAGGATGCCGCAACATAGGTCGGCTGATGGTGGTGGATGATGCGGTCGGGATAGGCCCGGTTCTCGCGCCAGTTGGCCGCCGATCGGCCCGCATTGACCGTCTCGACCGATCCCCACCAGATGAGCGGATCAAGCCCCGAACTCGATGCTCGTTTCTGGTCACGCGAGATCCAGCCCAGCCCGCCGTTGTAGGCCGACAATGTCATCGCCATGCGCTCGCAGTCATCACGCGCGCGGATACGCTCGTAGAGATAGCGGTCGTAGGTCACCAGGGCGCGCAGCGCCCAGGATGGATTGAAGGGAGCGTTCTGCGCCAGCGCCGGGTAAAGCCCAGCGATCCAGCTGGAGGTCGCCGGCATGAACTGGGCCATGCCTTGGGCGCCCACGGCAGAGACGGCGCCGGGGCGCCAGGCGCTCTCCTGATGGATCTGTGCGGCGAACGTCGAGACCGGTGCGTCCATGCCCCAAACGACACGGGCGTTGCGCATGAGCTCCGACCGGTACTGCTGGGCTGCACGCGGCACGTCGGCCGCTGGCGCCGGCAGCGCGGTGCAGCTGGCCACGAGCAGCACGACCAGGTGTCGGCCGAGACGGATGAGCTGCTGGCCCATCACAGCCCCAGCGCGACAGCCAGAATGACCGCGGCCGCGATCGCCGTGCGGCGGATCGTCGAGACCATGAAGGGGATTTCGTAGCCGTCCGCGATCGGGTGGTCCACGCGATGCGTGCCGACGCAGGAGCCGCAGCGCCAATCACGCACCAGGTAGCCATCGGGACGTGCGTACGGGAACAGGGCGCGGTCGATCCAGTAGGAGCCGACGGCCGCCAGACTGATCAGGCTCAGCTTATAGATCGCGACGGGAACTTGCTGGGGGGAAACGATGCCGATCACGACGATCAGCAATGCGGCGACGATGAGCCAGGTGGTCAGGCGCGGCAGGCGCCGCCGCAGGGGAATGGTGGAATTTACGATTCGGATCAAGGCAGCACTCCAGAGCAAGAAAAAGGGCGGCGAGCAGAATGAACCTGCATCGTGCCGCCCGCTTGCCTGAAGCGCTATTAAATGGATTTACTGCTATCCGATATTCAAGCCTGTGATGCCTATTGGCTGAATGGATTCTTGTCACCACGCTTCATAATTCCAACCCAGGGATTCCGTGCAATTCGAATCTCCATCGTATCGCTCTCGGGTATATAGATCGCAACCATGGCTCCATCTCTGACGCCGAACCAGCGCTTTCCAGTGTCTGCATACTTGTCGGTTACGAACCTGGATTCTTTCCCCTCCGTGCAGGCTCCCCAATCGTTATCGGAGGGACGGGCTCCGCACTGCACGGTGGTGCCATCTGGTCGAATCGTCCACTTTACCCACCATGGATAGTCGTCGCTGACCGGTTCCGTGTAGGTCCAGGTACCCACCATTCTTTTCGATGCGTCCTCTAACGACTGGGGGGCTTGCAAGGGTGGAGCAGGTTTTCGCTCTTCTTGTTTGGAGCAGGCAGTACTTAACGCCAGAGTACCGCAACCGATCAATATGCTTATGAGTCGTGACATGCGAGTGGGGGCCTGGCTCATTTTTTTACATCGCTTCTGATTGACTGTTTGCTATTGCTGCGCCATTTGAGACCGTTATCGGCCTTCACGTCAGATCCTATCCTGAAGAATCAGGTCAATGATCTCAATCCTTTGCTTGTAGAACGCTATCTGCATCGCAGTGCGACGACGGTTGCGGTCCAGCCAGTATGCAGCGACTAGGAGAACTGCAGCCCACCCCATAAGCCAAAAAGTCGCGTTCGGGTGGGCAAAATTTCCTGAGAGTAAAAACCAGACACCACTGCATAACGCACACAGCGTCAGGCCTAGTGGCCAGTTGAAGAAATGACGGCGACGAGCATCAAACAACTTTGCCTTGCACCTGCGGAGCTCATGACGCAACACGGGCGAACTTTCATGCCAAAGGGAGTCGGGACTGGGGCCGGCGTTGAATATGTCGCCGCCCGCCACCTGGCCGACATGTCCGTGGAAATTCTGCATCTCGCCCATCACCCGTTCCCCCCAAAGGCTGACCTCAACATTGCAACCCTCACGCTTTTTAAAAAGATGGGTTGAAGTAACACGAGCACTCCTCCGCGCTCGACTGTGAACTTCGCTTTGCGGTTAACGATGTTGTGCCCAGCGAGCTGGCCAACGGAGGTCATTTTTTCTTTCCTCCCACATTGAACGTGACACCCTTCTTGTTGGTGATATTCCCTGAGACGGCCTGGCCAACTTCGCCATGGAAAACCTGACCAGATTTCCCATGGGCTGCTGCCCCAGCAGCCATACCTATTGCCATCGCTGCAGCGGTTCGGCGCAAAGCAGCCTGATCGCTCGGCGAACAGGCCGCGTAGTCGGCAACCAGTATGCGTTGTTCTGGAGTGATGGCCGGTTCCGGCTTGAACGAACGAGAGCCGGTTAGCACGTAAGCAACGTCCACTCCAATTGCGGCCAGGGCGGCTAGCTGCACAGCGGTTGGTGAGGAGACGCCCTTTTCCCAATCGATCAGCGTGCGCTTCTTAGCGGCAGCCGCTTCCGCAAACACCGGCTGCGTCAGGCCTAGGCGCTCTCGTTCTTCTTTCAGTCTGGACGCGATGGGGTGAATATCCACACTTAATTTCATGTTGACATGGTGCGGATATCCGCACCATAATTAACCCTCAAGAACCTACCTGGTTCCCGACCCTTAAAACCACACCCCGCGAGGATAGCAGACGCCATGCATCCTGAATTGATCAAGGCCTCGATTCGCATGAAGGGCACCACGCCCACTGCGCTGGCCGCCAAATTGAAGGTCGCACCCACGACGGTCTTCGAAGTCATCTCCGGCCGCACGCGGTCTGCACGCATTGAGCGCGCGATCGCCGACCTGGTCGGCCAACCCGTATCTGTCCTCTGGCCGAGCCATAGCCAGCCCAAGGGGGTCAACCGCCGCCTCAAGAGCGCCGCTCCCCGCAGGGTGGCGGCATGAGCACGATCAAGGCCACGCTCACGCGCACATACCGCAATGAACCGCTGGCAGTACTCGACGGCGGCCCCTTCGTCATCGTCGAGCGCACGCCAGAACAGCTGCGTGCCCTGGCCGCCGCGCTGGAAGCAATTGCCATGGCAGCCGAAAAGCGTCCGTGCACGGGTCGCCACTGGCTGCCAGGTCGCATGGAGATTCAGGCATGAGCAAGGAAACCATCAACAGCGCACAGCGTGCTTTGCGCATCATGAAGGCGCTGCGTGGCCGGCGCCTGAATGGCATCTCCAACCAGGAATTGGCCGCGATGACGGGCGAATCCCCTACGAACGTCACGCGCGCGCTTGCCACGCTCATGGCCGAGGACTTCGCGGTGAAGTTCGACAACGGTCTGTACGCACCTGGCATCGCGTTGCTGCAGATCGCCCAGGCCCATGCCGAAGAGTGCGCGCGGATGACCGCCCGCATCGCCGAAACCAACCAGCGCATCGCCGCTGGGGCCCAGCTGTGACCCAGGCCCCGCCTGTCGATCACCACATGACCGTCGATATCTATATCGCGGGCAGGTCGGAGTATCGCGTCCGCGTGAACCGCATCCCGACGGCCGAAGCCGACGTGGCATTCGCGGTGGCCCGCAACGTGTTCGCCGAGTTGCTCAAGTACGCCGGCCAGCCCCACGCATTGCGCATGGAGCTGGTCGACGTCGACCCCATTCACGAATGCCAACCAAAAGGATAGTCACGATGGCTCGTCCGAAGAATTCCCCCGTCGCCGCACCTGACACCGCCAAACCCGCCGCCGATGTCGAGGCAGCGCTGGTCCAGGCCGCCGAGCGCTCGGCCTTGATCCTCAAGCAGTTCGGTGACGGCTTGCCGTTCGATCTGCCGCGCTACGAACACGTCATTCGCACCCACCTGGCACGTAGCGCCGACGAAATGCTCGCCGCTGGCCGCGCGCTGCTGGTGGTTCGTGAACACGTGCCGCACGGGGATTGGCGCGATTTCTTGTCCCGCCTCGGCCTCGAACCCCGCCTCGCGCAGCGCATGAGCCAGGCGGCGCTGAAGTTCTCAAATGCGTCGACGTCGACGCATTTGATCGAGGCGGCCGGTAACAAGTCGAAACTCATTGAGCTCCTGGTCCTCGACGATGACCAGGTCGCCGAACTGAACGAGGGCGGCACGGTCGCCGGCATTACGCTCGACGACGTCGCCACGATGTCGGTGTCCGACCTACGCAAGACACTGCGTGAAGCGCGCGCCGAAGCCGAGGCCAACGACAAACTGCTCTCGGAGAAAAATGACCAGATCGACACGCTCAAGAAAGAGCGTGATGCTGCCAATCGCCGGATCAAGGCTGAGAAGCCCGACGCGCAGCTGGTCGGCCTGCACACCGAAGTCGAGGCCGAGTTGGTGGGCCTGGAGGCGGTCATTGGCGGCAAGCTGCGCGAAGGCCTGGAGAAACTGTGCGCAGCGTATGTCGAGAACGGCAAGGGCGATGCGCAGCGCACGCGACTTCTGGCCGCCAGCCTGCGTGCGGTCCAGCAACAGATCGGCGACCTGTTCACCGAATTCAACCTGCCCCAGGGTGACGGCGACGAGTTGCCGGCCTGGGCGCAGGACGAGTAAGGAGCGAGCGATGGGAGCCCCCCGCCAACGCAGTCATCGCGGAAGAGCTGGCCGACGTTGCGCGTGCCTGGCGCGTTGCGCCGCACGGGCGTAAGGGCGAGATCCTGGCTGGCGCGGCTGCGCGGCTACAGATGTCTCAGGCCAGGCTGTATCGCCTGCTCGGCGACCTGGTCACCAAACCGACCCGCAAGCGCCGGTCGGACGCCGGCAAGACGGCACTGCCGGTGCAGGAAGCACAGATGATCGCCGCCGTGCTGCTCGAGCACATGCGCAAGAACGGCAAGATGCTCAAGAGCGTCGAGGCCGCGGTGGAGGTGCTGCGCGCCAACAACATGATCGAAGCGCTGCGCATCAACCCGGCGACGGGCGAGGTCTCGCCCCTGTCGATCTCCACCATCCGCAAGGCCCTGCGAAACTATCGTCTGCACCCGGAGCAACTGCTCGCGCCGGCGCCGGCAATGAGCCTGCGCAGCCTGCACCCGAACCATGTATGGCAGATCGATGCATCGCGTTGCGTCCTGTTCTACCTGCCACGCGCATCGAAGGGCGATAGCGGTCTGCGCATCATGGACCACACCGACTTCTATAAGAACAAGCCGGCCAACGTCATCAAGGTCATCAACGAGTCGCTGTGGCGCTACGTGGTGACCGACCACACCAGCGGTTGGAACTATTCCACGTACGTCACGGGCGGTGAGAACGCCACCAACCTGGTTGACGTCCTCATCGACGCCATGCATCGCCGAGAGGGTGAGGCCATGTTCGGCGTTCCACTCATGGTGATGCTCGACCCGGGATCGGCCAACACCAGCGCGATATTCAAGAACCTGTGCAAGGCGTTGCGGATCCACGTCCAGATCAACAAGCCGAAGAACCCGCGCGCGAAGGGCCAGGTCGAAAAGGGCCAGGACATCACCGAGCGCGATTTCGAATCCACCCTGCGGCTGCTGCCGTCAGACAAGGTCGACAGCCTGGAGAAGATCAATGCGCTGGTGGCACGTTGGCGCC
Source organism: Achromobacter sp. 2789STDY5608615 (assembly GCF_001298995.1). Classification (NCBI taxonomy): domain Bacteria; kingdom Pseudomonadati; phylum Pseudomonadota; class Betaproteobacteria; order Burkholderiales; family Alcaligenaceae; genus Achromobacter; species Achromobacter sp. 2789STDY5608615. Next base: position 202,432 of record NZ_CYTY01000003.1, read on the forward strand.
GGTACTTCAACGGCACCCGGATCCACACGCGCACGGGGCGAACCCGCGACTCCGCCTGGCTGCATATCACGCCCGATCAGTTGGTGACCCCGCCAGCAGCAGAGCTCCTGCGGTCACTCGCGCTCAGCGCGCCGGAGTCGCGCGTGGTTTCCACGCACTTGCGCGTCAGCTACCGCGGTTCCGACTACGACGTGTCGTCGGTGCCTGGCGTCTGCGTTGGCGAGAAGCTGCTGGTCTGCGAGAACCCCTGGGCTCAGGACACCGTCCAGGTCGTGATGAGCGACGACGAGGGCCACGAGGCCTACCAGGTCGTGCAACGTGTCACCTATGACCAATTCGGTATGGTCGCCGATGCGCCCGTGATCGGCGAGAGCTATGCCCGTCACGCCGACACGCCCGCGCAGACCAACGCCAAGGCCTTGGAACTGATGGCGACAGGCACCTCCACCGAGACCGAAGCCAAGGCGGCACGCAAGGCCGGCACCGTCGCCTTCGGCGGGCAGATTGACCCCCTCGCCCACATCGACCAGGCGCTCGAGCATGTGCCCGCCACACTGCCGCGCCGCGGCCGGGATCACGACCTGGTCGCACCGACGGTGCACCTGCCGCCGCTTTCGCACATCCAGGCCGCCAAGCAGCTCAAGCCCGCGTTTTCCGACTGGTCGCCTGAACACTACACACGCCTGCAGGCCCTGTACCCCGAGGGCGTTCCGGTCGACGCCATTGACGCAGCAGCGCAAGCGTTGCGCGCCGCCATGGCGCCGGCTCCTATCCAACCGTCCATCGTGCACATCGTGCGCGCCGCCTAGGAAAGCAGATGAGACAGCAGCTGAAACTCAAACGGATCTTGCCGGCGCTCGGTGTGTCGCAAAGCCAGCTTGCGATCGCGGTCGAACTCAGCCCGGCGACGGTCGCCCAACTTGTGAACCACGCTCTATGGCCTCGGGTGCGGCAGCACCAGCTGCGCGAGGCCACGATCCAGTTTTTGAAGGTCCACGGCGCCACCGAGGAACAGCTTGCCGTGGCCTTTGAAAAAGAAACGCCACCGCAGGTCAGTGCGGTGGCGCCCGAACAACAGCATTCCCCCATGAACGAGGACGAACACATGTCGATTCGCAAGCAGATTCTACAGCCTCAGACCCTGCGCCACTTCAAGCTGCCGGGCAACCCCTTCGACGAAGTCGCCAGCAGCGACGAGTTCTATGCCAACGAGCAGCTGCGCTACACGCGTGCCCAGCTGCTGGATGCCTGCAAACGCGGCGGCTTTGTCGCGGTGGTAGGCGAGTCGGGCTCGGGCAAAACCACGCTGCGTCGTGACCTGCAGGAGCGCGTGCAGCGCGCGGACATGCCCATCCAGATCATCCGCCCCTACGTTGTCGGCATGGAGGCCGACGACACCAAGGGCAAGACGCTCAAGGCCAGCGCGATCCTGGACGCGATCATGGCCACCATCGCCCCGCATGAACCGCTGCGCGCGAGCAGTGATGCGCGGTACCGCCAGCTGGAGAACCGCCTGAAAGAGAGCCACCGCGCCGGCGTGCGTCACGCGGTGCTGATCGAAGAGGCGCACGCCATGCCCAAGGCCACGTTGCGCCACCTGAAACGCTTTGTCGAGCTCGAGGATGGTTTCTCGCGCCTGCTCAGCGTGATCCTGCTCGGACAAAATGAGCTCGCCGAGAAGCTCGATCCTCGCGATCCCTCGGTGCGCGAAGTGGTCCAGCGTTGCGAGATCATCACGCTGCCGCCGCTGGGCGAGTACCTGGAGGACTACCTGCGCTTTCGGCTCAAGCGCTTCAGCGTGGACCTCTCCAAGATCGTGACCGCCGATGGCCTGCAGGCGCTGCGCGAGCGCCTGTCGCCGCCGGTGCCGCGTGGGCACACCGAGCGCTCGTTCCTCTACCCCTTGGCGGTGCACAACCTGCTGACCGCCGCCATGAACCTGGCCGCCGAGAACGGCGCTCCGGCGGTTAGCGCCGACATCGTCATGGAGACGAAATGGAACTGATCGCCAACACCACGGCGCCGCGGGTTTATACCCCGGCGCGCATCGCGCAGATTGCGGTGGCCAACGCCGCGGGCCGGGCGCTGCGGGCGCTTGGCCTGCGCGTGATCAGCGAGGAGCTGATCCCCGGCGACGGTGGCGCACCCATCCTTCTGCTCGACCTGTGCGGGATGCCCGCCGAGTACCTGCGGGGGATGTGCGAGGCCTCCACGCGCCAGGCCGACGGGCGCATCACCGCGCTGTTTCAGGGCGTGCGCCTGGCGATCCACCAAGACGAGGTGCGCCATGACGGTTGAATTCATGGCGGGCCCGTCCCTCGCGAACCCGGCCGCATTTGATTCGGTCGACCAGCTGCGCAACGCGCTGCACGGCGCCAACAAGGACCTGGTCAACCTGTTCTTCGAGCACTGCTCGTTGCGCTGCTCCTTCGCCGAGCTGAGCCAGCTTCTCAGCGACATCATGAGCGCCCAACTCGGCAACGACGATGACGCGCTGCGCAAACACATCGCTGCTGCGGTTGAGCGTACGCGATTCGCGCTGAGCGACAAGCCGGCAACGAGGCACTGACATGGCCCGCGCTCGCGCCTTGATGGTCTTTCAGGTGTCGGTCGCAGGCATGCGGCTGCGCGTGCGACTGCTGCCGAGTGTGGCCGACGTGGACGCGGAGTATCGCGGGGGCCGCAGGCGCAGTGATCGCAAGGTCGTTCACGGCTATTTCCAGGCCGCGGCACTGGGGGCCCGCGTGATTGGGACGGTCGCTGTGCCGCTCTCGGGCAGCAACCTGCGCGAGATCGTTCCCCACGAGGTGTCCCACGCCGTCATCCATCACCTGCAGGGCGTGAGTGCGCGTGACGATGAGACCGCTGCCAGCGCGATCGGGCTGTTGTGCGCGGCCATTTTTTCCAGGATCGAGGCGTTCGCCGCCTTTCAGGAGACCCCATGAGCAAATCTGACGATGTCGCCGTTGTGGCGCTCATCCGTATCAAGGCCGTGTTGCGCCGCCACCAGGCGCCGGCCAGCACGATCAGCAAGCACGACGCCATCGTGCAGATCTCGGCCCTCGTGGACGAGGCCGCGGCCGAGATCGCCGACTCCATCGCCTCGCTCAACATGAAGGAAGCATCATGACCAGCACCACCGCCAATCGCCCCGACATTCCGCCGGGATTTCGCCTCAAGGCGGACGGCTCGTATGTCCCCGAAGCCCTGGTATCCGATATCGACAAGCTGCGCGACCAGACCATCGAGACGCTCATTGACCAGGCCAAGATCATCAGCACGTTGCTGGCGGATTTCAAGATCCGCGCGTTTCGCGATATCGAGGCCTTTGTCGAGACGAGCGTCGAGCAGTACGGCGTGAAGTCGCGTAGCGTCAAGGGGAACCTGACGCTGACCTCGTTCAGCGGACGCTACATGGTCCGGCTGCAGATCCAGGATCGCCTCGTGTTCGACGAGCGCCTGCATGCGGCCAAGGCCCTGATCGACGAATGCATCACGTCCTGGTCGGAAAGCTCGCGCGACGAGATCAAGGTGCTGGTGAACGACGCATTCCGCGTGGACAAGGCCGGCCAGATCAACACGGCTCGTGTGCTGGCCCTGCGTCGTCTTCCCATCAAGGATGAGCGCTGGCAGCGCGCCATGGCCGCGATCAGCGACAGCGTGAGCGTGGCCAACAGCAAACCCTATGTGCGGTTCTACGAGCGGCGCGAGGGTTCGGACGAGTACACGCCGATCTGCCTGGACATCGCGGCGGTTTGATCATGCCGAGCTACCCGAACTACGACACGAAGTCGCTGTGCGTTGGCTGCGAATGCACCGAAGGCCGGCAGTGCTCGGACCACGGCAAGCTGTGCCATTGGTTGCGTGTGGATCGCAACCTCGGCAAGGGAGTCTGCAGCTGCTGCGCCGACTGCGTTCCCGATTGGGATGCCGGCAAGTACGACACGCGCACCCGCATCGGTCCGATCGATGTATGACCCCGCCGCTCCACACCCCAAGCGATAAGGGGGCCGCGCACGGCTAAATGCGCGGGACGTCCCAGCCTGGCCGGGCGGGCTTAGATCGACCCCGGATTTTTTCGACATGCACGCTTTCTTGAGCGCCTTGCCCTTGTAGGGCGCTCCGGTAAGCGCCAGGAGCCAGAAATGACCATGCCCCCCGACGATACGCCGTCCGTGCGACGCCGCCACAAGACCCTGCAGGAGATGGCCGAGCTGTTCGGCATCTTCCTGGTCGAGCGCCTTCAGCTCACGGCCGAGGACGCGGCCACACTCGGCGATGAGCTGGTCGACCTGGTGCACCGTCATTACAGCGGCCAGAGCCTGTACTTCCCCAAGGATCGTGGCTATGTCCGGCTGGAGCATGACACCTACATCTGGCAGCACCTTCGCCGCGGGAATGCCTCGGAGATCGCCGCCCACCTGGGTGTGAGCTACGTGTATGTCTACCAGCGGTACCGCGTCATGCTGGCCGAGTCTCGTCGCCGCACCCAACCCCAGCTTCCTGGAATGGACTCCTCCGAAACCGACGGTGCGTAGCGCCAGCGGTCCATTTCCGCAACCGTAGAGAGCCCCCCCCTCATGAACGAGAACACCATGACGAAAGCCATGAATCCCATTCAACGCATCCGCACAGTGCTGGATGCCTACAAGACACCGGGCAGCCCGCTGAGCAAGGCGGCTTGCCTTGCTGAAATCGACTCCATCGTCGCCGATGTCGAGCGCATCGACCACCTGACGGCTGTGGACGACAAGCTGAAGGTGGATATCTTGCGTGCCAGCATTGTCAACATCGGCCGGCTGCTGCCGGATCGCATGAGCATCGCATTTACGCGGTTGGATGCGGTCACCATGCTCAAGCAGGTTTTCCCGGATGGCGAGAGCCAGGACTGCGTTTTCACAGGCCACACGCCGATCTATGCCGTTCCGGTCGTGCCGGCGCTTCGAAACCTGGCCGAGGATCTCCAGCATGGATAAAGACGACATCCTTCGCAAGATCGAGAAGTGCTTGGCGCTGGCGAAGTCCAGCGAACCGGCCGAGGCGGCGGCAGCGCTGCGTCAGGCGCAAGCGCTGATGCGTGAGCACGGAGTATCGCAACTGGAAGCTCAGGCGATCGGCGCTCGTGAGTGCTCGGTTAAGGCCACCGCACGCACGCCGAGCAGGCACGAAGCCCACCTTGCCGGCCTTGTGGCCGATGCTTTCGGCTGCGAGCTCATCCTCGCAAGCGGCGGAATCCTTTCCGGTGGAGCGGTGTGGCTGCTGGTCGGCTGCTCGCCCAGTGTCGAGGTGGCACAGTACACCCTGCAGGTGCTGCTGCGGCTGATGGCGCGGGCGCGCACCGACCATATCAAGGCCACGTTGAAGCGCTGCGGCCTTAAGAACAAGACGGCCCGTGCCGATGCCTTCTGCCAGGGTTGGGTCGCGGCCGTCGCTTCTCTCGTTCCCCGGATGGAACCCTCGGCAGACCAGAAGACTGCGATCGAGGCTCACATGCAGCTGAATCACCCGAGCCTGGGCAAGTTCACCCCGCGAAGCCGTGACGCCGGCGCTCGTGGCTGGGCCGACCAGGTCGCAGGCCACCGCGCAGGCGCCGGCGTCCAACTGCATCCAGGCGTTGGCGCCAGTGGAGCGCCGCTCCTGCTGGAGTAGCACTGCCGCGCAGAGGCAATGTCGAGATCACCAACGTCCACACCTGAAACCTTCCTGCCAGAGAGAGTTCCCATGAAACAAGATGACCGCCGAGCGAAGTGCACGCGCTGCCGCAACGTCCATTTGGAGTCCGAGCGTATCGAACGGCCCAGACCCCGCCGCTCCACCTCGGAAATCCAGATGTATGACCGCTGCTGCCCGCGTTGTGGCGGCAAGGAGTACTACGATATGACGCCGCAAGTAGCGTGGTGCTGGGCGAGCGGTGTCATCGAGGTCGGCGATCAGGAGCCTGGCGACCAGGTCGACGGCAGCGGGCCGATCGTCATTGCCCGCGGGCCGAAGTACGCGCTGCGGAGCCAACTGGAGGTTTTCGCGCGGCATGGGCGTGGCAAGGGCGAAGGTCTTCTGCTGGTGCCGGGCGTCCCGGAGGCAGGTTCCCAGCGGGAAGCTGGCGATGCGCTGGAAAAATGGCTGACCTGGTGCGCGGGAAGCCGCAGCGCGCGGCGCGATGGTGTCACGTTCACGGCAATGAAAGAGGGCTGATCCGTCATGGCGACGACAACTGCGCGCGCTCAAGAGCGCCAACGCCTAATTCGCCTTGTGCACATGGCTCAGCGGGAACTGAAGCTGGACAAGGAAACCTATCGCGCGGCCTTGCTGGCGGTCACGGGCGGCAAGAAGGACTCCTGCTCGTCGATGAGCGCCGAAGAGCTGCAGCTGGCCCTGGATCACTTCAAGCGATTCGGCTTCAAGGTGCGCCTCAAGCCTCGGCCAAGCCGCCCGATGGACACCGAGGCGACCAGCAAGAAGATCCGTGCCCTGTGGCTGCTGTTACGCGATCTGGGCGCGGTGAGCAATCCGTCCGAGGAGGCCTTGGCGGCATACGTCAAACGGATCACGGGTGTTGAAGCGCTGCAATGGATAGATGGGCGTCAGGCCGAGCGCACCATCGAGACCATGAAGAAATGGGCGATGCGCCTCTTGCCTAAGCATGTTCGGCATCTCGTCGATCAGGTGCGCGATCAGCGGCTCGAGCCCGCGGTTCTCGGCAAGCTGCAGGCCAAGCTCAACCTGGCCTTCACACGCAATACGTTCGAACCCATGCTTGAGGCCTTTGAGGCCCTGCAAGCAGCCTTGAAGGCGGAGGCGGGAACACCATGAACAGGGTACGGCGCGCGACCATTCGAACCGAGTTGGGGACGGAGATCCAATGTGCGCAATGCAAGGAATTCTGGCCCGCTGATGGCGATTTCTTCTTTCTCTCGAAAGGAACACCCCATTCCTGGTGCAAGGCGTGCTACCAGGCCCATCCCACAATCGTCGCAAGGAAGCGGCGGTGGGTCGAGAAGCAACGCGCGGCCCGAGCCGAAGCGAATTAGGTTCAAGGAGCAATCCGATGAGTGAAACCATTCGGTGGGCTCTGGCCCTGACGTATCTGGGTAGCCTATTCGGTATGGCCGCCTTTTTGATCTACAAGCGCGCCCCGGGTTGGGGCTGGTTTCTGGCAGTTGTCTGTGTCGTAGTTTCGACGACAACCATCCAAATCGACTCGAAGCCGAGCGATGCCACTACGGCCGCCCGGCTTCAAGCCCAGGGCGCCAGGGGAAAATGATGGACGCAGCAACGAAGATGCGTATGACGTTCACCGAGAACATGCGGAAAGTCGCGCTAGGTGCCCAGGTGGCTCGCTTGATGCCCAATGCTAGGGTCTGGACGATCACCCAGCAGAAGAAGGTTGATTGTGGAGTGTGGCTCACACTTCAACATGGCCGACGGTCTTTCCGTGTGTATGTTCCAGTCTGCATCAGCGGTCCCGCGTTGCTGGATGCCGGCCTCAAGTCCGTAGCCTTGGCGCCAATCCAGCGTCCGTTATGCTGATCTCTGCTAGGCGCCGACGTGTCAGAGCTACTATCATGATTCTCGTCGCGCAGGGCGGGACCCTCCCCGCCGTTAACAGGAGAGCCGTCAAGATGTCAGCGGTTTCGTCGATCCTCACTCGGTTGACTGCCGAGCAACAGGAAAAGGTTGATCGCATGATCAATCTGCAGCCCCGGCTCACCATTACTCAAATGACCGATGCTTTGGTGGCGGAGGGCATTCCGATCAAGCGGTCGGCGCTGGGGCGATACGTCAAGTCTGTGCGAGATCCACTTCAGAAGACCGCCAGTGCCACCTCGCTCGCGGTCATCATCGACACAAGAACCGGTTCGTCCACAACCCTTCCGCTCGCCTTATCGCCCGATGCAGTGCTGGCAGTTTTACAGCGCTACGTCCATTCGGATATTTGAAAAGGCCTTACAAAAGGCGGACCAGAATGTCGCATGTTGGATCGGGATGTCCCACATTTATCTCGCCCAGACGTTCTGAATATCTCTCTTCTCTTCAGCCTCCGCCGCCGCACCCGGACGGATCCCCCGCGCGCAGGGCGAGCCGATTCCCGAGTCGGTCGCCACCGCGGCCGCCACCTGGCTGACCCAGGCGATGGCCGGCGAGCTGGACGGCCCGCAACGCGAGCGCTGGCGGCAATGGCGCGCCGCGCATCCGGACCACGAGCGCGCCTGGCTGCACGTCGAGGCGGTGCTCGGCCGCTTCCAGGCCCTGGAACAGGCGCCGGCCGCGCGCGCGTTGGCCGGCCTGCGCAAGCCGTCGCGCCGCAAACTGGTGTTCGCGCCGTTGTGGCTGGCTGCCGGCGCCGGCGCGGCGGGCCTGGCGGCCAGCCGCACGCCGACCGGGCGCGCCTGGGTCGCCGACCTGCGCACCGCCACCGGTGAATTGCGCTGGGTCACGCTGGACGACGGCTCCCGGCTGCTGCTGGGCACCGGCACCGCCCTGGATATCGAGTTCGACGCATCGCAACGCGCCATCGCGTTGCGCGCCGGCGAGATTTTCGTGGCGACCGCGCATGGCGACCCGCGCCCTTTCAGCGTCCGGACGCCGCAGGGCTCGGTGCGGCCGCTGGGCACCCGCTTCAGCGTGCGGCTCGATCCGGACCGGACCATGGTCGGCGTCGAGGAAGGCGCGGTCGAACTGCGGCCCCTGCGCCAGCCCGACCTCGCGCTGCGCGTCGCGGCCGGCGAATCGGCCTACCTGACGCAATGGGCGCCGTCCCGCGCCGAGCCGCTGCCGGCGCAGGCCCTGGCCTGGACGCGCGGACAACTGATCGCCGACGACGAACGCCTGGGCGACTTCATCGTCAATCTGTCGCGCTTTCGGCCCGGCATCCTGCGCTGCGATCCGGCGGTGGCGGACCTGCGCTTTTCGGGCGTGTTCCCGATCGCCGATACCGACCACATCCTGGCCCTGCTGCCGAACTCGCTGCCGGTGGCCATCCGCCAGGTCACGCGCTACTGGGTCACGGTGGTTCCCAGGGCCGGCTGAGTTTCAAGATACACACTGTTTCATCTCGACGCCCGTTTCGCGTGCCCGATCCGGCTGCCCGCTGCTCCTACCTGCTGACGTCAATTCATTCCTTCAGCACTTCATCCGAGAGATCACATGGCAGCGAACCCTCCGCGCGGGCTGACCCGCACATTCATCGCCACGCTGATGCTGGGCGCCAGCGCCGCGGCGGCAGCCCAGGGCGCGGCGCCGGGCGCCACGGCTTCCCGGCCGGCACAGCAGGCGGCGGCGTCCTACGACATTCCGGCCGGCCCGCTGGCGCCGGCCCTGCGCAGCCTGGCCAGCACCGCCGGCATCGCGCTGACCTTCACGGCCGACCAGGTCCAGGGCAAGACCACCGCCGGCCTCAAGGGCGCCTACCGCCCGGCGCAGGCGTTCGAGGCATTGCTGGCCGGCACCGGCCTGCAGGCCGTGCAGCGCGCCAACCAGGGCTACGTGCTGACGCCCGCCGTCGACGCGCCCGTCACCGCGCTGGCGCCCGTGACCGTCACCGCCCGTTCGGTCTACGAGCTGCCCGAGGCCTACGCCGGCGGCCAGGTGGCGCGCGGCGGGCACCTCGGCCTGCTGGGCAACACCGACTACATGGACACGCCCTTCAGCATCGCCAGCTACACCGCCCAGACCATCCAGGACCAGCAGGCCGGCAGCATCGCCGACGTGCTGACCACCAGCGATTCGTCGGTGCGCGCCTCGATCGGCAGCGGCAACCGCTATGACGCGCTGACCATCCGCGGCTTTCGCGTCGACAACGACGAGATCGCGCTCAACGGCCTGTATGGCCTGGTGCCGGCCTATCGCATCAACCCCGACCCGGTGGAGCGCATCGAAGTGCTGCGCGGCGCCGGCGCCTTCCTCAACGGCATGCTGCCGTGGGGCAGCGTGGGCGGCAGCGTCAACATCGTGACCAAGCGCGCCGACGACGCGCCGCTGACGCGCTTCACCACGGAATACGCGTCCGACTCGCGCTGGGGCGGCCACCTGGACCTGGGGCGCCGCTTCGGCGACCAGAACCAGTACGGCCTGCGCGTGAACGGCGCGTTCCGCGGCGGCCAGCCGCGCATCGACGGCCAGTCGACGCAGAACGGTTCGGGCTCGCTGGGCCTGGACTATCGCGGCGACCGGCTGCGGCTGTCGGCCGACATCGTCTACCAGGACGACTGGATGCGCGCCGCCGCGCGCGGCTACACGGTCGCTCCGGGCGTCAAGGTGCCGGGCGCGCCCGATCCCAAGATCAACCTGGCGCAGCGCTTCGACACGTCCAGCGCGCAGAGCCTGACCGGGCTGGTGCGCGCCGAGTACGACCTGAGCGACCGGGTCTCGCTGTTCGGCGCGTTCGGGGCCAACCGCTTCGACTACAACAAGCGCGAGGCGCCGGGCGCCACCATCGTCGGCGACAACGGCGACGCGCTGTCCACCTCGACCCACCAGAAAGGCAAGACCGAGGCCACTTCGGGCGAGATCGGCATCCGCGGTCGCATCGAGACCGGCCCCGTCACGCACCAGCTGGTGCTGAGCGGCAACCGGCTGGAATCGCGCACCTGGCAGGGCCAGACGCGCTACGCGGACTACGCCACCAACATCTATCACCCCGCGCGCCTGGCCGATCCGGGCGCGCCGATCGCCTACTCGCCGGAAACCAGGACCAGCCTGAGCATCCTGCAAAGCGTGGCCGTGGCCGATACCCTGTCGGTCAAGGACGGCCTGGTGCAACTGACCCTGGGCGCGCGCCGCCAGAACGTCAACACGCGTTCGTACTCGCCGGCCGGCGACGCCACCAACCGCTACGACCAGAGCGCCACGACGCCCTCGGCCGCGCTGGTGGTGCGGCCGACGGAACAGGTCTCGCTGTACGCCAGCTACATCGAGGCGCTGACGGCCGGCGCCTCGCCGCCGGCCGACGCCGCCAACGCCGACCAGGTGTTCGCGCCCTACAAGTCCAAGCAGTACGAGATCGGCAGCAAGCTCGACTTCGGCGCCTTCGGGGCGTCGCTGGCGCTGTTCCAGATCCGCGTGCCGGGCGGCATCGTCGATCCGGTGTCCAAGGTCTACAGCCTGAATGGCGAGCAGCGCAACCAGGGCGTCGAGCTGAACGGCTTTGGCGAACTGGCGCGCGGCGTGCGCCTGCTGGGCGGCGTCACCTGGCTGGATGCGAAACAGCGCAAGACCCAGGGCGGCTTGAATGACGGCCGCCACGCCGTCGGCGCGCCCGAGCTGCAGGCCAACCTGACGCTGGAATGGGATACGCCGTTCGCGCCGGGGCTGACCCTGATGGGCCGGGCCATCCACACCAGCCAGGCCTATCTCAGCGCCGACAACAGCCAGCGCGTGCCGGCTTGGACGCGCTACGACTTCGGCGGCCGCTACAAGACCCGCGTGGCGGGCAAGGACGTGACGCTGCGCGCGACCGTGACCAACCTGCTCGACAAGCACTATTGGGAGGCCAATCCGACCGGCTACCTGATCAGCGGCATGCCGCGCACGCTGTGGCTGTCGGTGGCGACGGAGTTTTGACGACGACGCTCCGGGCCGCCCGCCGGCGGTCCGGCCCGGCCCTCACGCCGCCAGCGCGAACAGGCAGTGGGCGTTGGCGCGGATCAGGTATTTCTTGACGGTGCTGGGCGAGATGCGCAGGCGCTCGGCGATCTGCGCGTAGGTCAGTTCCTCGATGTGCGCCATGATGAAAGCGCTGCGCGCCGCTTGCGGCAGGCCTTCCAGCGCCTGGTCGAGCTGCTGCAGCGTTTCCACCGCCAGCGCCACGCTTTCCGGCGACGGCGCGGTCGGGACCGGCAGGCAGGCCAGCGCTTCGAGGTAGGCGGCTTCCAGCGCCGCCTTGTGGCGCCGGCGCGCGATCAGGCGGCGGGCGATGGTGGCCAGGAACGGCCGGGCTTCGCGGATGGCGTCGCGCCGGCCCTCGCCCAGCAGGCACAGGAAGGTGTCGTGCGACAGGTCGGCGGCGTCGCTGCTGTTGCCGACGCGGCGCCGCAGCCAGCCCAGCAGCCAGGGATGGTGGTCGACATAGAAGCGTTGCAGCTGCGTGCGGGCAACGGCGTCGACGGCGATCGGGGCGGAGTAATCCAGGTCCTGAGTGGCCATGGCGGGTACGCCGCCTCGCGGGCCGCGTGATTTTCAATTACGAACGAGTTTCATTATAAATTGAAACCTCGCTAAATCGCCGCCCCGCCCCGATCTTTCGCGCCGCCCTGCCCTCAATGCAGGATGCGCTCCAGGAACGCCCGGGTGCGTTCATGCCTGGGGTTGTCGAAGAACGCGCCGGGCTCGCCCATCTCGATGATGCGTCCGCCGTCCATGAACACCACCCGGTCGGCGACGTTGCGGGCAAAGCCCATCTCGTGCGTCACGCACAGCATCGTCATGCCGTCCTCGGCCAGCGAGGTCATGGTGTCCAGCACTTCCTTGACCATCTCCGGATCCAGCGCCGAGGTCGGCTCGTCGAACAGCATGATGCGCGGCTGCATGCAGAGCGAACGGGCAATGGCCACGCGCTGCTGCTGGCCGCCCGACAACTGGCCGGGATACTTGCCGGCCTGGTCGGGAATGCGCACCCGCTCCAGGTAGCGCATGGCCAGCTCCACCGCCTGCGCGCGCGGCATGCGCCGCACCTGGGTCGGCGCCAGGATGCAGTTCTCCAGCGCCGTCAGGTGCGGGAACAGGTTGAAGTGCTGGAACACCATGCCGGCGTCGGTGCGCACGCCGTCCACGGCGCGCAGGTCGTCGCTCAGCTCGACGCCGTTGACCACGATGGAGCCCTGCTGGTGGCGTTCGAGCCGGTTGATGCAGCGGATCATGGTGGACTTGCCCGAGCCGGACGGCCCGCAGATCACCAGGCGCTCGCCTGCGCGGACCTGCAGGTTGATGTCCTGCAGCACATGGAAGTCGCCATACCACTTGTGCATGCCGGCGATGGCGATGGCGGGCGGCGTGGCGGCGGAAGGCGTGGTCATCGGAGTTCCCCTTTTTTGTAGCGGTGCTCCAGCCACATCGAGTAGCGCGACAGGCCGAAGCAGATGCAGAAATAGATCGATGCGATGAAGAGATAGGTCTCGACGTAAGGCGTGGGCCAGGCCGGGTCGGTCAGCGCCGCGCGCCCCGAGCTGAGCAGGTCGAACAGGCCCACGATCAGCACCAGGCTGGTGTTCTTGATCATCACGATGGCGGTATTGGTGAGCGGCGCGATCACCTTGCGCAGGGCTTGCGGCAGCACCACCAGCCGCGTCATCTGCCACCACGACAGGCCCAGCGCGCGCGAGGCCTCGGCCTGCCCGGGCGGGATCGCCTGCAGGCCGCCGCGGATCACCTCGGCCAGGTAGGCGGCCGAGAACACCGTCAGCGCGATGCCGGCGCGCAGCAGGCTGTCGATGGTCATGCCGGCCGGCAGCATGATGGGCAACACGATCGAGGCCATGAACAGCAGGCTGACCAGCGGCAGTCCCCGGATCAGCTCGATCACGCCGATGCTGATGAAGCGCGCCGTCGGCAGGCTGCCGCGGCGCCCCAGCGCCAGCAGCACGCCCAGCGGCAGGCCGGCGCCCAGCGCGCACACCGCCAGCAGCAGCGTGATGGGCAGGCCGCCCCATGACGAGGTGGGCACCCGCGCCAGGCCGAACACGCCGCCCTGCATCAGCATCAGCCCGGCCGCCAGGCCGGCGATCCAGAGGACCGCCGTGCGCGCGCGCCATTGGCGCGGGCTGAGCGAAAACACCGTCATCGCCAGGATGAACAGGCAGACCACGGTGGGCCGCCATTGCTCGCCGGGCGGATAGATGCCGAACAGGATCTGGCGCATCTTTTCGCCCAGGAAGGCCCAGCAGGCGCCGCTGGCCTGGCGGCAGACAGCGCCCGTGGCGCCCGGCCAGACGGCGTCCAGCACCGCCCAGTTCAGCAGCTTGCCGGCCGCGGCCAGGACCAGCGCCAGCGTGGCCACGCTGGCGACCGCGCTGACGGCGCTGCCGAACAGGCGGTGCCAGACGCTGTCGCGGCGCTCGCGCGGCGGCCGCAGGGCCTGCGGCGGCAGGGAGGAAGGATGGGACAGGCTCATGCGCGTTGCGTCCTCAGGATGCGGCGGTTGTACAGATTCATGAACAGCGACACGCTCAGGCTGATGCTCAGGTACACCGCCATCAGCACCGCCACGCCCTCGATGGCCTGGCCGGTCTGGTTGATGGTGGTGGTGATGACGAAGGACAGGTCCGGGTAGCCCACCGCCAGCGCCAGCGTGGTGTTCTTGATGATGGACAGGTACTGGCTGGTCATCGGCGGGATGATCACGCGCAGCGCCTGCGGCACCACGATCCAGCGCAGCGCGGCGCCGGGTTTCAGGCCCAGCGAATGGGCCGCTTCCCACTGGCCGGCGGGCACCGCGTCGATGCCGCCGCGGATGATCTCGCCGGAGAACGCGGCCGAATAGATCGTCAGCCCGACCAGCAAGGCGGTGAATTCCGGCGTGAAGGCGCTGCCGCCGGCGAAGTTCAGGCCGCGCAGCGCCGGCACGTCGGTATGCAGCGAGGCCCCGCCCCACCCCGCCGCGGCCGCCACCAGCGCGACCGCCGCGAGCAGGCCCAGGCCGCGCCATGGCACGCGCGAAGCGACCGACCGTCGCGCCAGGCGCCACGCGCCCCAAAGCAGCAACGCCGCCGCGCCCAGCGCCCACCACAGCGGCCGCGTGTCGCCCTGCAGCGACAGGCTGGGAAAGAACAGCCCGCGCACCGACAGGAACACGCCCGGCAGCGGCTGCAGCGCCTGCCGCGCCGGCGGCAGGTTGATCGTCACCAGGCTGTACCAGAACAGCAGTTGCACCACCAGCGGCGTGTTGCGCACGGCTTCCAGGTAGACCGTGGCCACGCCCGTCACCAGCGGATGGCGGCTGCGGCGCGCCAGCGCCAGGCCGAAGCCCAGCAGCGTCGAGGCCGCGATCACCAGCGCCGAGATGTACAGCGTGTTGACCAGCCCCACCAGGAAGGCGCGGCCGTAGCTGTCGGTGGGCTGGTAGGCCAGCAGGCTTTCGGCGATGGGGAAACGGGCCGCCTCGCCGAGGTAGTCGAAGCCCATGGCGATGCCGCGCTGGGTCAGGTTGGCGTGGGCGTTCCAGGCCAGCCAGCCCACCGCGCCGACGAAGGCGCCGGCGATCAGCAGCTGCGCCAGGACGGCCCGGGCCCGGCCGTCGAACCAGAGTCGCTTGAACATGATGAGACTCGCCCGCCGCTCAGTTGAAAACGTACGGGTACATCAGGCCGCCGTCGCGATACAGGCGGTTCATGCCGCGCTCGAGCTTCATCGGACTGTTCTTGCCGACGTTGCGCTCGAAGATCTCGCCGTAGTTGCCCAGCTGCTTGACGATGTTGTAGGCCCAGCGCTCGTCCAGCCCCAGCGCCTTGCCGTTGCCCGGCTCGGTGCCCAGGAAGCGGGCGATGCGCGGATCGTCGGACTTGAGCATGTCGTCGACGTTGGCCTGGGTGATGCCCATGTCCTCGGCGGCGATCGGCACCTGGATGACCCATTTGACGATGTCGAACCAGCGGTCGTCGCCATGGCGCACCGACGGCGTCAGCGCCTCGCTGTGGCCGCTGGCCGGGAAGATCACGTAGTCGTCGGGGTTCTGCGCCTGGGTCGCGCGCACCGCCGCCAGCGCCGAGGCGTCGGTGATCAGGCCGTCGCAGCGGCCCGAGAAGAACGCCTGGCGCGAAGCCGCGACGTTGTCGAACAGCACGGTTTTCAGGCCCAGCTTGAACTTGCGCGACAGGTCGGCCACCGTGACCTCGTTGGTGGAGCCGGTCTGCACGCAGATGGTGGCGCCGTTCATGTCCTTGGTCTGCGTGATGCCCAGGTCCTTGCGTACCATGAAGGCGTCGTACTCGTAGTAGTTCGGATAGGTGAAGTTGATGCCGTTGGCGTCGCGCCGCAGGGTCCACGAGGTGGTGCGCGGCAATACGTCGATCTGGCCGGTCTGCAGGGCCGTCAGGCGCTGCTGGCCGGTCAGCGGCACGAAGCGCGTCTTGCTGGCGTCGCCCAGCACCGCGATGGCGATGGCGCGGCAGGTGTCGACGTCCAGGCCCTTCCAGTTGCCGTCCTTGTCGGGCGCCGAGAAGCCGGTGGTGCCGTGGCCGGAGCCGCAGATGACATAGCCGCGGGCGCGGATCTGGTCCACCGTGGGGCTGTTGGTCTGGGTGACGGCCGCCGCCACCGGCGAGGCGCCGGCGGCGGGCGTTTGTGTCGCGGTTTGTGTCGCGGTTTGTGCCTCGGGTTGCGCCGCGGACTGGGCGGCGGCCTGGGCCGGCACGGCGGCCGGGACGCAGGCCGCGATGGCCAGGGCGAGACAACGGTAAGTCTGCTTGAAGCTGAACATGGCAATTCCCCTTGCTATGTGGTGAGCGCCTCGGGGCGCTTCGTGCCGGTCGGCCATGCGCGGCCGGCCGGTGTGTTGAACTGGATTCGGCGCAAAGCGCCGTCCGGGTGGGCCGGGCGCCGGGCTCGCGCCCGGCCCCGCCCGGCCGCGCGCTCAGCGTTGCGCCTGATAGGCCGCCAGCGCGGTGCGCAAATCATCCTTGAGCGTGTCCACGTCCTCCAGGCCGATCGACAGCCGCACGATGGGCCGGTCGGTGGCCGGAAAGGCGCGGCCGGCCTGCAGCCCCGCCGGGTAATAGGCCGCCAGGCTGTGCACCCCGCCCCAGCTGGCGCCGATGGCGAAATGGCGCAACGAATCGAAGAAACCGTTGAAGGCCGCCTCGGGCGCCGGCGCCAGCACCATCGAGAACAGGCAGCCGTTGGTGCGGAAGTCGCGCCGCCACAGGGCGTGGCCCGGGTCCGACGGCAGCGGCGGGTACAGCAGGCGCTCGACCTGCGGCTGGCTTTGCAGCCACTCGGCCACGCGCAGCGTCGCGTCGCTCTGCGCGCGCAGCCGCAGCGCCAGCGTCTCCAGGCCGCGCAGCACCAGAAAGCAATCGTCCGGGCTGACCTGCTGGCCCAGGATGCTCTGGGTCTCGCGCAGCACGGCGTAGTGGCCGGCGTCGTTCATGCTGATGCTGCCCATCAGCACGTCGGAGTGGCCGCCGAAGAACTTGGTGGCGGCCTCGACGCTGAAATCGACGCCGTGCGCCAGCGGCTGGAAGCCCAGCGGGCTGGCCCAGGTGTTGTCCATCATGGTCAGCACGCCGTGGCGCCGAGCGGCGGCGGCGATGGCGGGCACGTCGGCCATTTCCATGGTGACGGTGCCGGGCGCCTCGATGCAGATCATGCGGGTGGCCGGGCGGATCAGCGCCTCGATGCCGGCGCCGATGGACGGGTCGTACAGCTCCACGTCCACGCCCATGTGCGCCAGCCATTTCTCGCCGAAAGTCTTGAGCGCGCCATAGCAGGCCGCCGACAGCAGCAGGTGGTCGCCGCCGCGCACGAAGCCCATCACCACCGTCATCAGCGCCGCCGCCCCGGACGGCGTGATGACGCAGTGGCGGCCGCCTTCCAGCGCGGCGATGCGGTCTTCCAGCAGGCGCGCGGTGGGCGTGCCGGTGACGCCGTAGCTGAAGCCGTCGGGCTGGCGGTGCTTGCGGTTGACGAAGGCGTCCAGCGAGTCGAACACCACGGTGGAGGCGCGCTGCACCGAGGGCGAGAGACTGGCGAAATCTCTATTAGTCTGATTGATAGCTTTCATCTAATCTATTTGCTGAGCTTAGGAGTGATCGGGAACAGCGCCAGTGTCTGCCTTTCTCCCCATTGCCTCAACAATCGAAAAAACTTAGTCAATAAGCGGGACTTATAGATGGACATGCGCGAGATCCAGGTCTTCCGGGCCGTGATGCAGGCCGGCACCACCAGCAAGGCCGCCACCCTGCTGGGCATTTCGCAGCCGGCGGTGAGCCAGGCCATCCGCAAGCTGGAAACCTCGTCGGAACTGCGCCTGTTCGAGCGCGTGCGCGGCCGGCTGGTGCCGACCCAGGAGGCCGGCGCGCTGATGGAGGAAGTGGACCGTTGCTTCGCCGGTTTCGAGTTGATCGAGCACCGCATCCGCAGCCTGAAATCGTTCGGCGTCGGGCGCCTGGCGGTCGGTTCGCTGCCGGCGCTGGGCACCGGCTTCATGCCGCGCGCCATTGCCGCCTTCGGCCTGCAGGACCGCCGCATCCAGATGTCGTTCCAGATCATGAGTTCGCGCGAGGTGCTGCAGCAGGTCACGGCCGGGCAACTCGACTTCGGCCTGATGGCCGACGAGCTGTCGGTGGCGGGCCTGGAACACTCGGAATTCCTGCGGCTGCCGGGCGTGATCGCCATGCACAGCCGCCATCCGCTGGCGGCGCGGCCACGCATCACGCTGCGCGACCTGACCGAGCACGCCTTCATCGCGCTCAACCCCGAGGACGCCAGCCGCCGGCGCCTGGAGACGGCGCTGCACGACCAGGGCCTGGCATTGCGGCCGGTGCTGGAGACGCCCTATTCCAATTCCGTCTGCGAGTTCGCCCTGCATGGCGTCGGCATCGGCCTGGTGCATCCGGTCATGGCGCTGGACTACCTGGCGCGCGGGCTGACCATCAAGCCGCTGGAACTGGACATCGGCTTTGCCTGCCTGCTGGTGTTCCGGCCCGGCACACCGCTTTCGGAAAACGCGCGGGCGTTGCTGAAAGCGATGCGCATCGAGCTGGAACGGGATCTCAAGCGGATCCGGACGGCGCTCAATACTTGAAGCTCAGGCGCGCCCAGAAGGTGCGCCCGGGTTCGTTGAAGGCCGTGTTGGCGGCAAAGCCGAAGCCGGCGTCGCCCGCCAGGTTCAGGTGCTCGGCGTAGGTCTTGTTGAACAGGTTGTCCACGCCCAGCGACAGCTTGACCTGCTTGCTGACCGCGTAGCCGCCGTTCAGCGAGAACACGCCGAAGCCGGCGCTGGGGCCGAAGTCCTTGCCGACCACGTTGCCCTGGTTCAGGGCATAGCGGCGCTGCGCCGCCACCAGCCGCCACAGCGCGCCGGCCGACCAGGTGCCGTCGTCATAGGCCGCGCTGAGCTTGGCTTCCAGCGGCGGCATCTGCGGCAAGGCGCGGCCGTCGCTGCGGTTCTGGCCCCAGGCGTAGGCCAGCGTCGCGCCCAGCTTCCAGCGCGGCGCCGCCTGGTAGGACAGCCCCAGCTCGCCGCCGGCGATGCGGGCGTCGATGTTGGCGGCCTGCGTCGAGCCGCCGTGTCCGCCGTGCCCGCCGTGCCCGCCATGGCCGCCATGCATGCCGCCCATGCCACCCATGCCACCCATGCCACCCATGTGGCTCTTGGCGTAGTCGAACAGGATGAAGTCGTCGACATAGCCGGCGTAGCCGGACAGCCACGCATCCAGGGTCTCGGTCTTGTACTGCGCGCCGAAATCGATCTGCGTCGTCTTCTCGGGCTTGACGCCGCGGAACGCGTTGATCGAGCCGTCGGGCCCCTGCTTCGGCGAGAACAGCTCCCAGTAGTCCGGGAAGCGTTCCGCGTGGCCCAGGCCGACGTACACCGTGGCCGGCAGGTCCGCCAGGTCCCGCTCGTAGCGCAGGAACCCGCTGGGCAGCGTCTCGTTGCGGCGTTCGCCGGCCGTGGGGTTGGGCATCGGCATCATCATCGAGCCATTGTCGCGCCGGAAGTCCTTGGCCGAGGCCCAGTCCACCCGCGCGCCGCCGATGATCCGGCTGTCCTGCGTGGCGTGCCAGGTCAGTTCGCCGAACAGGCCGGTATTGGCGAAGCTGGCATCCTTGACCCAGCTCTGCGAGCGGTACGAGACCGTGTCCGTGCCGCTGCGCGAGCGGTGCCGGCTTTGCTGGAAATCCAGCCCGGTCACCAGGCTCAGGTCCGGCGCCAGGTTCCAGGTGCCGGCGATGCGGCCGCCCCAGGTGGCGCGGTCCACGTCCGCCGCCATCGCCATCGGCATCGAGCTGGTCATGTCCGGCTTGCGCAGCGTGTAGTTGTCCATCACGTGATCGGCGTAGTTGTAGTAGAGCTGCGCCTCCAGCTTGTCCAGCACGCCGCCCAGGTTGCGCTTCTCGAAGCGCAGGCCGAAGCTCTCGCGCTTGAACTGCGAGCCGTCCATGCCGCGCCCGGCGTAGCGCGCGTTGCCATCGCCGGTGCCGGCGGTCAGCTCGTACAGCGTGTCGGCGTCGGGCGTGAAACCCAGCGCCAGGTCGGCGTTCCACTTGTCCCAGCGCGACGGCACCTTGTTGCCGTCGCCGTCCTTGTAGTCCTGGGCGTGCGAATGGTTGGCGGTGATGCGGGTGTAGACCTTGTCGTTGCCCACGGTCAGGTCGGCGGCCTGGTCGTTGCGGCCGTTTGATCCGCCCACGAGGCTGCCGTCGAAGCGCACGCCAGGCTCGGTGAAACGCGGCGTGTCGCGGTCGAAGCGGATGGTGCCGGCGGACGCGCCTGGTCCCCACAGCACCGTCTGCGGGCCCTTGATGACGGTCAGCTTGTCGAAGTTCTCGGGCGAGATGTACGAGCTGGGCGCGTCCATGCGCGCCGGGCAGGCGCCGGGCATCGAGGTGCCGTTGGTCAGGATGTTCAGGCGCGAGCCGAACATGCCGCGCAGCACCGGATCGCCGTTGGTGCCGCCGTTGCGGATGGCCGAAAAGCCGGGAATGGTCTTGAGGTAGTCGGTGCCATCGCTGGCCGGCAGCGGCTGGCGCGGGATCTTCGGGTCGGTCGTGAAGGTCAGCGGCGCGCTCGGGGCGACGCCGGTGATCACCACCGGATCGGTGGTGGTGATGGCGTCGGCGCCGGTGGCCTGCGGCCAGGCGGGGAACGACGCGGCCAGGGCGGTGGCCAGGCAGGTCGCCCGCAGGATGTCCTTGTTCTTGTGCATGAGAGTCTCTGGATCTGAACGGGCTGGACGCGCGCGACCGCGCGGGCCGCAAGCAAGGCGCGCCAGCAACAACGGAAACGGGTGGGGTTCAGGCCAGGACGGGCGGCGCGCGCGACTGCCGTGGCAATCGCGCCTGCGCGCTGGAGAAGTGGATGTCGACGGTGGGCGCCGGCAGCGCCTGCCGCACCAGGGGCAGGCGCCAGGCCAGCGGCGGCAGCCCTAACAACGCGGCGGCGCCGAGCATGGCACAGCCGGCGAAGCAGCAATGCGGCAAGGCGCCGCTGTGTTGCTGCGCGTCCTGCGTGACGCCGCCCTCGGCGTCCAGCGTGATCACGCGCGGGCCGCTGGCCGTGCAGATGATGGTGGTGGCGCCCGGCGCGGCGCCGGGACCGGGCAAGGCGGCGGAGGCGATCAGCGCCTGGAACACGAACAGGAACGCCGCGGCTAACGCGGTCCATCGTCTCCCGGTATTGGCGCCCGTCTGCATTCGCATCCCCTCGAAGGCGCCGATGGTAGCACGCAGGATCCGGTCAAAAAGGCGCGCGGAGCCTTGTAGGACGCTCGGAAGCGCGCCAACGGCCGCGGCCGATGCGCGGGCTTGATCCGCATCAAGCCCGCGCCCCGGATCAGGCCGCCTGGCGCAGGCGGCGGCGCGACGGATCGGGCCGTGGCACGGCGGCGATCAGTCTGCGCGTGTGGTCCTGCGCCGGCGCCTCGAAGATGCGGTCGCACTCGCCCTCTTCCACCAATTCGCCCGCGGCCATGATGGCCACCCGGTCGGCGAAGTGGCGCACCACGCCCAGGTCGTGCGAGATGAACAGGTAGGTCAGCCCCTGCTCGGCCTGCAGGTCGGCCAGCAGATCCAGCACCTGCGCCTTGACCGAGACGTCGAGCGCCGACACCGCCTCGTCGGCGATGATGAAGCGCGGCTCCAGCGCCAGGGCGCGGGCGATCGCGATGCGCTGGCGCTGGCCGCCCGAGAACTGGTGCGGGAAGCGCTGCGCGTGCTCGGGCCGCAGCCCCACCCGCGCCAGCAGCGCCTGCATGCGGTCGCGGCGTTCGTCGGGCGAGTAGAGCTTGTGGATCACCATGCCGTCCATGATGGCGTCGCCGACCCGGCGGCGCGGATTGAGGCTGGAATACGGGTCCTGGAAGATCGTCTGCACCTGGCGCCGGAACGCCATCAGCCGGCCGCCCGCCAACTGGCTCACGTCGTGGCCGGCCAGCTCGATGCGGCCCGAGGTCGGCCGCAGCAGGCCGGCGATGCAGCGGCCCAGCGTGCTTTTGCCGGAGCCCGATTCGCCCACCAGCGCCAGCGTGGTGCCCGTTGCCACCGCCAGGCTGACGCCCTTGACCGCCCGCACCAGCCGCGTCGGCTGGCCCAGCAGGCCGCGGGCGGCGACATAGTCCTTGGTGACGCCTTCGGCGCGCAGAATGAATTCGCTCATGACGGGGTTCCTTGTGCGGCGGCCCGCGGACGCGGGGCCAGGCGGCGGCCGCGGTCGCGCGGCGCGTCGACGTCCGGCACGGCGGCCAGCAGCGCCTGGGTGTAAGGATGCGCGGGCCGGCCGAAGATCTGGCCCACGTCGCCCTCCTCCACCACTTCGCCCGCGCGCATCACCACCACGCGGTCGGCGATCTCGGCCACCACGCCCAGGTCGTGCGTGATGAACAGCACGGCGGCGCCGGTCTCGGCCTGGATCGAGAACAGCAGCTCCAGCACCTGGGCCTGCACGGTCACGTCCAGCGCGGTGGTCGGCTCGTCGGCGATGATCAGCCGCGGCGACAAGGCGCAGGCGATGGCGATCATGACCCGCTGCCGCATGCCCCCGGACAGCTCGTGCGGATAGGCCTTGGCGCGCTGCGCCGGCTCGCGGATGCCGACCCGCTCCAGCAGCGCCACCGCCCGCTCCCAGGCGGCCTGGCGGCCGATATCGCCATGGATGCGCATGACTTCGGCGATCTGGCTGCCGACGTTGCGGCCGGGGTTGAGCGCGGTCATCGGCTCCTGGAACACCATGGCGATGTCCTTGCCCCGTAGCGCGTCGCGTTCGCGCTCGGTGGCGCGCAGCAGGTCGCGGCCCGCGAAACGCAGCTCGTCGGCCGCGACCCGTCCGGGCGCGTCCACCAGCCCCATCAGGGAAAAGCCGGTGACCGACTTGCCCGAGCCGGATTCGCCCACCAGGCACACCACCTCGCCGCGCCGCAGGGTCAGGTCCACGCCCTTGACAGCGGCGAACGGCCCCTGGGGCGTGTCGAAATCGACGGTCAGGTTCCTGACGGAAAGCAGCACATCCGTTTCGGGGCTCATCGTTGCAACTCCGGATTGAGCGCGTCCTGCAGCCAGTCGCCCAGCACGTTGACGGCCAGCACCGTAAAGAACAGCGCCAGCGCCGGCACCAGCACCGGCCACGGATTGGTGAACAGGTAATCCTTGAGCGAGCCGACCATCTGCCCCCACGACGGCACTGGCGGACGCACGCCCAGGCCGAGAAAGCTCAGGCCCGCCTCCAGCAGCATCGCGAAGGAAAAGGTGAACGAGGCCTGCACCGCGATGATGGAGCGCATGTTGGGCAGCACCTCGTGCCAGATGATCCAGCCGGTGCCCGCGCCGAGCGAACTGGCGGCCAGCACGTGCTCGCGCGCCCGGATGCCGCGCGCCACGCCCCAGGCGACCCGGGCGAATTGCGGCGCGTACAGCACGCCGATGGTGCCGACCAGCGTCGGCAGATTGCCGCCGATGAAGGCCAGCACCACCAGCGCCACGAAGATCTCCGGCAGCGACACGAACACGTCCACCACGCGGATGGCGGCCGCTTCGGCGCGGCGGCCCAGGAAGGCCACGCCGACGCCGACCGCCACGCCCAGCACGCCGGCCAGGATCACGGCGGCCGCGGCCACCGACAGCGACACGCGGGCGCCGTACACCGCGCGGGCCAGCAGGTCGCGGCCCAGCTCGTCGGTGCCCAGCCAGTGCTGCCACGATGGCGACGACAGCAGATTGGCGGCGTCGATGCGGTACGGATCGGCCAGCCCCAGCGCCGGCCCGAAGACGGCGGCCAGCACCACCACCGTCAGGAAGCCCAGCGCCAGCTGCACCGGCGCGCCGGCCTTGGAAGCTCGAAGGAATGCGATCATGCGGAGGGCCTGCGGATGCGGGGGTCGACGAAACCCTGGGCCAGGTCGATGACCAGGCTGATCAGGATGAACAAGGCGAAGATGGCCAGCAGCGAGCCCTGGATCACCGGATAGTCGCGCGAAAAGGCGGCGCTCACCAGCAGCGAACTCAGGCCCGGCCAGTCGAACAGGGCCTCGATAATGACGGTGCCGCCCAGCAGGTTGCCGGCGCGCACGCCGACGATGGCGATGACCGGCACCAGCGCGTTGGGCAGCGCGTGCCGCAGGATCGCCTTGCCGCGCGGCAGGCCCTTGGCGCGGGCCAGCTTGACGTAGTCGCGGCCCATGACGTCTGACAGGCTGGCGCGGGTCATGCGCGCCACCACGCCCATGAAGTTCAGGCCGATGGTCAGCGACGGCAGGATCAGCGCCAGCAGGTGCTGCACGGGATCGTCCGAGAACGCCACGAAGCCCGACGACGGCAGCCAGCCCAGCGCCAGGCTGAACAGCAGCACCAGCAGGATGCCCAGCACGAACACCGGCGCCGAGAAGCCGGCCACCGCCACCACCGAGGCCGCGGCGCCCGCCAGCCGGCCGCGCGAGCGCGCCGCCACCACCCCCAGCGGCACCCCCAGCAGCACGGCCACCAGCAGGCCGGCGCCGATCAGTTCCAGGCTGCGCGGAATGCGCCGCGCCAGTTCGTCGGCCACAGGCTCGCCGGTGCGCAGCGACACGCCCAGGTCGCCGCGCGCCAGCGCGCCGGCCCAGTGCGTGAACTGCGTGCCCAGCGGCAGGTCCAGGCCCAGCTGGGCGCGCACCCGCGCCACGGCCACCGGATCGCTGCCGGCCTGGTCGCCCAGCATGATGGCGACCGGATCGCCCGGCAGCAGGTGGATGGCGATGAAGACCACGCCCGTCGCCAGCGCCAGGGTGACGATGGCCGACGCCAGGCGTCTGAACAGGAAAGGCAGCATGCCGGCCTCAGTTGATCCACATGGTGGGCAGCGAGATGCCCGGGCTGCTTTCGCTCAGCGCGCCGCCCAGCTGCGTATAGCCGTGCACCTTGCGCAGGTAGCCCTGGGCCTGCTCGCGCCAGCTCACGAACACCCACGGACTGGTCTCCAGGATGCGCTTTTCGGCCTGCTGGTAGATCGGCTGGCGCGCCTTGGGATCGGTCAGCGCGCGGCCCTCGGCCAGCAGCTTTTCCAGCTCGGGATCGCGGTAGCCGATCGGCTTGGCCCAGTAGCTGGAATCGCCGCCCAGGTAATAGGCGTAGGCGTCCGGGTCGGGCAGCTTGACCGACACGCCGTAGATCATCGAGTCGTAGTCGCCGCGGTTCTTGCGCTCGACCAGCGTGGCCCATTCGACCGGCTCCAGCTTCAGGTTGATGCCGACTTCCTTCAGGTTGGCCTGCACCACCTGCGCCATCGTGGTGTAGATGCCCAGGCCCTGGAACACCACCATCGACGCGTCCACGCCATTGGCGTAGCCGGCCTCGGCCAGCAGCGCGCGGGCCTTGGCGGTGTCGCGCTTGTAGGTGCCGTCCAGCGACTTGTCATAGTACGGCGAATCCTCGGGCGTCGGCGCGCCGTAGATGGGCTTGCCGTAGCCGAAGAAGGCGGCCTTGGACACGGCCTCGCGGTCGATGGCATAGGACACCGCGCGGCGCACGCGGGCATCGTCGAACGGCTTCTTGCTGGTGTTGAACCAGACGCTCATGAAGGCGCCGCCGGCGGTGTCGATCTTGGTGCCGGCGTTGCGGCGCAGCACGTCGATGTCCTTCCACGGCACGAAGTCGATCATGTCCAGCGACTGGCTGCGCAGCGCGTTGACGCGCGCGTCGTCGCTCTTGATCATGCGGAAGTCGACGCCGTCCAGGTACGGCTGCCCGGCCACGAAATAGCGCGGGTTGCGCACCAGGCTGGCGCGCACGGCGGGTTCGTAGCTCTTCAACTGGAACGGGCCGGTGCCGTTGGCCGACAGCTTCAGGTTGGCGCCGCTCGCGACCCACTTGCGCGACACGATGGCCGCCTCGGGCAGGGCCAGCACGCTCAGCATGGTGGCGTCGGGCGACGGCTTCTCGACCTTGACGGTGGCGGGGTCGACCACGGTGACGGTGGCGCCCAGCAGGTTCGAGCGCAGCGTGGCGCCGGTGGCCGGGTCCAGGATGCGGTCGAGCGAGAACTTGACGTCGTCGGCGGTCACCGGCGTGCCGTCCTGGAAGGCCACGTCGGGCCGCAGGTGGAACACGATGGTGCGGGCGTCGGGCTGGTCCCAGCTTTGCGCCAGGCGCGGCACGATGGCGCCGCTCTTGTCGTAGCCCGCGAGCGGGCTGTAGAGCGCCTCGATCAGCACCTTCCAGGCGCTGCCGCCGTAGACGTGCGGATCGAGCGACACGATTTCGGACACCGTGCCATAGCGCAGCGTGCCGCCCGGCTTGGGCGTGTCGGCCGCCTGGGCGCCCGCGGCGGCGGCCGCCAGCGCGCACGCGCCCACCAGTTGCGCCATCCGGCGCCAGGTCTGCTTGAACGTCATGTTGTACCCCTTGTGCTCTGGATTATCCGCCCGCCGGGCGCGCCGTCAGGACGGCAACGCCTCGACCAGGCGGTCGATTTCAGTGGAATCGTTGTAGTAGCTCGGCGAAATGCGCAGGTTGCCGCCGCGCACCGCCAGGTCCACGCCCGCGTCCCGCAGGCGTTGCGCCAGTTCCTGCGCGTCCTGGCCCGGGTGCTTGAACGACAGGTTGCCCGAGGCCTCGCCCGGCGCGCGCGAACTGACGATCTGGTAGCCCTTGCGTTGCAGCGCGGCGCTGGCGTAATCGGTCAGCTCCAGGATATGCGATTCGATCCGGGCCGGCGTCAGCGCCAGCTGGATGCGCACGGCGGCGTCCAGCCCCCAGATGCCGGTGAAGTTGGCCAGGGCCTCCTCGAAGCGCCCGGCGTTGGCCCGGTACTCCAGCAGGTAGTGCATGTGGTCCTCGGTGCTGTCGACGCTGTGGTAGCCCACGCTGGGCGGATCCAGCAGGCCCAGCACGCTCTTGCGGCAGTAGAAATAGCCGGTGCCGATCGGCGCCAGCATCCACTTGTGGCCGCCCACCGAGAGGAGGTGGATGCCCAGCTTCTCGACGTCCAGTTCGAGCGAACCGGCCCACTGGATCGCGTCCAGGTTCAGGTAGACGCCGCGCTCGTGGCACAGGTTGGCGGTGGCCTCCAGGTCCTGCCGGAAGCCGTTGGAGAACTGCACCGCGCTCAGCGACACCAGGCGGGTGCGGTCGTCCATCAGCTTGCGGATGTCGTCCACCAGGATGCGGCCGTTGCGGTTCTTGACCCAGCGGATGGTCACGCCGCGCGCGGCCAGCTTCATCCAGCAGTACACGTTGGACGGGTATTCGATGTCCGGCAGGATCAGGTTGTCGCCGTCGCGCCAGGGAAAGCCGTTGGCCACGTGCACCAGCCCTTCGGTGGTGTTCTTGACGTAGGCGATCTCGTCGCGGTGGGCGCCGATCAGGCGGCCGATGCGGGCCTTGATGGTCTCCTCGGTGTAGCGGCACCACTCGGGATAGGCGTTGCGGCCGTTGTCGCGCACGTCCTCCATGAAGCGGTTCACCGCCGCCACCACCGGCACGCTCAGCGCCCCGATCGACGCGTTGTTCAGGTAGGCCCGCCGCTGCTTGATCGGGAACGCGTCGCCGATGTTGCTCCAGTCGAGTTGTTCGATGCCGTTGCGGTCATCGGGAAAAAGTGCCGCGGGTCCGCCCACGGAAACCGGTTTGTCGAGGATATTCACGCCGCGCCTCTTTCATTGAAGGTGGGATGATCCTAAGATTGCGTGAATTCATGCGTCAATTTCGTTTGGAGTATTGATTCATGCACTTTTGTAATGTGTTGCGGCCGCCCACCCGCTTTTCCCTCTGGCGCGGCGCCGGTCGCGCGATGGCGCCCCGCGCCGCCCATCCGGGTTTGTCCCTATGCGCCTGAACCGCCTGCAGGCGCTGCGCGCCGTGCTAGAGACCGGCAGCGTCACCGAGGCCGCGCACCGCATCCACCGGACCCAGCCGCAGATCAGCCGGCTGATCTCGGCGCTGGAGGACGAAGTCGGCTTTCCGCTGTTCCTGCGCCAGGGCCGCGGCCTGATCCCGACGCAGGAATGCCTGTGTTTCTACGAAGGCACGCGCCACATCCTGGCCGGCTTCGAGGAGGTCTCGCGCATCGCCGACTCGATCCGCAACAAGCAGGACGCCTGGCTGCGCATCCTGACCCAGCCCTACTTCGCATACAGCGTCACGCCGCGCGCCATCGCCGAGTTCGCGCGCAGCCATCCGCACACGCGGGTGTCGCTGGAGGTGCGCTCGCGGGTCGACGTCGGCCTGTGGATGTCCGGACAGCAGTTCGACCTGGGCGTGGCCGCGCTGCCGATCGACTTTCCCGGCATCATCTCGCGCACCTTCGCCCGGGTGCGGCTGGTGATCGCCATGCCCGAGGGCCATCGGCTGGCGGCCAAGGCGGTGGTCACCGCCGACGACATCCAGGACGAGCCCTTCATCGCGCTGCGCCCGTTCACCCTGCTGCGCCAGCACATCGACGACCTGATGGCCAAGCGCCGGCTGCCGCTGCGGCTGGTGATGGAAACCTCGTCCGGGCAATCGGCCTGCCAATTGGCGGCGCTGGGCATGGGCATCGCGCTGGCCGATCCGATCCTGGCGGCCAACGTGCCGGGCATCGTGCTGCGCGACTTCGAGCCGCGGCTGACCATGCCCTACGGCTTCCTGCTGCCCAGCGCCTTTGCGCCGTCGGAGCAGGCGCGCGAGTTCGCCCGCATGCTGATCCGGCTGGTCAAGGAGATGGCGCCGGAACGGGTCGAGCTGATCGAGCCCGATCCCGCCGAAAGCGACGCGCTGATGGCGTTCCCGTGAGGCCGGCGCGGTCAACGACGCCGCCACATAGCGGAAAGCGCGGACGCGACGCGTCGGATACAACGTGCGGCTATGAGTTAAAGGTAATTGAATATTTCCAAACGCCGGCCGGCGTAAGCATCATGCGGTATCGGGGCCTTCCGCCCCGGCCGCGGGTTTCCCGCGTAGCGCCTTTCATCCGGAGAAGCCCTTTGCTCAAACGACTGCTCGCCTCGGCCCTGACGCTGACGGCCCTGGCCGCCAGCGCCGCCCAAGCCCAGCAAGCGCCCCAGGCCCTGCTCAACACCTCCTATGACATCGCGCGCGAGCTGTTCGCCGCCATCAATCCGAAATTCCAGGCCGACTGGAAGGCCAGGACCGGGCAGGATGTCACGATCGAGCAGTCGTTCGCCGGCACCTCGCGCCAGGCGCAGTCGATCATCCAGGGCCTGAAGGCCGACGTGGTGACCTTCAACCAGGTGCCCGACGTCGACATCCTGGCGCAGAACAAGCTGCTGGCCGCCGACTGGCAGAAGAAATTCGCCAACAACAGCTCGCCCTACTACAGCACCATCGCCTTCCTGGTGCGCAAGGGCAATCCCAAGAACATCAAGACCTGGGACGACCTGGTGCGCGACGACGTCAAGCTGGTGTTCCCGAATCCCAAGACCTCGGGCAACGCGCGCTATTCGTACCTGGGCGCCTGGCTCTACGCCAACGAGAAATTCAAGGGCGATGACGCGCAGACCCGCGCCTTCGTCGGCAAACTGCTCAAGAACGTCGAGAGCTTCCCCACCGGCGGACGCGGCGCGACCGTGGCGTTCGCGCAGAACAACCAGGGCGACGCGCTGCTGACCTTCGAATCCGAGGTCAACAACATCGCCAAGGGCGACGAGTTCAAGGCGCAGGGCTTCGAGGTGGTGGTGCCGCCGGTCAGCGTGCTGGCCGAGTTCCCGGTGGCGGTGGTCGACAAGGTGGCCGACGAGAAAGGCACGCGCAAGGTCGCCGAGGCCTATCTGCAGTTCCAGTACTCGCCCGCCATCCAGAAGCTGCTGACCGACTTCAACTACCGGGTGCATGACCCGGAGGCGGTCAAGGCCGCGGCCAGCCGCTTTCCGTCGATCCGGCTGATCAATCCGCAGGACGTGCTGGGCTCGTGGGACCAGATCACCAAGACCCACTTCGCCGCCAACGGCGTGCTCGACCAGTTGCTGGGCGCCGGCCGCTGACGCGCCGCGTCGATCCCCGCCTTCCGTTCCGCCTGCCGGCCGCCCGCGAGGGGGCCGGCGCTTTTACGTTCAGGTCCGCATGTCTACGTTCTTCCGGCAGCATCCCGTCCTGCCCGGCTTCGGCCTCAGTTTCGGCGTCAGCAGCCTGTTCATCACGCTCGTGATCCTGTTGCCGCTGTCGGCCTTGCCGCTCTACAGCAGCCAGATGAGCTGGGGCCAGTACTGGCAGGCCGTCACCGATCCGCGCGTGCTGGCCAGCTACCGCGTCACGCTGCTGGCGGCGTTCTATTCGACCGCCGTGGTGCTGGTCATCGGCCTGCTGCTGGCCTGGATCCTGGTGCGCTACCGCTTCCCCGGGCGGGCCCTGCTGGACGCCGCCATCGACCTGCCGTTCGCGCTGCCCACGGCCGTGGCCGGCCTGACCCTCTCCGTGCTGCTGGCGCCGGGCGGCTGGGTCGGCCAATGGTTCGCGCCGCTGGGCATCAAGATTTCGTATGCATTCCCGGGCCTGGTGATCGCCATGATCTTCACCAGCCTGCCGTTCGTGGTGCGCTCGGTGCAGCCGGTGCTGGCCGACATCGGGGCCGAGTACGAGGAAGCCGCCCGCACGCTCGGCGCCAGCCCGGGCCAGACCGCCTGGCGCATCCTGCTGCCGGCGCTGGTGCCGGCCCTGTTCACGGGCGGCTCGCAGGCCTTCATCCGCAGCCTGGGCGAGTTCGGCGCGGTGGTCATGATCGCCGGCAACATTCCCTACAAGACCGAGGTGACGTCGTTGATGATCTTCAGCCGCCTGGCCGAATACAACTACCCCGCCGCCGCCGCCATCGCCACCGTGGTGCTGGCGGCCTCCCTGCTGCTGCTGTTCGCCCTGCAGGTGCTGCAGGGCCGCCTGCTGCCGTGGCAGCGCGTGCCGGGGATCTGAGCCATGACGCGCCCTTCCCCCTGGCCGCGCCGCCTGCTGATCGGCGCCGGCCTGCTCGCCGCCCTGCTGTTGCTGGCCTTGCCGCTGGCCCTGATCTTCGCCCGGGTGATCGCCGGCGGCTTCGACGCCCTGCTGCAGAACCTGGGCGCCAGCGACATGCGCGCGGCCATCGGCCTGACCTTGCTGGCCGCGGTGGTCAGCGTGCCCATCAACCTGGTGTTCGGCGTGCTGCTGGCCTGGTGCGTGACGCGCTACGACTTCCGCGGCCGCCGCCTGCTGGTGGCGCTGGTCGACATTCCCTATGCCACCTCGCCGGTGGTGGCCGGGCTGTGCTACCTGGTGGTGTACGGCCTGGAAGGCCTCTTCGGCCGCTGGCTCGGCGGCCACGGCGTGCAGCTGATGTTCGCCTGGCCCGGCATCCTGATGGTGACGGTGTTCGTGACGTCGCCGTTCGTGGCGCGCCTGCTGATCCCGCTGATGCAGGCGCAAGGCCAGGAAGAGGAGCTGGCGGCGCTGACGCTGGGCGCCAACGGCTGGCAGATCTTCCGCCGCGTGACGCTGCCCAACATCAAGTGGGGGCTGCTGTACGGCGCCGTCATCACCAATGCGCGCGCGGTCGGCGAGTTCGGCGCGGTGTCGGTCGTGGCCGGCGCGATCCGCGGCAAGACGCTGACGCTGCCGCTGCTGATCGAACAGCTCAACGACGACTACAAGACCGTCGCGGCCTTCACCGCGGCGGCGCTGCTGGCCTGCATGGCGCTGCTGACGCTGGTGGTGAAGACCTATATGGAGCGGCGCCGGGGCGAAGCCTGTCCCGCGCCGACGCACTGACCGCGGCGCCCGTCACGGCGTGAAATGGCGGTTGGCCGGACGCGGCAACCCCAGGTTTTCGCGCAGGGTGCGGCCCTCGTACTCGCGCCGGAAGATGCCGCGCCGCTGCAGTTCCGGCACGACCTGGCCGACGAAAGCGTCCAGGCCGCCGGGCAGCCACGGGAACATGACGTTGAAGCCGTCGGATGCCTCGGTCTCCAGCCATTCCTGCATCTGATCGGCGATGCTCGCGGCGGTGCCGACCATCGCCAACCCGCCATAGCCGCCCAGGCGCTGCGCCAGCTGGCGCACCGTGAGCGATTCGCGCTCGGCCAGGCGCAGCACGCGCTCCTGGCTGCTCTTGCTGGCGTTGGTCTCGGGCAACGACGGCAGCGGCGCGTCCGGATCGAAGCGCGAGGCGTCGCAGCCCAGCGCGACCGACAGCGAGGCGATCGCGCTTTCGTAGTGCACCAGGCTGTCCAGGCGCGCCCGGATGGCTCGCGCCTCGCCCTCGGTGTCGCCCACCACCACCAGCACGCCGGGCAGGATCTTGAGATGGTCGCGGTCGCGCCCCAAGGCGTCCATGCGCCCCTTGACGTCGGCGTAGAAGCGCTGGCCATCCTCGATCGTGCCGGACGCGGCGAACACCACCTCGGCGGTCTCCGCCGCCAGCTGCCGGCCGGGCTCGGAGGCGCCGGCCTGCACGATCACCGGCCAACCCTGCACCGGCCGCGCGATGTGCAGCGGTCCGCGCACCGACAGGTGTTCGCCGCGGTGATCCAGCGTGCGCAGGCGCGCCGGATCGAAATAGATGCCGCTGTCGGCGTCGCGGATGAAGGCGTCGTCGGCCCAGCTGTCCCACAGGCCCGTGACCACGTCGTAGAACTCGCGGGCGCGGGCATAGCGCCGGGCATGGTCGGGCTGTTCGGTGCGGCCGAAATTGAGCGCGGCGTCGGGATTGGAGGTGGTCACGA
Organism: Achromobacter sp. 2789STDY5608615; assembly: GCF_001298995.1. Lineage (NCBI taxonomy): Bacteria > Pseudomonadati > Pseudomonadota > Betaproteobacteria > Burkholderiales > Alcaligenaceae > Achromobacter > Achromobacter sp. 2789STDY5608615. The sequence goes on from NZ_CYTY01000003.1 coordinate 235,233, forward strand.
TGTTCCAGCCGGCGCGCCCCTGGCTCAGATGGTCGAGCGAGGCGAAGCGCCGCGCCACGTGGAACGGTTCGTCGAAGGTGGTCGACGCGGTCGCCACCAGCCCCAGCCGCTCGGTCACCTGGCTCAGCGCGGACAGCAGCGTGAACGGCTCGAACGAAGTGGCGGTATGGCTGCGCTTGAGCGCCTCGATCGGCATGTTCAGCAGCGCCAGGTGGTCCGCCATGAAGAACGCGTCGAAGCGCGCCCGTTCCAGCGCCTGGGCGTAGCGCTTGAGGTGCTCGAAGTTGAAATTGGCGTCGCGCTGGGCGCCGGGGTAGCGCCAGGCGCCGGTGTGGATGCTGACGGGGCGCATGAACGCGCCCAGCTTGAGTTGACGTTGCGCTGGCATGACAAGAACCCTGTTTTCGCCGAAACGAAAAAGATAGCGCGCCCTGGCGGCCAGGCGAACCAACCTGGCGCTATATGGCTATAAGCCGCCCGCCGGCGCGCGTCGCCGCGACGCGACGCAGAATCTTCACGCAGGGTTAACACATCCGTCATTCGGCGTTTCTAACCTTCCCCCTTTTTTGACCGATGGGCGGTATAGATGGCGCACGACAAACATGACGGCAATCATGAGCTTGCCGAGACTTCCAACAACCTGCCGATGGCGGCGGACCCGCGCCGGCGCAGCCTGCTCAAGGCCGGCCTCGGCGCCACGCTGATGCCCGTGGGCGGCTCGCTGCTGCTGTCGGCCTGCGCCAGCGACAGCGAGGACGACGACACGTCCGCGCCCGCGACGCCCGCGCCGCCGCCGCCCAAGAACATTTCCAGCTTCGCCGTGGCGGTGTTGCCGGACACGCAGTTCTACTCGCGCTATGCCACCGACGCCGAGAACCAGCAGTTCATGCGCAAGTACGGCAGCGAGCCCTACAAGGCCCAGACGCAGTGGGTCGCCGACCACGCCAAGTCGCTCGACATTCCGTTCCTGATCCACCTGGGCGACGTGGTCGACCAGCAGGGCAAGCCCGACCAGTGGACCGTGGCCAGCAAGGCCATGAAGATCCTGGAAGACGCCAAGGTGCCGTATTCGATCCTGGCGGGCAACCACGACGTCATCCTGGACCGCGACTACGTCGACCCCAGCAGCCAGGGCAGCGCCACCGACGCGCAGCGCAACCTGGCCGCGGAACCCTATCTGCAGACTTTCGGTACCGACCGCGCCAGCAAGCAGGCCACCTTCGGCGGGCGCGATCCCAGCGGCTTCCACGAGTACCACATCTTCCAGGCCGAGGGCCAGAAGTTCATGGTGCTGTCGCTGTCGTGGCGCATTTCCGACGCCGGGCTGGCCTGGGCCAACCAGGTGATCCGCGCCAACCCGACGCTGCCGGTGATCCTGGTCAACCACCAGCTGCTCAACATCGACAAGGACGGCATCAGCCCGCTGGAAGTGCCCTATGGCCTGATGCTGTGGGACAAGCTGATCCGCGACAACGACCAGATCTTCATGACGCTGAACGGCCACTACCACGGCGCGGCCCACCTGACCAAGATGAACGCCTTCGGCAATCCGGTCGAGGAAATGGTGGTGGACTACCAGATGGCCTACCAGGGCGGCAACGGCCTGATGCGCCTGTACGAGTTCGACCTGAGCGACAACGAGATCCGCGTACTGTCGTTCTCGCCGTGGGTGCCGCAGAAGCCCAAGGCCACGCTCAATGCCTTCGACCAGGCGGTGCTGACCGGCGCCAACGAAGAGTTCACCATCAAGATGGACTTCGCCAAGCGCTTTGCCCGCTTCAACAAGGACTTCAAGGCCGCCGCGCCCACGCACACGTCGCTGGTCGAACAGGCGCGCGCCCTGATCCTGGCCAACTACACCGATCCGGCCATCACCACGCAGAAGCCCGCGGCCGACAGCGAGGACTATCCGCAGGTGTCCGGCACGCTGGCGCACTGGCGCTTCTTCGGCGGTGCCGATGGCCAGCCGGTGCCGGTGGGCCAGGTGATCCAGGACCGCACCGGCAACAACCCGGTCAGCCGCGCGGCGCTGAACATCGACGGCGTGGTCGGCGCGCAGCTGGGCGACGTGGTCTGGTCCAACGACCACCACTACCTGTCGGCCGCGCCCGGTTCGGTGCGCTTCCTGAACACCGACAAGAACACCCCGCGCATGAGCTACTTCACCACCGCCACCACGGCGGTGTTGAACGCCGAGACGGTGCCCAACGGCTATACCGTCGAGGCCTTCATCAAGATCGACCGCGACTGGACCGCGCAGAAACACGCGTGGATGAACATCATGACGCGCGACGGCAAGCGCGGCAACCTGCCCGGCTTCAATGGCGGCGACCCCGAATCGCCGCCGCTGCTGTTCGCCATCTCCAGCCTGCGCGAGATCCAGTGGGAAGTGGTGCCAGAACGCACCGGCGCCCGCGACGCCAAGACCAACTGGTCCGGCGAGATCATCGCCGACAAATGGATGCACGTGGCCATCGTCAACGACAACACCACCCACGAGACCATCCTGTACGTCGAGGGCGCGCCGGTGCTGCGCAACACCTCGGACGCGCCGGGCCTGGCGACGCTGGCCGCCAACATGCCGTGGGTGATCGGCGCCGGTTCGTGGGACGGCGCGCGCGCCGACGGTTTCTTCGGCAGCATTGGCGAAGTGCGCATCGTCAACCACGCGCTGCAGCCGTCGCAGTGGCTGACTTCGCGCCGGGGCAGTTGACCGGCAGCCGTTCGGCGCCGGGCGGGCGCCGAACGGCCAGGAAGGCCATGTAACTGATAATCGTTATTGTTATACTCGCGGGGGTATCCGCCCCTCTCCCCCGCCATGAGCCCCGATCCCCGCTCCCCGGACATCCACAGCCTGTACCAGGCGCACCACGGCTGGTTGCGCAGCTGGCTGCTGCGCCGGCTCGGCAATGCCTTCGACGCCGCCGACCTGGCGCATGACGCCTTCGCCCGCCTGCTGGCGGCGCCCCGCGCCTTCGACAGCCCCCAGGGCGCGCGCGCCTACCTGCGCAGCATGGGCAACGGCATGTGCATCGATCTGTGGCGGCGCCAGGAAGTCGAGCGCGCCTGGCTCGATACGCTCGGCACCTGCGCCGGCGCCACCGCGCCGTCGGCGGAGCAGCAGGCCATCATCGTCGAGACCCTGCTGCAGGCCGCGCAGATGCTGCAACAACTGCCGCCCAAGGTCGCGCGGGCCTTCATCCTGGCGCAGGTCGACGGCATGAAGTACCGCGACATCGCCGCCGAGCTGGGGGTTTCGGAACGCACCATCAAGAGCTATCTGGCGCGGGCCCTGCTGCACTGCGCGCTGCTGGAGGCCTCATACCAGGCCGCGGCGCAACCCCGGCATTTTCCGGCCGCGCCCTCGCGCGCGCCGGCGGCGTCCTAGCCATGGCCTCGCCCGCGCTGCCCGGCGCCCCGCTCGGCGCCGCCGACCACCGCAGCCTGGAACAGGCCGCCGACTGGTACGTGCGGCTGCACGATGACGCCGCCGACAGCGCCGACTGGCAGCAGTGGCGCGCCTGGCTCGACCGCAGCCCGCGCCACCAGGCCGCCTGGGGCTATATCGAATCCGTCAGCCAGCGCTTCGCGCCGCTGCGCGCCAGCGAACCGCGCGCGGCCTCGGCCGGCCTGCAGGCGGCGCTGGCGCCGCCGCGCCGCCGCCATCTGCGCACGCTGGCGCTGCTGTCCGGCGGGCTGCTGGGCGGCTGGCTGGCCTGGCGGCATACCCCGCTGCGCGACGAACTGCTGGCGCTGGCGGCCGACTACCGCAGCGCCGTCGGACAGGTCCGGGAATGGCGGCTGGCCGATGGCAGCGCGCTGTGGCTGAACACCGCCAGCGCCGTCGACTTCGACGACGGGCCGGACGAACGCCGCCTGACGCTGCTGCGCGGCGAGATCCTCGTGAACGCCATCGACGCCGCGCGGCCGTTCGTGGTGGCCACGCCCCATGGACGGCTGCGCACGCGCGCCGCGCGCTTCAACCTGCGGCTGCTGGCGGATGCGGCGCGGCTGGCCGTGTTCGAAGGCACGGTCGAGATCCGCAGCGCCGCCCGTGGCGACACGCTGGCGCTGTCCGCGGGCGGCCAGGTTTCGTTCAGCGCCGACGGCATCGGCCGCCCGGACCTTGCCGACCCCGCCGCTGGCGCCTGGACCCGCGGCATGCTCGTGGCCAACGACATGCGCCTGGCGGATCTGGTGGCCGAGCTGGCGCGCTACCGCCACGGCCACCTGGGCGTGGCGCCCGAGGTCGCCGATCTGCGCGTGATGGGCACCTATCCGCTGGCCGACGCCGACCGTACGCTGCAATTGCTGGCCCGCGCCCTGTCCCTGCGGGTGGAACAGAAGCTGCCCTGGTGGACCACGTTGGCGCCGGCGTGAACGCCGGCCTTCCCTTTTTTCCGTTTCGTTCGATCTGGTAAGTGCGGGACCGCCATTCATCGCCGTCCCGCTTGCCGATGCACGAATACGGAACCGTCATGACACGCGCTTACGCTTTGCCCCCCTCTTCTCCCTCGCCCCAAGGGCTGCGTCCCTGGCTGCTGGCCGCCAGCCTGGCGCTGGCCGGCCTGGCGCCCGCCCTGCCCACGCTGGCCCAGCCCGCGCCCGCCGCGGCCGATGGCCGCCGCGCCTACCAGATCCCCGCCGGCCCCCTGACCGAGGCGCTCAATGCCTTCGGCCTGGCGGCGGGCGTGCCGCTCGGCGGCGCGATGCCCTTGACGCAGGGCAAGACCAGCCCCGGCCTGTCCGGCCGCTACACGGTGCCGGAGGCGCTGGCCGCGCTGCTGGCCGGCAGCGGCCTGGCCGCCGCGCGCACGCCGGACGGGCACTACGTGCTGCAGCCGCAGGCGTCGGGACCGGCCACGCTGGCGCCGATCGCGGTGGTCGGCGCCGCCGCCCGCGACGCGGACGCCTTCGTGGCGCGGGCCAGCGGCAGCGCCTTCAAGAGCGATACCTCGCTGATGGAGACGCCGCGCTCGGTCAGCGTGGTGACCCGCGCGCAGATGGACACGCGCGGCGCCACCTCGATGATCGAGGCGGTGCGCTATTCGGCCGGCGTCGGCACGGGCAGCGCCGGGTTCGATCCGCGCTTCGACCAGATCTCGATCCGCGGTTTCTCGGTCAACACCACCGGCGACTATCTGGACGGCCTGCGCCAGACGCCGGGCTCTTACGCCTACTTCCGCACCGAGCCCTACGCGCTGGAACGCGTCGACATCGTCAAGGGCCCGATGTCGGTGCTCTACGGCCAGGGCACGCCGGGCGGCATGGTCAACCGGATCTCGAAGCGGCCCGGCCCCGAGCCGGTCCACGAGATCATGCTCCAAGGCATGACCCATGATCGCAAGCAGGCCGCCTTCGACATCGGCGACGACATCAACGAGGCGGGCACGGCGCGCTTTCGCGTGATCGGCCTGATGCGCCGCGGCGAGACCGAACGCATGATCGCCGACGACCGCGACCTGTTCGCGCCGTCGTTCGAGCTCCGCCTGGGCGAGCACACCACGCTGACGCTGCTGGGCCAATACCTGAAGGACGAAACCGACGCCAGCGTCGGCAACTACGTCGAAAACGGCAAGGTCACCAAGATCCGCGTCAGCGATCCGCGCTACGATCACCAGCGCCAGACGCAATACCAGATCGGCTACGAGCTGGAGCATCGCCTGGGCCAGAACGTCACGCTGCGCCAGCAATTGCGCCACGGCCGTATCGACCTGGACGCGCGATATCTGAGCGGCGCCGGCCTGGAGCCGGGTACCCGCCTGCTCAAGCGCAACGCCTGGAGCATCAAAAGCATGGTCAAGAACGTGTCGGTGGATAACAACGCGACCGTGCGGTTCAACACCAGCCAAGTCGCCCACAGCCTGCTGACCGGCTTCGACTACCAGTGGCTGAAATGGAGTCAGGGCAATGGCTATCTGACCGGCTACCCCACGCTGGACCTGGACAATCCCAAGTACGGCAACGTGTCGCGACCGACCTCGCCGACGAACCTTTCATCGTCGTTGCAACGCAATTCACAGCACGGGTTCTACCTGTCCGACCAGGCTGCGGTGGGCAACTGGCGCATGACGCTGGGCGGCCGCTATGACACGCTGCGCCATGACAAACGCAACCTGCTGAACCGCAGCAAGCCCGCCACGGTCAAGTCCGACCATGCCTTCACCTGGCAGGCCGGCGCGCTGTACCTGGCCGACAACGGCCTGGCGCCGTACATGAACTATTCCACCTCGTTCACCCCCAACACCGGCCTTACCCGGACCGGCGAGGTGCTCGACCCGACCCATGGCGAGCAGGTCGAGGCCGGCATCAAGTACCAGCCGCCCGGTTCGCACAGCTATGTGACGCTGGCCGCCTACCGTATCGAGGAAAAGGACGCGGCCCGCGTCGTTCCCGGCCAACCCTGGTCGGAACTGGCTGGCACCATCCGCTCCACCGGCCTCGAACTGGAAAGCCTGGCCGACCTGGAGCGCGGCCTCCAATTGATCGCCAGCTACAGCTACAACCGTGGCGAGGTGATCAAGAGCAACAACCCGGCAGAGATCGGCAAGGTGCCGTCCTACCAGCCGCGCCACCTGGCCAGCCTGTGGCTCGACTACAGGCTGCCGCAAGGCCCGCTGGCCGGTCTTGGGCTGGGCGCGGGCGCGCGCTACATCGGCGCCAGCTATGGCGACAAGCTCAACCTCATGCGCAATCCAGCGGCCACGCTGTTCGATGTGTCGGTGAGCTACGAGCCCGGCTACGCGCATCCGGCGCTCAAAGGGTGGCAGGCGCGCCTGAGCGTGCAGAACCTGGCCGACAAGCAGGTGCAGGCTTGCAGCGGCGGCTATTGCTACCTGGGCCAGGGACGCCAGATCGTCGGTTCGGTGCGCTACAAATGGTGAGCCGCCCGGCGAGCCCCCCCGGGCCAACGGCCTG
>NZ_CYTY01000003.1:242423-279913 GCF_001298995.1 Achromobacter sp. 2789STDY5608615
CGGAGAGCGCCAGCATGAACCAGCCTTTGCACCCGAGCCACGCGTCACGGTCCGCCGCCGTCAAGGCGACCCTGGACTACCCGGTGATCGACACCGACGTGCACGTCAACGATTACGCGCCGGTCCTGGAGGACTACGTCCAGCACTACGGCGGCGGCAAGCTGGTGGATGCGCTGCGCAAGGCGCTGGGCTCGCGCTTCGCCACCAAGAGCGGCGGCAAGGACTGGTACCAGCAGACGCCGGCCGAGCGCCAGGACAACCGCACCCTGCGCTCGCCCTGGTGGGCGCGGGTCACGCGCAACACGCTGGACCTGGCCACCTATACCCTGCCCGAGCTGCTCAACGAGCGCCTGGCCGAGCAAGGCGCGGACTACTCCGTGCTGTTCCCCAATGACGTGCTGGCGCCGCTGGCCGCGGGCGACGAGTTCCGCCAGCCGTTGCACCGCGCCATCAATCACTTCCATGCCGACCAGTACCGCAAGTACAGCGACCGCCTGACGCCGGTGGCCGGCATTCCGCTGAACACGCCGCAGGAAGGCATCGAGGAACTGGAGTTCGCCGTCAAGACGCTGGGCTTGAAGGTCATCAACATCGCCGGCGGCGTGAAGCGGCCGATCAAGGCGATCGCGCGCAAGTATCCCGCCGCCGACTATCCCGAGATCGCCAGGCACGCCAGCTACATCGACTTCTACGGCATCGACAGCGAGTACGACTACGACCCGTTCTGGGCCAAGGTGGTCGAGCTGGGCGTGCCGGTCACCACGCACTACGGCAGCCAGGGCTGGACCGGCCGCCATTCCATCAGCAACTACATGTTCAACCACATCGGCCACTTCGCCGATGGCTCGCAGGCCTTCGCCAAGGCGCTGTTCTTCGGCGGCGTGACGCGGCGCTTCCCGAACCTGCGCGTGGCGCTGCTGGAAGGCGGCGCCGACTGGGGCTCGCACGTCTACACCCACCTGGTGGATCGCTGGGAAAAGCGCAACCGCGCGGCGGTGCAGAACTACAACCCGGCCAACGCCGACGTGGCGCTGCTGCACGAGCTGTTCCAGCGCTACGGCGCCGATTTCATCCGCGGCCGCGACATCGACCCGCGGCAGCTGCTGCGCGACAGCCTCGGCATCTCGGCCCTGCCGCACAGCCGCGACCCGCATCCGGACGAACTGGACGACTTCGCCGCCGCCGGCATCGAGTCGGTCGAGGACATCCGCAAGCGCTGGGTCGACAGCTTCTACTTCGGCTCGGAATCCGACGACCGCACCGTGGCGGCAGCGTTCAACGACAAGGTCAATCCGCTCGGCGTGAAGATCAACGCCATCTGGTCCTCGGACATCGGCCACTGGGATGTGCCCGACCTGACCGCGCCGCTGGCCGAAAGCTGGGACCTGGTCGAACAGGGCGTGATCAGCGCGCAGGACTTCAAGGCGCTGGTGTTCGGCAACCCCTACCGCTTCTACACCGAGGCCAATCCGGCCTTTTTCCAGAGCACCGCCATCGAGCGCAAGCTCGCCGCGCCGGCCCGCGCGGCCGCCTGATCCTGCCCGTGCGTGGTTTGCCTGCCAGCGGGCCGGCGTGATGCCGGCCCGCTGCCCGATTCCTTCCTGAACGAGCCTTTTTCCATGAAGTCATTGATGATCCTGAGTAAACGCGTTGCCGCGCTGGGCCTGGTGGCCCTGGCGGCGTGGGGCGGCAGCGCCCGGGCCGCCGACGTCATCCGCGTCGGCGTGGCCACCGCCGGCGGCGGCGACCCGATCACCTGGGGCGGCTCGCCGGGCGGCGTGGTGCGCGTCAACCAGTGGCTGGAGCAGGCCTTCGCCGCCGACGGCGTCAAGGTCGAGTGGCTGTTCTTCAAGGGCGCCGGGCCGGCCGTCAACGAGGCGCTGTCGAACAAGCAGATCGACTTCGCCTACCAGGGCGACCTGCCGCAGGTGGTGGGCCGCGCCAACGGCCTGAAGACCAAGCTGCTGCTGGTCAGCGGCGCGCGCAACAACCTGTACCTGGTGGCGCCGCCGAATTCCCCGCTCAAGTCCATCGAGGACCTGAAGGACCGCAAGGTGTCGATCTTCCGCGGCACCAACGGCCACCTGGTGGCGATCAACGTGCTGGCCGCGCATGGCCTGGCCGAGCGCGACATCAAGGGCGTCAACCTGGATGCCGGCAGCGCCCAGGCGGCGCTGGTGTCCAACGGCGTGGACGCGGCCTTCGGCGGCTACGAATGGTTCAAGGTTCGCGACCAGGGCCTGGCCAAGGTCATCTACAGCACCCAGGGCCAGGACCCCGCCTACACCCGCCAGGCCTCGCTGCTGGTGCGCGAGGACTTCGAGCGCGAAAACCCCGCCCAGGTGCAGAAGGTGGTGGACGTGTTCGTGCGCGCCGCGCAGTGGTCATCCGACGAGAAGAACCGCGACGCGCTCTTCAAGATCTGGGAAAAGAGCGGCGTGCCCTACGCCTCGTGGGCGGCCGAGTTCGACAAGCAGGACCTGGCCGCGCGCAACTCGCCGCTGATCGACGACTTCATCATCGCCCGCTACAAGGCGGTGGTGGCCGACGCCGCCAAGCTCAAGCTGATCCGCCGCGAGGTCTCGCTGGACGGCTGGTTCGATCCGCGCTACCTGCAGAATGCGCTCAAGGCCCAGGGGCTGGAGCGCTACTGGACCGCGTTCGACGCCGCCGGCAAGCCGGTGGCCGGCCCGGCCCAGGCCGCCGCGCGCTGACGGGACCGCGCCATGGCCTCTCTTTCCCATCACGCCCTGCCGCGCCTGGCCCCGGCGCCGGCCTGGGCGCGCCAGGCGGCCTGGACCGCCGCGCCCTGGCTGCTGCCGCTGGCCTTGCTGACGCTGTGGCAGACCGGCGCCAGTCAGGGCTGGATCTCGCCGCAGGTGCTGCCGCCGCCCGCCTTCGTCTGGGACACCCTGCGCGACCTGGCCACCAGCGGCGACCTGTGGCTGAACACCCGCGCCAGCCTGCAGCGGGTGCTGGTCGGCTTCGCGCTGGGCAGCCTGCTGGGGCTGCTGCTGGGCACGGCGATGGGCCTGTCTCGCCGGCTCGAGGCCTACGTGCTGCCGACCTTCAACGCGCTGGTGCAGATCCCGGTGCTGGCCTGGCTGCCGTTCGTGCTGCTGATCGTCGGCATCGGCGAACCGCTCAAGTACATCCTGATCGCCAAGGCGGCGCTGGTGCCGGTCACACTCAACACCTTGCAGGGCTTTCGCCAGGCCAGCCCGGCGCTGCGCGAAGTGGCGCGGGTCTATGGCTACAGCCGGCGCCAGGAGGTGCTGGAGGTGGTGGTGCCGCTGGCCCTGCCGACGCTCTTCACCGGCCTGCGGCTGGGCTTCACCAAGGCCTGGCTGTCGCTGGTGGTGGTCGAACTGGTGGCCTCCAGCGAGGGCCTGGGCTACCTGATCGTCTACGGCCGCCAGTTGTTCCAGCTGGACCTGGTGATGGCCGCGGTGATCGTGGTGGGCGCCATCGGCTACGCCATCGACCGGCTGCTGGACTGGGCCGAGACCCGCCTGATCCACGGCCGCCGCGGCGCCGCCACGGCCCCGCAGGTGCAACCATGAGCGCGCCGACGCCTGTCTCGCGCGACGCGGCCGAGCTGGCGCTGTCGCAACCGCTGGCCGTGCGCGGCGGCGGCCGCTGGCGCGGCCTGGTGCTGCCGGTGGCGGCGATCGCGCTGTGGTGGCTGCTGGCCCGCGCCGATCTGGTGAACTCGGCCCTGCTGGTGTCGCCCGGCAAGGTGCTGGCCACCGCCGCCGACCAGATCGTCGGCGGCAAGCTGTGGCGCGCGCTGGGCGCCAGCCTGGGCCGCGAGCTGACCGGGTTCGCCATCGGCACGCTGTCCGGCCTGCTGCTGGGGGTGCTGCTGGGCCTGTCGCCGGTGTTCAACCGGCTGGTGGGGCCCAGCTTCAACACCTTCAAGCAGATCTCGCTGTTCGCCTGGATCCCGCTGATCTCGGTGTGGTTCGGGCTGGGCGACACCGCCAAGGTGGTGTTCCTGTCGCTGGCGGCGCTGGTGCCGGTGGTGGTCAACACCTGCGACGGCGTGCGCAACGCGCCGCCCAAGCTGCTGGAGGTGGCGCGGGTCTACGGCTACAGCCGTTGGCAGACCTTCGCCCAGGTGGTGCTGCCGGCCGCCGCGCCCGCCATCTTCACCGGCGTCTACCTGGCGCTGATCTATTCCTGGCTGGCCACCATCGGCGCCGAATACCTGCTGGTGGCGGGCGTCGGCATCGGCAACCTGCTGATCGAGGGCAGCGAACATTTCCAGATGGACCTGGTGATCTTCGGCATGTTCGTGGTCGGGGTGATCGGCTGGCTCATGAATGCCCTGGCCCGCGTGGCCGAACGGCGGCTCGCGCGCTTGCGCGGCCAGGACCAATAACCGCAGGAAAACTCAGGCATGACTCAACCTACTTCGTTGGACCTGTCACTGCAGGCGGTCGGCAAGCGCTATCCCAGCGCCCAGGCCGAGGGCGGCGTGCTGCAGGTGCTCACGGGCGTGGACCTGGACATCCCCGCCGGCCAGTTCGTTTCCATCGTCGGCGCCAGCGGCTGCGGCAAATCCACCCTGCTGCGCCTGATCCTGGGGCTGGACGACGCTTACGAGGGCGCCATCACGCTGGGCGGCGAGCCGGTGCGCGGCACCGGGCCGGAACGCGGCATCGTGTTCCAGGACCACCGCCTGTTCCCGTGGCTGACGGTGGCGCAGAACATCGCCGTGGGGCTGCGCAACGCGGCCATTTCCAGCGCCGACAAGCGCGACCGGGTGGCCGAACACATCGCCCTGGTGGGGCTGGAGGGCTTCGAGCGGTCGTATCCGCACCAGATCTCGGGCGGCATGGCGCAGCGCGTGGCGATCGCGCGCGGCCTGGTCAACCGGCCGCGCGTGCTGCTGCTGGACGAGCCCTTCGGCGCGCTCGACGCGCTGACCCGGGCGCGGCTGCAGACCGAGCTGCAGCGCATCTGGCAGAAAGAGCGCATCACCATGATCCTGGTGACGCACGACGTCGAGGAAGCGGTCTACCTGGGAGACCGGGTGGTCATCATGCAGCCGCGCCCGGGGCGCATCCGCCGCATCGTCGACGTGCCGTTGCCGCACGCCCGCAACCGCAGCGACCCGCGCTTCATCCGGCTGCGCGATGACGTGCTGTCCGACTTCCTGGAGCCGGACGGCGCGCCCGCCGACGACAGCCCGCCGCTGGGCTCCGACGCCTGCGGCGGCGTGCCGGCGCTGCCGTCGCTGGCCTCGCTGCGGATGGCCTGGTGACCGTTACGTTCCGCTTCCCGGCGGCGCGCGCCGCGTTGCCGTCCCACCTATTGCTGGAGTCATCGCCATGACCCGTTCCACGCGCCAGATCAAGCTCGGCGCCTTCCTGATGCAGACCGGCCACCACATCGCCGCCTGGCGCCATCCCGAGGCCCAGGCCGACGCGCCGGTCAACTTCCGCCACTACGCCGAATTGGCGCGGCGCGCCGAGGCCGCCAAGTTCGATGCCATCTTCCTGGCCGACTCGGTCGGCGTGCGCAACACCGACCTGGCGTCGCTGTCGCGCACCGCCCGCAGCGACCACTTCGAGCCGCTGACACTGCTGTCGGCGCTGGCCGCCGTGACCGAGAAGATCGGCCTGATCGCCACCGTCTCCACCACCTACAACGAGCCCTACCACGTGGCGCGCAAGTTCGCCTCGCTCGACCACATCAGCGGCGGCCGCTCGGGCTGGAACCTGGTGACCTCCAGCGGCCAGGGCGAGGCGCAGAACTTCAACCTGGACGAGCACGTCGAGCATGCCCGCCGCTACGCCCGCGCCGCCGAGTTCCACGACGTGGTGCTGGGGCTGTGGGACAGCTGGGAAGACGACGCCTTCCTGCGCGACAAGCCCAGCGGCCAGTACTTCGACCCCGCCAAGCTGCATCCGCTACACCATCGCGGCGAACATTTCTCGGTGCGCGGGCCGTTGAACGTGTCGCGCTCGCCGCAGGGCCGGCCGGTGGTGGTGCAGGCCGGCGCCTCGCCCGCCGGCCGCGACCTGGCGGCGCGCACCGCCGAAGTCATCTTCGTGGCCCACCAGACCTTCGACGAAGCCCAGGCGTTCTACCGCGACATCAAGGGCCGCGCCGTGGCGTACGGCCGCGATCCCGACGACATCAAGATCATGCCCGGCATCTTTCCCGTGATCGGCCGCACCCAGGCCGAGGCCGAGGACAAGTTCGCGCGCCTGCAGGACCTGATCCATCCGGTGGTCGGCGTGCAGTTGCTGTCCAACATGATCGGCGGCTTCGACCTGTCGGGGTATCCGGTCGACGGGCCCCTGCCCGACCTGCCCGAGACCAACGGCGGCAAGAGCCGCCAGCAGCTGCTGATCGATCTGGCGCGGCGCGACAACCTGACGATCCGCCAGCTGTACCTGCGCATCGCCGGCGCCCGCGGCCACCAGCAGGTGGTCGGCACGCCGCAGAGCGTGGCCGATCAGCTGCAGCAATGGTTCGAGGAAGACGGCGCCGACGGTTTCAACATCATGTCGCCGTGGCTGCCCGGCGGGCTGGACGACTTCATCGAGCTGGCGCTGCCGGAACTGCGCCGCCGCGGCCTGTTCCGCAGCGAGTACGAGGGCGCCACGCTGCGCCAGCATCTCGGCCTGGCGCGTCCGCCGCATCGGGCCGTGGCGGCGGCGCAAACCGCTGTCGCCGAGGCGGAAGCCGCCTCCGCCTGAGGCCGGACGTGGCGGGACGCCGGGCGTCCCGACGATATCATCCTGGCTCATAGCAGATAGGCGGTTTTTCATATTGATGAATGACCGCGCTGGCCTCATCATGGCGCGGGGTCCGTCCGGGCCCCGCGCCGATTCCGCCACCGACATGCCGCACAAACCGCTCGCCATCCTGCAAATGGGCCGTCCGCCCGAAGACCTGCGCGCCACCCACGGCGAACAGGCCGACTGGGTCGCCGCCGCCCTGGACGGCATCGACGTCCCCCTGGCGGTCCTGCATCCCGCCGCCAGCGACGCGCTGCCCGACCCCGCCTCGCTGCGCGGCGCGGTGCTGACCGGCTCCTGGTCCATGGTCACCGATCGCGAGCCATGGAGCGAACGCACCGCGCAATGGCTGCGCGACGCCATGGCAGCGCAGCTGCCGCTGCTGGGCATCTGCTATGGCCATCAACTGATGGCGCACGCGTTCGGCGGCGTGGTCGACTACCATCCGCGCGGCCGCGAAATCGGCCTGCATACGGTTCAGCGCCTGCCCGCCGCGGCCGCCGATCCGTTGCTGGCGAGCCTGCCCGACCGCTTCCTGGCCCACCTGACGCACGAACAGAGCGTGCTGCAGCCGCCCGCCACCGCGACGGTGCTGGCCGGCACGGCGCACGATCCGCACCAGGTGCTGCGCTACGGCCCGCGCGCGCTGTCGGTGCAGTTCCACCCTGAACTCACCGCCGGCCTGATGGACGCCTGCCTGGCGCGGCGCCAGAGCGTGCTCGCGGCGGACGGCCATGACGTCGCCGCGCTGCGCGCCGCCCTGGCGCCCACCCCGCACGCCCAATCGATCCTGCGCGGCTTCGCGGCGGCATGCTGACCTACCTGCTGTGGTCGCTGCCGGCGCTGATCGTCATTGCCGCCATCGCCAGCGGCCGCCTGAACACCACCCTGGCCGCCGTGCTGGGCCTGCTGGCGGCCGCGCCGGTGGCCCTGTTCAGCGCGCCCGGCGTCTTTGGCGCGGGCCAGCTGGGCCATGCCCTGGCGCGCGGGCTGTGGATCGGCGCCATCATCACCCCCTACATCCTGGGCGGCCTGCTGTTCTGGCAGATGGCCGCGCGCGGCGATCCCGGCCAGCGTGACGCGCTGGCGCCGGCCGACCCGCTGGCGCGGCGCCGCCTGCTGTTCTTCGCCTGTTTCCTGATCGGCCCTTTCGCGGAGTCGGCCACCGGCTTCGGCGTCGGCATGCTGGGCACGGTGCTGCTGATCCGGCCGCTCGGCTTCAAGCCGCGCGAGCTGATGGTGTTCGCGTTGTTGAGCCAGACCCTGATCCCCTGGGGCGCCATGGGCAGCGGCACGCTGCTGGCCTCGGCCTATGCGCGCGTGCCGGCATCCCAGCTGGCGCTGGTCGGCATGGTGCCGGTGGCCCTGCTGATGATCGTCTGGATGACATTGTTCTGGCGCACCGCGAACCGCGCCGGACTGCCGGCCGCCGCCAACGAGCGCGCCCGCGAGGCCGGCTGGATGCTGGCCTGCCTGGCGCTGCTGACGGCGGCCACGGCGCTGCTGGGGCCCGAAACCGCCTTGCTGGCGGCCTATGGCCCGCTGATCGTGCTGCGTTTCGTGCTCGACCGCCGGCCCGGCCGCGCCGAGCTGCGCACGGCGGCGCGCGACGCCCTGCCCTACATCGTGCTGATCGCCTGCCTGGTGGTGACGCGCCTGACGCCGGGCCTGAACCCGGCCCTGGCCCGGCTGGCCAGGATCGCGCCCTATCCCGATCTGCCCGCCTGGGCGCCGTTCCTGCACGCCGGCAGCTGGCTGATCGGCGGCGCGCTGCTGATGGCGCTGCTGCGCCGCCAGCCCGGCCTGCTGGCCGGCAATGCGCGCCACGCCTGGAACACCGGCAAGCACGCGGTGCTGTCGGTGTTCCTGTTCGCGATGATGGCCGAGGTGCTGGCCGGCGCCGGCATTTCGCAGGCCTTCGCGGATGGGTTGTTCCGTAGCCTGCAGGACTGGACGCTGCTGCTGACGCCGCTGCTGGCCGGCGCCTTCGGCATCCTGGCCAACAGCGGCAACGCGCCCAACAGCCTGTTCATGCCGTCGCAGCTGTCGCTGGCGCTGCACGCCGGCCTGAGCCTGCCGGCGGCGGCCGCGCTGCTGCACGTGTCGGGCACGTCGATGGGATTCTTCTCGCCGATCCGCATGTCGATCGCCGCGGGCCTGGCCCACGGCCGCGGCCAGGAGCGCGCGGTCTACGCGCAACTGCTGCCGTTCGCGGTGGGCGCCTTCGCCATCCTGCTGGGCCTGGCGCTGCTGCTGGTGCTGGCGGGCTGAACCGCCCGCCGCGCCCGGCCAACGTGGCGGGCGCAGGTTAGTGCGGCGACATCAGCCCCAGCAGGCCCGCCACCGCCAGTACCAACGCGCCCAGCGCCAGCTCCCACAGCGTGTTGCGCCGGATCGCGCGCAACGCCACCACGGGTTGTGTCCGGATGCGTGCGATCCAGCGATAGCGGTTGCGCAGCGCCAGGCCCGTCATCGCCAGCGCCAGCAGCGCCTTGACCAGCAACACCTGCACGTAGCCGGAGGCCGGGTCGGGCAGCCCGGGGCCGAGAATCAGCGCCGCGTTGGCGACCCCGCTCAACAGCAGCACGGCCACGGCCACATGCCCCCAGGCCGAAAACCGCAGCAGCGCCCGGGTGGCATCCCGCCGCCACGCCGGCCGCCGCCAAGCCGCCAGCCACAGCAGGAACACCGGCAGCGATCCCAGCCAGAACGCCGCCGCCAGCACGTGCAGGAAGTCATTCAGCGCGTGCGCCAGCCCCAGCCAGCCCTCGTGCATCGCCGCATGGCCGCTCAAGGCCAGCGGCGCCAGCGCCAGCGCGGCGACCCCGGCGATCAGGCTGGGGCTGCCGGGCCGCAAGCCGAGCACCACGCCCAGCAGCGCCGCCGCGGCCAGCGCCCGCACGATCCAGACCTGCCCGTAGCGGGTCTGCAGGATGACCGTGTCGAGCATGTCTTCATCGAACATCGCGTGCCAGTCGCCGGCGATGCTGGCGGCCTGCAACGGCAACAGGCACAGCGTGGCGACGAGTCCGACGATCCCCGCCTGGCGGAAAACGCGCCGCAGCGCGGCTTCCGCCTCCAGCCCGAGGCGGGGCGAACCGCCCAGGGCCAGCATCGCGCCAGCGCCGAACAACACCGCCACCGCGCCGGCGGCGAGGGCCCGGCACAGCGCGAACGCCAGCAACAACGGGGTCATCTCAAGGCTTGACCGTGAAGGTCCAGGCGCCGTCGGTCTTGTGGCCGTCCTTGGACAACGCCTGCCATTTGACCGTGCAGGCGCCGGCCGGCAGGGGCTTGGCCACCGGCAGCACCAGCGTCTTGTCGTCGCCGGGCGCCGGCGCCGCCTTGGCCGTGACGGCGGGCTTGCCCGCGGCATCCAGCACGGTCAGCGTGGAAAACGCGGGCTCCAGCCCTTCGGAAAAGCTGGCGCTCACCGAGGACGGCGTGGCCACTTCGGCCTTGTCGGCCGGCGTGGCGCGCTGCAGGTGGGCGTGGGCCCAGGCCCATTGCGGGGCCAGGATCAGCGTGGCGGCGATCAGAACGGGTTTGAACATGATGAATCTCCTGGAAAATGGGCGGCGCCGGGCCGCGTGGCGAATAAGAGACGCGCGGCAGGCGCGCGGGAAAGTCGCGGAAGGAATGGCGCACGAGACGGGGCGAGGCAGGCGCCAGGGCCGGGGTCCCGTGTGTGTCAACGACGGGCCAGCCGGACGAAACCGTGCAGGCGCGGCGCGAAAACGGCATCAGGCCGCGCGCGGCGGGGCCCGTGACTGCTGTGGCAGCCACAGCGGCTCGCCACGGGGATGCGGCGCGACGTCAATGGCGAAAGGCAACGCCGGCAGCTCGGCCGGCAGGCGCCAGGCGATGCCGGCTGGCGCGGGCGGGCCAGCCCCGCCCAGCATGGCGCAGGTCGACGCGCAGCAGTGCGGCAACGGGCCGCCCAGGGTCCCGGCGTCATGGCCGGCCGCGGACGGGCTGGCCGGTGCATCCGCCGCCAACACCACCACGCGCGGACCGCTGGCGGTGCAGAGGATGACGCTGGCGCCCTTTCCGGACACCCCCGCGGACGCCGCCGGCGCGGGCGCGCCGAACGCCGCGGAGGCCACCAGCGACTGGAAAACCAGCAACGCCGCCGCCAGCCACGCCACCGCGCGGCGGGCGGCGGCGGACGGGCTTGTAAACGTAACCGGCGTGTGCATCCCCATGGTGGCCACGAGCTTACGACGGCCGCCGGAGGGCCGCAACTTCAATCTGACCCGCTACAACTGTTATGCTCCACGCTTTCAACATTTGAAGTCGCAGCACACCATGGGTCTAGAACAGCTCGCCGCAATCCGAGAACTGCTCGTGAAGCAGGCTCCCGAAGAGGCGGCTTCCAAAAAGAAACCCGCCCGTCCGGCCACCAACGAAGCGGGGTCGCGCAAGCCCTCCGCGCGTCCGTCCGACGATGCGGCTGCCGCCCGGAAGAAACCTGCGCGTTCGCCGGCTGGCGAACGACGCGAGGCGCCGGCGGTCGACCCGGTGCTGATCGCCATTTCGCGGTTGCAACGGCAATTCCCCAAGGCCTTCCCCAAGAAGCCGGCGCCCAAGGTGCCGCTCAAGCTGGGCGTGCTCGAGGATCTGGTGCAACACGCCAAGGCCCTGCAGCTCAGCGCCGACGAGATCAAGCAGGCCGTCAAGACCTGGTGTGACGGCCGCCGCTACTGGGACTGCATGGTCGAGGCCGCCGCGCGCGTGGACCTGAACGGCGAACCCGCCGGCGCCGTCACCGCCAACGAGGCGCAGCACGCCAAACGCATGGCCTCGCGCCGCCACGCCAAGGCGGGCGGCCGCGGCGGCAAGGGCAATGCCAACAAGGGCAAGCCGGCCGCGGAAGGCGCCAAGCAACCGGCGCAGGCCGAGGCCGCCGCGCCCGCCGATACGTCCGTGGACGCGCCGGTCGACACCTCTGTCGATACCTCGGTGGCAACGCCGGCCCAGGCGCCGTCGGATACGCAGACGGCCGACTGATCGCGGCATTCCAAAAAAGAGCGGACCGTGTGGCGCCAGGCGCTTCACGGTCCGCGGTCTTTTGGAGGGCCGGACATGCCGGCCGCCCGCCTCAATCCAGCCGGATATCGGCGCTCTGCACCACCTTGGCCCAGCGCGCCCGCTCGCTGTTGAAGAACTGCGTCAGCTGCGCCGGATCGCGCACCACGATCTCGGCGCCCTGCTCGTTCAGCTGCGATTTCACGTCGGGCTGGTTGACGATCTGGCCCATCAGCGTGGCCAGCAGGCTGGCGGTCTTGTCGGTGGTGGTGACGGGCGCCATCACGCCCTGCCAGGTGCCGGACTCGAAGCCCGCCACGCCCTGCTCCGAAATCGTCGGGATGTCGGCCACCAGCTGCATGCGTTCCTTCTTCGAGATCGCGATCGCGCGCAGCTTGCCGCCCTTGATGTGCGGCAGCGTCGCCAGCAGGCCGTTCATGATGACCTGGGTCTGGCCGCCGATGGTGTCCGTCACCGCCTGCGAACCACCCTTGTAGGGCACGTATTCCCATTGCGCGCCGGTGGCCTGCTGCACCGCCACGGCCGCCAGGTGCGGCGCGCTGCCGATGGCGGTGACGGCGAAGTTCAGACGCTGCTTCTTCGACAGCGCCACCAGCTCCGGCACGGTCCTGGCGGGCACATCCGGATGCACCGCCAGCACGTGCGGCGAATAGGCCAGCATGCCGACCGCGCGCAGGTCTCTGGACGGATCGAAGCTGAGCTTGGTGTAGACCGACGGGCTGATCGCCAGCGCGCCGACGTCGCACAGCAGCACCGTATGGCCCTCCTGCGCCGACTGCACCACGATGCCGGCGCCCAGGTTGCCGTTGGCGCCGGGCTTGTTCTCGACCACCACCGTCTGCTTGAGCGCCTCGGCCAGGCGCGGCGCGATCACGCGCGCGATGATGTCCGACGAACCGCCGGGCGGGTACGGCACCACGATGCGCACCGGCCGCGTCGGCCATGCATCCGCCTGGGCCCAGGCCGGCGTCAGGCGCGCCAGTCCCAGCGCGGCGGCGCCGGCCAGCAGGTGCCTTCTGTTTGAATCCATGTTGTCTCCGTTGTCGTTGTAAGTAGAGTGTCCGGGCCGGCCGCGGCAGGCCCGGTCCAGCCCCCGGCGTCGCGCGCCGGGGTGCCGCTTGCGTCGGCTCCGCCGCCGGCGGACCCGAGGGAAAGGCGTCAGGTCACCGGACCCGGGTTGAACAGCGCCAGGGCGTTGTGCAGCTTGAGCGCCTCGGCACAGGTCTGGCGCCGGCCGCTGGCCACGTCCAGCATCAGGCGGAACAGCTCCCAGCCCACGTCCTCGATGCTGGCCTGGCCGGTGGCGATGCGGCCGGCGTCCACATCCATCAGGTCGTGCCAGCGCCGCGCCAGGTCGCTGCGGGTGGCGACCTTGATCACCGGCACCTGCGCCAGCCCGTAGGGCGTGCCGCGGCCGGTCGTGAAGATGTGCAGGTTCATGCCCGCCGCCAGCTGCAGCGTGCCGCAGATGAAATCGCTGGCCGGCGTGGCCGCGAAGATCAGGCCCTTGCGCGTCAGCCGTTCGCCCGGCGACAGCACGCCGTCGATATTGGACGTGCCGGACTTGATGATCGACCCCATCGCCTTCTCGACGATGTTGGACAGGCCGCCCTTTTTATTGCCCGGGCTGGTGTTGGCGCTGCGGTCGGCGCTGCCGCGTTGCAGGTATTCGTCATACCAGGCCATTTCCCGCACCAGCGCCTGCGCCACTTCCGGCGTGGCGGCGCGCGCGGTCAACTGGTCGATGCCGTCGCGCACCTCGGTGTTTTCCGAGAACATCACGGTGCCGCCGGCGCGCACCACCAGGTCGGCCGCGAAGCCGACCGCCGGATTGGCCGTCACGCCCGAGAACGCGTCGCTGCCGCCGCACTGCACGCCCACCACCAGCTCGGACACCGGACAGGTTTCGCGGCGGCGCTGGTCCAGGATCCGCAGATGGCGCTCGGCGGTGCGCATGATGTTGGCGATCATGGACTCGAAGCCCACGTGTTCGTCGTCCTGCAGCACGATGGTGTCGACGCCACCGTCCGCCGCCACGCCCTCGCCAGCGCGGATCGGGATGGCGCCGGGCGCCAGCAGGCGCTCGGGCTGCAGTTTCTCGCATCCCAGGCTCACCACCATCGTGGTGCCGCCAAAGTTGGGATTGCGGGCGATGTTGTGCAGCGTGCGCACCGGAATCGCCGCGCCCGGCGCGTCGATGGCGACGCCGCAGCCATAGGTGTGCTCGATGCCCACCACCCCGTCGACATTGGGATAGCGCGGCAACAGCTCGCGGCGGATGCGCTCGACCGCGTGTTCGACCACGCCCTGCACGCATTGCACCGTGGTGCTGATCGCCAGGATATTGCGCGTGCCGACGGTGCCGTCGGCATTGCGGTAACCCTCGAACGTGTGGCCCTCCAGCGGCGGCAGCGGCGCGCGCTTGCGCGTGCCGACCGGCAGGTCCTGCAGCGTGCGCGCGGCGGGCATGGTGGTGACGCGCTCATTGACCCAGCTGCCGCGCGGCAGGTCGCGCGCGGCGTAGCCCACGATGACGTTGTAGCGGCGCACCGGCTCGCCCTGCGCCAGGTCGCGCAGCGCCACCTTGTGACCTTGCGGCACGGCCTCGACCAGCGTCAGGCCGTCGGGCAGCGCGGCGCCGGCCGCCAGGCCGCCGTCATTGGCCACGATGGCGACGTTGTCCTCGGGATGAATCTTGATCAGCACGGGCGCTGGGCCAGCCGCGGGCAGCATGGTGGAATCCTCTGCGAAAGTGGCGTCGCGGTAGGCGGCGCGCGATACGTTATCGTACAACTTAAATAATTATGCGTTGGACGGGCTTGGCCCGCATTGCGGATTTCCCCAATTCCTCCCTCTAGGCCTCTCGGTAACGGGTTGAACCGGCCAAAATCATGTTGTACGATGACGTACCTATTTAACCGATCCGCACGACGGGTTCGCCTGCCTGCGGTCACCCGCCACTTACGGAAACCCGCCCATGACCACGCCGCAGGAGCTCAAGGCCATCGTCTCGGAAGGACTGCTCTCCTTCCCCGTGACCGATTTCGACGCGCAAGGCAATTTCAACGCCAAGACCTACGCCCAGCGCCTGGAATGGCTGGCCCCCTATGGCGCCACCGCCCTGTTCGCCGCCGGCGGCACCGGCGAGTTCTTCTCGCTGGCCCCCGATGAGTATTCCGACGTCATCCGCACCGCCGTCACCACCTGCGCCGGCAAGGTGCCGATCCTGGCCGGCGCCGGCGGCCCCACCCGCCTGGCCATGGCCTACGCCCAGGAAGCCGAGCGCCTGGGCGCCAAGGGCGTGCTGTTGCTGCCGCACTACCTGACCGAGGCCTCCCAGCAAGGCATCGCCGACCACGTCGAACAGGTCTGCAAGTCCGTCAAGATCGGCGTCATCGTCTACAACCGCGCCCAGTCGCGCCTGTCGGCCGACCACCTGGCCCGGCTGGCCGAGCGCTGCCCCAACCTGATCGGCTTCAAGGACGGCGTCGGCGACATCGAAGCCATGGTCCGCATCCGCCGCAAGCTGGGCGACCGCTTCTCTTACCTGGGCGGCCTGCCCACCGCCGAGGTCTATGCCGCCGCCTACCGCGCGCTCGGCGTGCCGGTGTATTCGTCGGCCGTCTTCAACTTCGTGCCCAAGACCGCGATGCAGTTCTACCGCGCCATTGCCGCCAACGACCACGACACCACCAACCGCCTGCTCGACGAGTTCTTCCTGCCCTACCTCGAGATCCGCAACCGCTGCGCCGGCTACGCCGTCAGCATCGTCAAGGCCGGCGCCAAGCTGGTCGGCCACGATGCCGGCCCGGTGCGCGCGCCGCTGACCGACCTGCATCCCGAGGAACTGGAGATGCTCGACGCCCTGATCCGCAAGCTGGGCCCGCAATAGGCCCGCGACGCACCACACCTGTTCGCCCCCGATCCGGGGGCGTTTTCATTCGGAGAGATTCATGACCTTGACCGGCAATATGTTGATCGGCGCCCAGGCCGTAAAGGGCGCCGGCGCCCCGCTGCACGCCATCGACCCGGCCCGCGGCGAACCGCTGCAACCCGGTTTCTGCGCCGGCACCGCCGAGGACGTGGCGCGCGCCGCGGAACTGGCCGCCGCCGCGTTCGACCCCTACCGCGCCGCGCCGCTCGAGACCCGCGCGCAATTCCTCGAAAGCATCGCCGAAGGCATCCTGGCGCTGGGCGATGCGCTGATCGAACGCACCCACCTGGAAACCGGCCTGCCGCTGGCCCGCCTGCAGGGCGAGCGCGGCCGCACGGTCGGCCAGCTGCGCCTGTTCGCGCGCGTGGTGCGCGACGGCTACTTCCTGGACGCCACCGTCGACCCCGCCCAACCCGACCGCCAGCCGCTGCCGCGCGCCGACCTGCGCCTGGCCAACGTGCCGCTGGGCCCGGTGGCCGTATTCGGCGCCAGCAACTTCCCGCTGGCGTTCTCGGTGGCGGGCGGCGACACCGCGTCGGCGCTGGCCGCCGGCTGCCCGGTGATCGTCAAGGCGCACAACGCCCATCCCGGCACCTCCGAAATGGTGGGCCGCGTGATCCAGCAAGCGGTGGCCAGGCACGGCCTGCCCGAAGGCGTGTTTTCGCTGCTGTTCGGCGCCGGCAACGAGATCGGCACCGCGCTGGCGACGCACCCGGCCATCACCGCGGTCGGCTTCACCGGCTCGCGCCGCGGCGGCCTGGCCCTGGTGGCGGCCGCCAACGCGCGCCCGGTGCCGATCCCGGTATATGCCGAGATGTCCAGCATCAACCCGGTCTTCCTGCTGCCCGCCGCCCTGGAAGCGCGCGCCGAGACCATCGCCAAGGGCTTCGTCGAATCGCTGGTCATGGGCGTGGGCCAGTTCTGCACCAACCCCGGCCTGGTAATCGGCATCGAAGGCCCGGCACTGGAGCGCTTCCGCCAGGCCGCCGGCCAGGCGGTGCAGGCCAAGGGCGCCGCCACCATGCTGACCCCCGGTATCTTCTCGGCCTACGCGCAAGGCGAACAGGCCCTGGCCGGCCACGCCAGCGTCGCCACGCTGGGACGCGGCGAAGCCTCGCGGCCCGCCGCCAACGCCGCCGGCCCCGCCGTCTTCGGCACCGACGCCACCCGCTTCCTGGCCTCGCCCGAGCTGGAGGCCGAAGCGTTCGGCCCCGCCTCGCTGGTGGTGGCATGCCGCGACGCCGCGCAGATGCGCGCGGTGGCCGAGCACCTGGAAGGACAGCTGACCGCGACCCTGTTCGTGGACGACGCCGACGCCGACGTCGCGCGCGGCCTGCTGCCGGTGCTCGAACGCAAGGCCGGCCGGATCCTGGCCAACGGCTATCCCACGGGCGTCGAAGTCAGCCATGCGATGGTGCACGGCGGCCCGTTCCCGGCCACCTCCAATCCCGCCTCGACCTCGGTCGGCGCCACCGCCATCCGCCGTTTCCTGCGTCCGGTCTGCTACCAGGACCTGCCCGACGCGCTGCTGCCCGACGGCCTCAAGCGCGCCAATCCGCTCGGCCTGCCGCGCATGACCGACGGCGTGCTGTCGGCCTGACGGCACGCCCACGGGACGGCGGCACCGGCGCCGCCGTTCATTCACCCCTGCCTCGGTCCGATTTACCGACCCCGCGCCTCTCCGGGTGGGGGGCCGGCGCCACACGCCTTAACGAGATCTTGAGACGCGCCTTCCTAGAATCGCTAACGATTCTCATTGGCACTTTTCCTGGAACCCGACGATGGCGCAGTACAAACCCTCTCATCCCGGCGCGATGGCGCTCAAGACCCTGGGCGTGGCGCTTGGCGCCGCCGCCAGCGCGCAGGCGCAACCCGCCAACGACAACGCCACGGTGCTGGCGCCGGTGACGGTGCAGGCCGACAGCCCCGCGCCCTACAAGGCGGAACGGGTGCAATCCGGCAAGTTCGCCGAGCCGCTCCTGAACACCCCGCAGAGCATCACCGTGGTGCCCCGCGAGGTGCTGGAGGAACAACAGGCCCAGAGCCTGCAGGACGTGCTGCGCAACGTTCCCGGCATCACCTTCAGCTCCGGCGAGGGCAACCTGGGCTGGGGCGACATGTTCACCATCCGCGGCTTCTCGGCGGAACAGAGCATCACCGTGGACGGCATCCGCGACGCCGGCATGTCCAGCCGCACCGACATCTTCAACCTGGAGCGCGCCGAGGTCTTCAAGGGCACCGGCTCGATCGAGTCCGGCGTCTCCGCGGTCGGCGGCAGCGTCAACCTGGTCAGCAAGGAAGCCCGGCTGGGCTCGTTCTACAAGGCGTCCGGCGGCCTGGGCACCGACCACTACCGCCGCATCACGGCCGACCTCAACCAGGAACTGACCGACAGCTCGGCGCTGCGCATCAATCTGATGCGCCACCACAACGGCGTGGCCGAGCGCGACGTGACCGAGTTCGACCGCTCCGGCATGGCGGCCTCGCTGGCGATGGGGCTGGGCACGCCCACCCGCGTCACCCTGAACTACCTGCACCAGGAAGGCAACAACATTCCCGACGGCGGCGTGCCGATCCAGCGCGGCACCGGCGGCCAGCGCATGCCGAACGTGTCGCGCAACGCCTGGTACGGCGATCCGTCGCTGTACACCGAACAGACCCGCACCGACCAGGCCACCCTGAAGGCGGAACACGATTTCAACGACCGCGTGCGCCTGTCCAACATCAGCCGCTGGGAACAGACCGACCGCATCGGCGTGCTGTCGCCGGCGCGCCTGAACAGCACCTCGCGCACCTCCTACGGCTACGCCGGCGCCGGACCGCTGGTCAACAGCGCTGACGGCATCCCCTCGTACAGCGGCTATGTGCCGCTGGACAACCCCAGCCCCTATGGCCAGCTGCGCGGCAACGACTTCGGCACCTCCAAGCGCTACACCATCCTGGCCAACCAGACCAACCTGAGCCTGGATTTCCAGACCGGCGCCATCAAGCACCAGCTGGTGACCGGCGTGGAGTTCTACAAGGAGACCTACGGCGACCACGAACGCACCATCAAGGCGCCGTCGACCAACCCGACCTTCGACCTGCGCAACAACGGCGGCGTCGACATGGGCGGGGTCGACACGGTCAAGGGCGCAGACGGCAACCGCGCCGAGGTCTTCAACACCGGCCTGTACGTGGGCGACACGCTGACGCTGACGCCGCAATGGCTGCTGCAGGGCGCGCTGCGCTATGACCGGTTCCGCGTCACGCAGGTCACCGGCTCCGCCGGCAAGCACAGCACCAACCGGGTCGAGGACGGCGCCTGGAGCGGCCGCCTGGGCGTGACCTACAAGCCGGCGCCCGAAGCCAGCCTCTACGCCGCCTACAGCCAGGCCGCGCAGCCATCCGCGCTGGGCGCCTCGACCAACAACAACATCTACGGCGCCACCGGCGGCGACAGCTACAAGCCGGCGGTGTCCAAGACCTACGAGCTGGGCGGCAAGTGGGACCTGGCCCAGGGCGACCTGTCGCTGACCGGCGCGGTGTTCCGCACCGAGCTGTCCGACTCCTGGGAGTATGGCGACGACGCCACCGACGTGGTGCGCGCGCTGCCCGCCAAGCGGGTCGACGGCATCGAACTGGGGCTGGCCGGCAACATCACCCCGCGCTGGTCGGCCTTCGCCGGCGTCAGCGCCATGAAGAGCCGCATCACCAAGGGCGCCAACAGCGGCGAGGAAGCCAAGAACGTGCCCGACCTGACGTTCAACCTGTGGACCACCTATGCCGCCACCGACAAGCTGTCGCTGAGCTACGGCGCGCAATACGTGGGCAAGCGGCGCTACACCGACAACAAGTACGTGGGCGGCAAGAACAACAACAGTTCCACCGTGTCGGGCCCGTCCGGCACCCATCCCATCTGGGTGCGCGACGACGAGAAGGCGCCGTCCTACTGGCTGCACTCGGTCGCCGCGCGCTACCGCGTCGACAAGTCGCTGACCCTGGGCATGAACGTGGAGAACCTGTTCAACAAGTTCTACTACAGCCGCGTCGGCGCCTCGCTCGACGGCTTCCAGCTCTATGGCGTGCCGGGCGCGGGCCGCACCGTGACCTTCACGGCCGACCTGGCGTTCTGAGGTCCACCCGGAACACGCTGCCCTGCCCTGGCGCCGACCGCAGCGAGACGCGCCAGCCCTGGTGCTCGCAGATGCGCCGCACCAGGGACAGGCCCAGCCCCAGGTTGCCGGCATCGGGCTGCGCGCCGCGCACGAACGGACTGAAGACGGCTTCCTGCCGTTCCAGCGGGATGCCCGGGCCGTCGTCGGCCACCTGCAGGTAGTCGGGGCCGGCGCTGATCGTGACCCGCGCGCCGGGGCCGGCGTATTGCAGCGAGTTGCGGATCAGGTTGGACAGCAGCGCGCGCAGCAAGGGCGCGGGATAACGCGGCGCGTCGGCCTCTCCGGCGGCAGCCGGCGCATCGCCTGGACCCGCCATGCTCGCCTGCGCCGGCGCTTCGAGCACCAGCGACATGCCACGCCGTTGCGCCATCGCGCTCCAGGCCGCCAACTGTTCGCGCGCCGCGCCGCCGGCGCTGTCGCGCGCGAACTGGTCGCCGGCATCGCGGCCGCGCGCCAGCATCAGGTAGGTGTCGAGCCGCTCCCCCATGTCGGCCGCGGCCGCGGCGATGCGCCGCACGCGGGCGCTGCCGTCGGCGTCCAGGCCGGGCTCGTCCAGCAGCAGCTCGCAGGAGCTGGAAATCACCATCAGCGGCGTGCGCAGTTCATGGCCGACGTCGGCCGTGAACAGCTGTTCGCGCCGCAACGCCTGTTCAAGCTGGTTGTAGGTGGCGTCGAAGGCGTCCGCCAGCCGGCCGATCTCGTCCGGCGGATAGTCGGCCGCCAGGCGGGTCTGGGGCGGCTGCGCGCCGCGCGCCGTGACCTGCGCCGCCAGCCGCGCCAGCGGACGCAGCATGCGCCGGGTCGCCAGCGTGCCCAGCACGAACGCCAGCACCAGGCCGCCGGCCAGGCCGCTGACCACGGTCCAGTGCGAAGTGGACTGGTTGCGTTCGTACTCGGTGTAGTCGCGCAGCAGCATGTAGCGCTGGCCGTCCTTGTCGTCCACCATCACGTGCCAGACACGGCCGTCGCGCTCGATCTTGTGGAAGCCCGGCGCCAGCCCGCGCAGCCATTGCGGAAACGCCGCGCCGCCCGGATCGCCGTGGAAGAACCGGTGCGGCCGGCCCGGGTCGATGCCGGCCAGGAAGTCGCTGCGGACGCGCTCGACCGCCATGCCCATGTCGATGCGCTGCAGGTGGACTTCGAGCGTGTTCACGCTCCAGATCGAGACCCAGGTCAGCACGCCGCCGACCAGCAGCGCCAGCAGCAGGTAGGTGCGCACCAGATAGCGCGCCAGCCCGCGCCGCGCGCTACGCATCGTCAACGGCCCGCAGCTGGTAGCCGATGCCATGCACGGTGTGCAGCAGCGGCGTGGCGAACGGCTTGTCCACCACCTGGCGGATCTGGTGGATATGGGTGCGCAGGCTGTCGCTGTCCGGCGGCGAATCGCGCCACAGCGCCTCTTCGAGCCGGCCGCGGTGCACCACCGCGGGACTGGCGCGCATCAGCAGCATCAGCAGTTGCAGCGGCGACGGCGGCAGCCGCAGCGCCTGCCCGCCGCGCGCCAGCGCCAGCGTGCCGGTATCCAGCGTCAGGTCGCCGACCCGCAGCACCCGCGCCGCGCCGGCGCCGCTGGCGCGGTGCAGCAGCGCCTTGGCGCGCGCGGCCAGCTCAGCCAGGGCGAACGGTTTGACCAGGTAGTCGTCGGCGCCGGCGTCGAACCCCGTCAACCGGTTGTCCAGGGTATCGCGCGCGGTCACCATGATGACCGGGGTATCGCAGCCGGCCTCGGTGCGCAGCCGCCGGCACAGGTCATAGCCGTCCAGCCGCGGCAGCATCAGGTCCAGCACGATCAGGTCGAAGCCGCCCTCGGCCGCCATGGCGTAGCCGCGCAGCCCGTCCTCGGCGCAGTCGACGATGTAGCCGCGGCGCGTCAGGTGGTGCGTGATGTTGGCGAGGATATCGGGGTCGTCTTCGATGACAAGAACGCGCATGGGGCGGAGCCGGGAATGGAAATCAATCTCAGATTGTAAGCGCGACCGCGATCCGGCCACGCACGCGAACCGTTTCGCGGCGGGGCCGCCACCGCCTGGCGAGCGTCTTAACGAATTCTTGAACCCCGATGGCGGAGACTGCCTGCCGATAGGAATGGTTCGCGTTACCCGCAAGCCCGCGGGGCGTGTCGTGGCCACTGGATCGGGATCTCCCATGCGTTTGAAAATCATGTTCCGCGCGGCGCTGGCCGCCACCGCCCTGCTCTGCGCCCTGCCCGGCGCCCAGGCCCGCCAGGTGACCGACCTGGCCGGCCGCGTCGTCACCGTGCCCGATCATCCGCAGCGGGTGCTGCTGGGCGAAGGCCGCTTCGTCTTCGCCATGGCGCTGCTGGATCGCGCCGACCCGGTGGCGCGCGTGGTCGGCTGGCAGGGCGAACTCAAGCAGCAGGATCCCTATTCCTGGCAACAACTGATCAAGCGCTTCCCCAAGGCGGCCGACGTGCCGCTGATCGGCACCACCTCGGAAGCCAGCGTCAGCCCGGAGAAGATCGTCTCGCTCAAGCCGGACGTGGCCATCTTCAGCCTGAGCGGCCATGGCCCGGGCCGCAACAACCCGATGATCGCGTCGCTGCAGCAGGCCGGCATCCCGGTCGTGTTCATCGACTTCCGCCAGCATCCGGTCAAGAACACCGTGCCCAGCCTGCGCATCCTGGGCCAGGCGCTCGACCGCCCGGCACAGGCCGAGCGCTACATCGCCTTCTATGAGTCGCACCTGGCCAAGGTTCGCGAGCTGGTGCAGCCGGTGCCGCAGGCCGAGCGTCCGCGCGCATTCGTCGAGATGCTGGCCGGCGTCTGGCCCGCCTGCTGCCACACCACCGGCAACGGCAGTTTCGGCGACCTGCTGGAAGCCGCCGGCGGCGTCAACGTCGCCGCCCCGGTGCTGCCGGGCGCGATCGGCGACGTCAGCATGGAGTTCCTGCTCAAGGCCCAGCCGCAGGTCTACATCGCCACCGGCAGCCGCTCCGACCCCGGCCGCCCAGGCCTGCTGGTCGGCCCCGGCGCCGCGGCCGAGGTCTCCGCGGCCAGCCTGTCCACCGTGCTGCAACGCGACGGCATCCGCGACCTGGACGCGGTCAAGCGCGGCCGCGCCTTCGGCATCTGGCACGCGTTCTACAACTCGCCCTACAACGTCGCGGCGATCGAAGCGATGGCCAAGTGGCTGTACCCCGAACGCGCCGCCGCGCTGGACCCGGACGCCACGCTGGCCACGCTGTACCGCGACTTCCTCGACGTGGACGGCGCCGGCACCTACTGGACCGCACCCGCGGCCCGTTGACGGCAAGCAGGCACGCCATCATGCAGACCTCCGCTACCGTCCTCGCCGCCGACGGCGTCCTGGACGATCCCGTCGCCCGCTACCATCGCACCCGCCGGCGGCGGCTGGCGCTGGCCCTGGCGCTGGCCGTGGCCATCGCCATCAGCCTGCTGGCCGACATCGCCACCGGCCCGGCCGGCCTGGCGCCGCTCGACCTGCTGCGCACCCTGCTGCACCCCGACGCCGCCGACGCCGGCACCCGCGTCATCGTCTGGCAGTTCCGCCTGCCCTACGCCCTGATGGCGCTGCTGGTGGGCCTGGCCCTGGGCCTGGGCGGCGCCGAGATGCAGACCATGCTGGACAACCCGCTGGCCAGCCCCTATACGCTGGGCGTGTCCGCCGCGGCCGCGTTCGGCGCCTCGCTGGCCATCACCCTGGACTGGCACGTGCCGGCGCTGCCGCCCGGCATGGTGGTGTCGCTGTCGGCCTTCGCCAGCACCCTGGTGTCGGTGCTGATCCTGGAGCGCGTGGCGCGCTGGCGCGGCGGTTCGACGCTGGGCGTGGTGCTGTTCGGCATCGCCCTGGTGTATTCGTTCCAGGCGCTGGTCATGCTGCTGCAGTTCATCGCCAGCGAGGAAGCGCTGCAAGGCATCGTGTTCTGGACCATGGGCAGCCTGGCGCGCGCCACCTGGACCACCGTCGGCGTGATGGCGGCCGCGCTGGCGCTGGCGCTGCCGTTCTCGTTGCGCGACGCCTGGAAACTCACCGCAGTGCGCCTGGGCGAGGAACGCGCCGCCAGCTTCGGCATCGACGTCAAGCGCCTGCGCCTGGTGAGCCTGCTGCGGGTCAGCGCGCTGGCGGCGCTGGCGGTGTCGTTCGTCGGCACCATCGGCTTCGTCGGCCTGGTGGCGCCGCACATCGCCCGCCTGCTGCTGGGCGAGGACCATCGCTACTACCTGCCCGGCAGCGCGCTGGCCGGCGCCCTGATCCTGTCGCTGGCCTCGGTCGCCTCCAAGACCGTGCTGCCCGGCGCCCTGATCCCGGTCGGCATCGTGACCTCGCTGGTCGGCATTCCCTTCTTTCTCACCATCGTCATCCGCGCCCTCAAGCGCGGCTGACGCCTTTCCCTGTCCCCGGAGACGCCTCCCCATGCAATACCGTTACCCGCTCGCCCTCGTCGCCCTGCTGGCCACCGGCGCCGCCCACGCCGCCGATCCCGCCTGCAGCATCGACGTCGAAGGCCAGCCCGGCAAGAAGTTCGCGCCCAACCACATCGTGGTGCCCGCGACCTGCAAGGACTTCACGGTGCGCCTCATCCACACCGGCAAGAACAGCAAGGAAAAGGCCGGCCACAACTGGGTGCTGACCAAGACCGAGGACATCGACGCGGTCATGGTCGACGGCATCAAGGCCGGCGCGGCGCACGACTTCCTGGCGCCCGGCGACGGCCGCATCCTGGCCAAGACGCCGATGCTCGGCGGCGGCGAAACCGCCACCGTCACGTTCCCGGTCAGCCGCCTGGCCGCCGGCCAGTCGTACACCTTCTATTGCTCGTTCCCGGCCCACGCCCAGCACATGCGCGGCACGCTGGCGCTGCAGCCCTGACGCCATGGCCTCGCTGGAGATCCGCTCGCTGACCGCCGGCTACGGCAACCGCCCGGTGCTGCGCGGCCTGCGGGCGGCGCCGCTGCCCGAAGGCACGCTGACGGCCCTGCTGGGACCGAACGGCAGCGGCAAATCGACGCTGCTCAAGACGCTGGCGGGGCTCAATCCCATGCTGGGCGGCGACCTGCGGCTGGACGGCGCGGATTTCGCCGGCCTCTCTCCGGCCCGCCGCGCCGAGCACGCCATGTACATGCCCCAGGCCCTGCCCAAGGGCGTGCACATGACCGTGCTGGAGTCGGTGCTGGTGGCGGCCCGCTCGGGCCGCGCGCGCCAGGGCGGCGACGCCTTGATGCGCGAGGCCATGCAGGTGCTGGCCGAACTGGGCATCGGCCATCTCGCCAGCCGCTACCTCGACGAGCTGTCCGGCGGCCAGAAGCAGCTGGCCTCGCTGGCGCAGGCGCTGGTGCGGCGGCCGCGCCTGCTGCTGCTGGACGAGCCGCTGTCGGCGCTGGACCTGAACTACCAGTTCCATGTCATGGACGTGCTGCGGCGCCAGACCGTCCGCCACCGGCTCATCACGCTGGTGGTGCTGCACGACCTGAACATCGCGCTGCGCCACGCCGACCATGCGCTGCTGCTGCACGGCGGCGTCCTGCTGGCCGAAGGCCCGCCGCGGCACGTGGTCACGCCCGATACGCTGCGCCGCGCCTATGGCGTGCTGGCGCGCGTGGAGCGCTGCCCGCAAGGCCAGCCCCAGGTGCATGTGGACGGGTTGGCCCATCATGAGCTGGCCCATCAGGGGTTGGCCGCCGCCTAGATCAGAAACTGCCGGTACGCCTCGTTCGCCGTCTCTTCCCAATGCGCGTAGCCCAGCTGCGCCAGGAAGCGGTCCAGCGCCGCGTCGTCCGCCAGCGGCGCCTGGATGCCCACCAGCACCGAGCTGAAGTCCGCGCCCTGGTTGCGGTAGTGGAACAGGCTGATGTTCCAGTTCGGCGCCATCGCCGACAGGAACTTCATCAGCGCGCCCGGACGCTCCGGGAACTCGAAGCGGAACAGCCGTTCGCCGCCCGCCAGCGGCGAGCGTCCGCCCACCATGTAGCGGATGTGCTGCTTGGAGACTTCGTTGTGGCTCAGGTCGCTGACCGCGAAGCCTTCCTGCTCCAGGCCGCGCATGATGTCCGCGCCCTCGCCGCGGCGCGCGATCTGCACGCTGACGAAAATGCGGGCGGTGTTGGCGTCGGCGATGCGGTAGTTGAACTCGGTCACGCTGCGCGCGCCCATCACGGCGCAGAAGCGGCGGAAGCTGCCGCGTTCCTCGGGCAGCGTCACGGCGAACACGGCTTCGCGCGCCTCGCCCACCTCGGCCCGGTCCGCCACGAAGCGCATGCGGTCGAAATTCATGTTGGCGCCCGAGGTGATCGCCACCAGCGACTGGCCCTGCGCGCCTTCGCGCTCGACGTACTGCTTGAGCCCGGCCAGCGCCAGCGCGCCCGCCGGTTCCAGCACGCTGCGGGTGTCCAGGAACACGTCCTTGATCGCCGCGCAGACCGCGTCGGTATCCACCAGGATGACCTCGTCCAGATACTGGCGGCACAGGCGGAAGGTCTCCTCGCCCACCAGCTTGACCGCCGTGCCGTCCGAGAACAGCCCGACCTCGGCCAGGCTGACCCGCTCGCCCACCTGGATCGACTGCGCCATGGCGCTGGAATCGACCGTCTGCACCCCGATCACCTTGACCGACGGATCCACCGCCTTCATGTACACCGACACCCCCGCCGCCAAGCTGCCGCCGCCGATCGGCACGAACACCGCGTCCAGCCGCCCCGGGTGCTGGCGCAGGATCTCCATGCCCACCGTGCCCTGGCCGGCGATGACGTAGGGATCGTCGAACGCCGGGATGAAGGTCAGGTCCTGGTCGCGGGCCAGCGTCTGCGCGTAGGCATAGGCATCGCTGTAGGAATCGCCCGCCAGCACCACCTGCACCGTCGGGCCGCCGAAGGCGCGCACCGCGTCCACCTTCACCTGCGGCGCGGTCTGCGGCACCACGATGGTGGCCCGCACGCCGAGCCGGGCGGCGGAGATCGCCACGCCCTGGGCGTGGTTGCCGGCCGAGGCCGTGATGACGCCGCGTTCCAGCGCCGCCTGCGGCGTGTTGCGCATCTTGTTGTAGGCGCCGCGCACCTTGAACGAGAACACCGGCTGGTTGTCCTCGCGCTTGAGGTGCACGCGGTTGCCCAGGCGGCGCGACAGGCCCTGGGCCAGGTCCAGTTCGGTCTCGCGGGCGATGTCATAGACCCGCGCCGTCAGGATCTGGCGCAGGTATTCCATGGGCGCGGCATGGCCCGGAGTGAAGGGGTCGGTCTCGGACGTCTTGGCGGTGGCGGCTTGCGGTTGTTGCATGAAAACTCTCTGCGGCGTGGGGGCTGGGCCCGGCAGAGGCGGCAACAAAAAACCCGCCTCGTGGGGCGGGTTTGTTTGACTGACTGCGGTCGCGCGTTAACCCACCATTCCAGGAATGATGGTAATAATCAGCGAAATGCGGACGGCGCGGGAAGTCATGGGCCGTAGCTTCCCGCATGCGCGGCCGTTTGTCAAATCGGCCTTTCCGGCGCGCTTGCGGCCGGCCTGCACGGATGCGGGCTTGGGAGGTGCCCGCACAGGGCGCCTGCACCGGGGGCCTACAGATAGGCGCCCACCTGCGGCGGCAAGTCATCGATCGGCCGGTGCTTCGCCAGCTGCGCCAGCACGCCGCGGAACATGTTCTTCCTGCCGGCCGCGTCCGGCACCCGCCGCACGAACAGGTATTCGAAGTGCGCCAGCAGCCGGCGCAGCAGGCCCGCGTCCAGCGTCAGCAGGATCTGGCGCAGGTCGTCCGGCAGCACCTCGTCGGGCGAGGACAGGAACAGCCCCATCTGCGCCCGCGTCAGGGGCTTGGTCCGGTACAGCGTCTCGCAGGCCGTCAGGCAGGCCTGGCGGTCGTCCAGCGCCAGCAGCGTGGTGCACTTGAGCACCATCAGGAACACCTGGAACTCCGAGCCGGCCTCGGCCAGCTCGATGCCCTGGTCGAAGTAATCGATGGCCTCCCGCAGGCGCCCGCGGTTCAGCCGCAGCTGGCCCAGCACCGCGAAGGCCGACGCGAACGCGGTGCTGCGGGCGAAGGCCTCCTCGGCCAGCGCCTCGGCCAGTTCCAGATGCCCGTGGCTGACGAAGCACAGCAGCTTGGCGGCCGCCAGCGCCAGCATCGGGTTGTCGCGCACGTGCGGCAGCGCCTGGAACACCAGCGCCTCGATCTGCGGCTCCAGCGCGGCCGGATCGGCCGACAGGTCCAGCACCAGCCGGGAATACAGGTGCGAAGCCCACATCAGCGCCGTCTGCGGATCCTCGGGCTGCTCGGCGCGCAGCTTGCTGAGCTCGGCCTCCGATTCGAGCCAGCTCTGCGGAGTGCGCGACAGGAGCACGGCGGCGCGATGCAGGCGCAGCTCGATCGGTTCGTCGGTGGGGCCGGCCACGCCGCCCCGGGCGCGCGCCAGGTTGCGCCAGATCTCGCTCTTGATGGCGGCGGCGAACGTCGCGGCGGCGGTGCGGCCGACCTCGGCCTCGTCGGTCGGCGCGATGGTCCAGCGCTCGGCGCGCAGCGCGGCGCCGCTGGCGGCTTCGCGCAGCACCACGGCGCAATGCACCCCGGCGTCGTCCTGGCGCAGCCCGACCTCGACACGGAACGGCGCGCCGGCTTCGTTGGCGGCCGCCAGCGACAACAGGCTGACGCCGCGCTCGCTCGGCAGCCGCGCCCGCAGGGCGCCGGCCAGATCGGTCAGGAAGGCCCGCACGCGCGGCTCGGCGCGCAGGGCCTCGGGGGCCGGCCGCCGGGCCGATGGCGACGTAGACGTCGCCGCCCGGCCCCGCCTCGCGCGCGGCGACCCAGCTGTAGCCCTCGCCATAGCTGGTGGCGATGAAGCGCGGCGCGCGGGCCGAATCGCCAAGCTTGCCGCGCAGGCGGTTGATGAGCAGGTCCACGCTGCGCTCGAGCGCTTCGGCGTCACCGCGCTGGGTCGCGTCCAGCAGGCGCTGGCGCGGCAGGATCTGGCCAACGTGTCCGGTGAGCAGCGACAGGGCCGCGCTCTCGACCGGCGTGAAATGGATCGTCTTGCCATCGGTACGGCTGGCGTAGCGAAACTTCGGATCGAACAACAGATTGCCAAACCGCATGCATCCCTCCACGCCGGGGCTGTACAACGCCCATCGTCATCCGGCGCCCCGCGCTTTCCCGCCCGCCAGGCGGCGCGGGAAGTTGCCGAATATTAGCCAATACTTGCAGGCCGATACCAGCAGGTTGCGCCGATTTGGCGCCATTCCTGGGGGAAAAATCCGGTTTTTCGGCGCCAAACGCACGGCCCGCGGACGATTGGCGCCCATTTCCGCGCCCGCCAGGCGGGCCACAGTATTACAATGTTCGGTTCGTGGCACTCGCACTTTCCAGGCGGTCGGGCAATTGGACCAGCAATAAAGGACGGGCGGCGCCATGTTGAGCCGATCGGGGCCTGGCCCGGGTCTGCCCATACGAACCCACTCTCGACAACATCTACCGGCTGACGCCGCATAGCATGTTCGGGTTTGCGCCTAGCGCCACCGCCGAACAGATTCAAGGATCATGTCTCTTACTCCGAAGATTATCTATACCCTCACCGACGAAGCTCCGGCGCTTGCAACCCGTTCCCTGCTGCCGATCGTCCAGACCTTCGCGAAGTCCGCTGGCATCACGGTCGAGACCCGCGACATCTCCCTGGCGGGCCGCATCATCGCCCTGTTCCCCGACTACCTGGATGACAGCCAGAAGCTGGGCGACGCCCTGGCCGAGCTGGGCGCCCTGGCGGTGCAACCCGAAGCCAACATCATCAAGCTGCCGAACATCAGCGCCTCGATGCCGCAGCTGAAGGCCGCCATCAAGGAACTGCAGGAACAAGGCTACAAGCTGCCCGACTACCCGGACGCCCCGGCCAA
The DNA here is from genome assembly GCF_001298995.1 of Achromobacter sp. 2789STDY5608615. Taxonomy (NCBI): domain Bacteria; kingdom Pseudomonadati; phylum Pseudomonadota; class Betaproteobacteria; order Burkholderiales; family Alcaligenaceae; genus Achromobacter; species Achromobacter sp. 2789STDY5608615. The sequence goes on from NZ_CYTY01000003.1 coordinate 272,168, forward strand.
CGACACCGAGCGCGACGTCAAGGCGCGCTACGACAAGGTCAAGGGCAGCGCCGTCAACCCCGTGCTGCGCGAAGGCAACTCCGACCGCCGCGCCCCGCTGTCGGTCAAGAACTACGCCCGCAAGCACCCGCACAAGATGGGCGCCTGGACGGCTGACTCCAAGTCGCACGTGGCGCACATGGACAGCGGCGACTTCTACGGCACCGAAAAGTCGGCCCTGATCGCCGACGCCGGCGACGTCAAGATCGAACTGACCGCCGCCGATGGCGCCAAGACCGTCCTGAAGGAAAAGACCCCGGTCAAGGCCGGCGAGATCATCGACGCCGCCGTGCTGTCGACCGCCAAGCTCAAGACCTTCCTGCAGGCCCAGATCGACGACGCGCGCGCCCAGGGCGTGCTGTTCTCGGTGCACCTGAAGGCCACCATGATGAAGGTCTCCGACCCCGTCATCTTCGGCCACGTGGTGTCCGTGTTCTACAAGGACGTGCTGGCCAAGCACGCCGCCGTCCTCAAGCAGGCCGGCTTCGATCCCAACAACGGCATCGGCGACCTGTACGCCAAGATCCAGTCGCTGCCCGCCGACCAGCAGGCCGCGATCACCGCCGACATCGACGCCGCCTACAAGACGCTGCCGCAGCTGGCCATGGTGAACTCCGACAAGGGCATCACCAACCTGCACGTGCCGAGCGACGTCATCGTCGACGCCTCCATGCCCGCCATGATCCGCGACTCGGGCAAGATGTGGAACGCCGAAGGCAAGCTGCAGGACGCCAAGGCCGTCATCCCCGATCGTTGCTACGCCGGCGTCTACCAGGCCGTCATCGACGACTGCAAGCAGCACGGCGCCTTCAATCCGGTCACGATGGGCAGCGTGCCCAACGTCGGCCTGATGGCCCAGGCCGCCGAGGAATACGGCTCGCACAACAAGACCTTCGTCATCCCCGCCGCCGGCACCGTGCGCGTCACCGACGCCTCGGGCAAGGTGCTGCTGGAGCAGGCCGTCGAGGCCGGCGACCTCTGGCGCATGTGCCAGACCAAGGACGCCGCGATCCAGGACTGGGTCAAGCTGGCCGTCACCCGCGCCCGCGTCAGCCAGACGCCGGCCGTGTTCTGGCTCGACGAAAAGCGCGCCCACGACGCCCAGGTCATCGCCAAGGTCAAGCAGTACCTGAACGACCACGACACCAACGGCCTGGATCTGCGCATCCTGCCCCCGGTCGAGGCCACCAAGTTCTCGCTCAAGCGCATCCGCGAAGGCCTGGACACCATCTCGGTGACCGGCAACGTGCTGCGTGACTACCTGACCGACCTGTTCCCCATCATGGAACTGGGCACCAGCGCCAAGATGCTGTCGATCGTGCCGCTGGTCGCCGGTGGCGGCCTGTTCGAAACCGGCGCCGGCGGTTCGGCGCCCAAGCACGTGCAGCAGTTCCTGGAAGAAGGCTTCCTGCGCTGGGACTCGCTGGGCGAGTTCATGGCCCTGGCCGCTTCGCTGGATCACCTGGGCCGCGCCTACGACAACGCCCGCGCCCTGGTGCTGGGCAAGACGCTGGACCTGGCCACCGCCAAGTTCCTGGACGAAAACAAGTCGCCCGACCGCAAGGTCGGCGGCCTGGACAACCGCGGCAGCCACTTCTACCTGGCGACGTACTGGGCCCAGGCCCTGGCCGAGCAGACCGACGACCGCGCGCTCGCCGCGCTGTTCGCCCCGGCCGCGGCCGCCTTCGTCCAAGGCGAAGCCAAGATCCTGGAAGAGCTCAAGGCCGCCCAGGGCAAGCCGGTCGACATCGGCGGCTACTACCAGCCGAACGAAGACAAGGCCAGCCGCGCCATGCGCCCCAGCGCCACGCTGAACCAGGTGCTGGCCAACATCGGCTAAGCCCCCCCGCCCCGGGCCGCCTGGCCCGGTGGCGCAAAAAAGCCGGCGGTTCCGCAAGGAACCGCCGGCTTTTTCTTTGGCCCGCGTTTTATGCCGGGCCGCTCAGGCCTGCGACACCCTGCGCGCCCGGCGGATCTGCAGCCACTGCAGCGCCACCGGAATCAGCGACAGGCCGATGATGATGACCGACACCCAGTGCAGATTGGCGCGCACCCAGGCGATCGAGCCGAGCCAGTAGCCCGCCAGCAGCATCGAGCCGCACCAGAGGATGGCGCCGACCACGTTGTAGATGAAGAAGGTGCGGCGCGGCATCTGCGACAGCCCGGCCACGAACGGCGCCAGCGTGCGCACGATCGGCACGAAGCGCGCCACCGTGATGGTCATGGCGCCATAGCGGGCGAAATAGTCGCGCGCGCGCTCCAGGTGGTCCGGCTTGACCCAGCGGCTGTGCGCCAGTTTTTGCCCCCAGCGCGACGAAGCGATGGCGTAATTGAGCGCGTCGCCAGCGATGGCGGCAAAGGTGATCGCCGCCAATGAAATCATGGGATCGATGCCGGCCAGGCCCAGGAAGGCGCCGGCGGCGAACAGCAGCGAGTCGCCCGGCAGGAACGGCATCACCACCAGTCCGGTCTCGATGAACACGATGGCGGCGATGATGCAGGTGCCCAGCACCCAGTTCTGCGCCAGCAGCGCCATCAGGCCCTGCTCGCTGGTCAGCCACGAGAACAGCTCGGTAATACTCATGCGGATCCGGTCCTTGTTGCGGCGGCCGGCGCGGCCGGCCTGCGTATGAAAACGCCGAGTATGCCGCGGGCCCCGTCGATATTTCATCAAATTTTGCCGCTTCGGCCGCGCTGGCGCCGGCCCGCGGACGCGCGCGCCGGCTAGCGCTCGGACAGCAGCCGGTCCAGCCGCAGGCGGCCGCGCTCGTCGGTGAGCCGCCGCATGGCGCCGTAGGCCGCGCCCATGGCGGCCATGCCGCTGGCGCCGCACAGCAGGAACATCAGCAGGATCTGGTACTTGGCCGCGTCGATCGGATCCATGCCGGCGATGATCTGGCCGGTCATGATGCCGGGCAGCGTGATGATGCCGGCCGCCGACATCTGGTTGATGCTGGGCACGATGCCGCGCCGCACCGATTCGCGCAGCAGCGAGGCGAAGGCCTGGTGCGCGGTGGCGCCCAGCGACAGGCGCGCCTCGATCGCGAGCCGGTCGCGCCGCACCCCCGACAGCACGCCGTCCAGCGCCAGGCTGGCCGCGTTCAGCACGCTGCCCAGCACGATGCCGACCAACGCGATGGTATAGCGCGGGTCGTACCAGGGCTCGGGCCGCAACGCCGTGCTGAGGATGAACAGCGCGGTCACCACCGTGGTGGCCACCACCGCCATCGCGCCCACCTGGCCGTTGCCACGGCGCGCCAGCCGGGCCTTGGGCCGGGCCGCGACCTCGCGCGCCGCCAGTGCCATCATCACGGCGACCACCAGCGCGGTCAGCCACGGCGCCGCGTGCGCGAACACGATGCGCAGGATGTGGCCGACCAGCAGCAGCTGCACCACGGTGCGCAATGCCGCCCACAGCACCTGGCGCTGCAGGTTCAGCCGCAGCGCGAATGAGATGCCGGCCGACAGCAGCACCAGCAGCGAGGCGATGACCAGGTCCAGCGCCTGCAGTTTGATCACGTCCATTGCGGCTCCAGCCTGCCCTGCTCCATGCGCCAGCCGCGCCGCGCCATGCGCCGCGCCTGCTCGGGATTGTGCGTCACCATCAGGATGGCGGCGCCGCCGTCGAGGTAGCGACGCAGCTCGGTCTCGACCCGCGCGGTGGCCTCGGGATCGAGCGCCGCGGTGGGTTCGTCCAGCAGCAGGGCCCGCGGCGCCAGCGCCAGGGCGCGCGCCAAGGCGGCGCGCTGGCGCTCGCCGGTGGAGAGCTCCTGCACCAGCGCGTCCATTTTCCCGGGCGCCAGGCCCAGCCGCTGGAACAGCTCGGCCGCGCGGGCCGCATCGGTGTAATGCGGCGCGACGTGGTCATCCCACCAGCCGGCCTCGGCCTGACAGTAGATCACCTGGCGGCGCCATGCATGGCCGCGCATGCCCGAGCGCGGCGCGCTGTCCAGTTCGACTTCGCCATGGCCGGGATCCAGGTCGGCTACCTGGCGCAACAGCAGGGATTTGCCCGAGCCCGAGGGGCCGGTGATGGCGGCGCACTCGCCCGCCGCGAGATCGAGGCTGACGGGCGACAGGCGTTCGCTGTAGACGCCGCGCAGCCTGAGCACAGGAGGTTTATCTGACATGGCGGCAAGCATAACCCGCCGGCATGGCGCGGGCAGGCGCGCCGCATGAGCTTATGCGCGGCGGCCATGTCCCTATGCGCTTCGCCACCCTGCATATGGTCGCCGCCTGCTTGGCTTTGGCAACGCATCACGCCAAAAAACCATTTGCTAGAGTGTCTATATTGCAAATGAAAATCATACCTACTCAGATGTTTGATTCGTGCAATACCGGCGCTGGAAATCCTTTGTTGATGCGGTGGACGGATGGGCAGGCCCGCTCGTCGTGTCCCGTGCCGCCTGATTAGGCGCCACGGCCGGCCCTGTCCCGCGGCGCCCCGACCGGGCGCCGCCTGTGAAACGCAGACTCAGCAAAAGGCGTCAGCATCATGAACCGTGAAATCTATGACTTCGTCGCGATCGGCCTAGGCCCCTTCAACCTCAGCCTTGCCTGCCTGTCGGCCCCGCTGCCTGGCGTGCGCGCCCTGTTCCTGGACAAGAAGCCCGGCTTCGACTGGCATCCCGGCATGCTGATCGAGGCGTCCACGCTGCAGAATCCGTTCCTCGCGGACCTGGTCAGCCTGGCCGATCCGCGCAGCGAATACAGCTACCTGAACTACTGCAAACAGACCGGCCGCATCTACTCGTACTACATGCGCGAGAACCACTACCTGACGCGCGCCGAATACAACCGCTATTGCAAATGGGTCGCCGCGCGCCTGCCCAACCTGCGCTTCAACAGCGACGTGCAGAGCGTGCTGCACGATCCCGAGAGCGACACCTACCTGGTCACCGGCCAGCACAGCATCAATGGCGAGCGCTTCATGGTCCGCTGCCGCAAGCTGGTGCTGGGCCTGGGCTCGCAACCGGTGCTGCCGGCCTGCTGCGACCGGCGCGAGGCGCCCTATGTGCACAGCGCCGAGTACCTGCGCCACAAGGAGGCGTTGCAGCGCCGGCAGTCGGTCACCATCGTCGGCAGCGGCCAGAGCGCGGCCGAGGTCTTCCACGACCTGCTGCGCGACAGCGACGAGCACGACTACAGCCTCACCTGGATCACGCGCTCGCCGCGCTTTTTCCAGATGGAGAACACCAAGCTCACGCTGGAACTGATTTCGCCGGACTACACCAACTACTTCTACGACCTGCCCGAAGCGCGCCGCCGCCAGATCCTGGCCGAACAGAGCAGCCTGTACAAGGGCATCAACGCCTCGCTCATCAACCAGATCTACGACCTGCTGGACGAGAGGATCCACAACGGCGACCGCCGCTACACGCTGCTCACCAACGCCGAACTGCGCGCCAGCCGCTACGACCGCCACGCTGCACGCTACCACCTGGAGTTCCGCCACGTCGACACCGGCCAGGCGTTCTCGCACGCCGCCGACGGCCTGGTGCTGGCCACCGGCTACACCCGCAGCATCCCCGCGTGCGTCAACCCGATCAACGACCGCATCGCCTGGGCCGAGGACGGCGGCTACCGCATCGCGCGCAACTACACCATCGACCACGGCGGCAACGAGATCTTCGTGCAGAACAGCGGCCTGCTCAGCCATGGCGTGACCAATCCCGACCTGGGTTTCTGCTGCTACCGCAACTCGCAGATCCTGCGCGAGCTGACCGGCCATGAACACTATGCGATCGAGCCGCGCACCGCGCTGCAGGATTTCCGTCCGCCCGCCAGCGGCGTGCTCGGCCATCGCGCGCCGCAGCCGGCGGTGGCGGCGTGCCGCGGCGGCGTGGCGCCGGAACTGATGCCCATGCTGGACGGCCATCGAGCCGCCACGGTCTGACCCGCGACCGCACGAGGAGCCGCCATGATCACCATGACCGCCGCCTTCCTGGGCGAGATCGACCGCCACGCGCGCAACCACTATGACGAGGGCCACGGCCTGGCGCTGCGCCCGCTCGATCCGGCCACCGACGCCGCGCTGCTGCGCCAGTGGTTCGCGATGGACTACGCCCATTTCTGGTCGATGCAGACCTTCACCGACGCGCAGGTGCGCGAGTTCTATGAAGCGCTGGCCGACAGCGGCCACGCCGGCGCCTGGCTCGGCAGCCACGACGGCCGCCCGGCGTTCCTGGTGGAATGCTACGACCCTGCCTACGACCAGGTCGGCGAGCACTATCAGGTGCGGCCCGGCGACCTGGGCATGCACATCTTCATCGGCCCGCCGCGGGTGCGCATCCCGAATTTCAGCCGCAACGTGCTCGCCTTCGTGATGCGCTTCATGTTCGAGCGCCTCCAGGCCCGCCGCGTAGTGGTGGAACCCGACAGCAACAACCGCAAGATCCATGCGCTCAACCTGGCCATGGGTTTTGTCTACGCCGGCCAGGCGCGTTTTCGCGAGAAGACCGCCAGCATCGCCTTCTGCACCCGGCAGCAGTTTGAACAGGCCCAACTCCAGGAGTCATCCCTATGAGCACCCAGCCCCACCCCGCCCAGATCGCCAGCCACCTCGCCCCCGAGGTCTGGGAGAAAGTGAACCGCCTGCTGGTGAAGAAGGCCATCTCGGAATACGCCCATGAATGGTTGCTGGAACCCGAGCGCCTGGGCCCGGCCGAGGCGCCCGGCTTCGACCGCTACCGCCTGGTGCTGGCCGACGGCCACGCCGAATACCGGTTCGACGCGCAGCTGATGGCCATGCGCCACTGGCGCATCCCGCCCGAGTCCATCAGCAAGACCATGGCCGGCACGCCCGCGCCGCTGGACGCGCTGCAGTTCGTCATCGAGATCCGCGACAAGCTCGGCATGCCCGAGGACCGCCTGCCGATCTACCTGGACGAGATCACCAGCACGCTGCACGGCAGCGCCTACAAGCACACCCGCGCCGCGCCCCCGGCCGCCGAGCTGGCGCGGGCCGACTACCAGACCATCGAGACGTCGATGATCGAAGGCCACCCCAGCTTCGTCGCCAACAACGGCCGCCTGGGCTTCGACGCCGAGGACTACCACGCCTACGCGCCGGAATGCGCCAGCCCGATCCGCGTCATGTGGCTGGCGGTGCACAAGGACAACGCCCACTTCGCGTGCCTGTCCACCATGGACTACGACAGCCTGCTGCGCGACGAGCTGGGCGCCGATACCGTCGCCCGCCACACCCAGACGCTGCGCGACCAGGGCCTGGATCCGGCCGACTACTTCCTCATGCCCTCGCATCCGTGGCAATGGTTCAACAAGCTGTCGCTGGCCTTCGCCCCCTATGTGGCCACGCGCAAGATCGTGTGCCTGGGTTATGGCGATGACGACTACCTGGCGCAGCAGTCGATCCGCACCTTCTACAACATCAGCCAGCCCGGCAAGCACTACGTCAAGACCTCGCTGTCGATCCTGAACATGGGCTTCATGCGCGGGCTGTCGCCCTACTACATGTCCGGCACCCCGGCCATCAACGAATACCTGCACGGGCTGATCTCGGCCGATCCGTGGCTGCGCCGGAACGGCTTCACCATCCTGCGCGAAGCGGCCTCGCTGGGATTCCGCAACTACTACTACGAGGCCGCCATCTCGGTCGACACGCCGTACAAGAAGATGTTCTCGGCGCTGTGGCGCGAAAACCCCACCGCGCTGATCGGCGCCAACCAGCGCCTGATGACCACGGCC